>CALCJW010000059.1:0-2877 GCA_937967235.1 uncultured Clostridia bacterium
GCGCGATGTATCTTGGCACGCCGCTTTTAGACTTTGCGAAGGTCGCGCCGGAGGAGCTGGCCACGGGAATTCTGGAAGATATTCTCTCGGGCGGAAACTTCGGGCGGCGGGACGAGACGCACAGCGGCAGCGCGGTTTTTCTGCCGTCATTCCGGGGCGAGGAGAAGCGGCAGACGCGGACACAGAAGCTCTGGCAGAGCCTGCTTGGCGGCGTGCGCTCACACCACCCGATCGTGAAAAAAGTCCCGGTTCTGATCCCGTTTTTCGCGCTCTGGCGGGCGATACTATATATAGTAAGAGCGGCGCTCGGAAAGCGGCAGCGGCTGGGGGACATGAGCCGGGTCGGGCGGGACCGGGAGGCGCTTTTCCGCGCGCTGCGGCTGTTTGAGGGAGCGTGCGCTGGCAGCAGAACGCGAGACGAGCGAAAAAAATTTCCGGAATAGTAAAAAAATGATAATGCAGGGTTGCATTTGAAGAATTGGATTGCTATAATCGTGTTAAGATGTGGCTGCAGGGCTTGCCGGCTGTAAACGGTTCCACGGACGGTGGGAAACAAGCTGCAAAAAAGACCTTCGGGCCAAATTTTGAAAGTGAGGGAAAATACAGATGAGACACATGCGTTCGCGGCGTATTCTTGCGATGCTGCTGGCTCTGAGTATGATCTTCGGTCTGCTGACGACAACGGCGTTGGCAGATAACGAGGTCGACCAGAATACCAGTAACGTCGGGGAAAGCACCGCAAATGGTACGTCTGCGGGCGGTTCCGGCGAGGGACAGTCTTCGGGCGCATCTGAAGGAGAGCCTTCCGAGGAAACGAACAAAAAGGACGTTCCCACGGAAGAGGAAACGACCCCCGAAGAAAAGAAAACAACCTCTAGTGAAGAGGGTGACCCGCAGGCAGGCGAGGGCGAGACTCCCGTCGTGGAAACGAACAATGTCGCTTCTATCGACGGACAGGGTTACGCGTCACTCGACGCTGCAATTCAGGCGGCTGCGAGCGGCGCTACGGTAACACTGCTGGACAATGTCGAGCTGACTGCTACGCTGACAATCAGCAACAAGGACATTACGCTTGACGTAGACTCCAATACGCTGACTGTTTCTGTAAGCAACGGCGACGGCATTGTTGTCGAGAATGCAACGTTGACGCTCGCAAGCAGCGGCACTGGCAAGTATGTTTTTAAATGCAGCGCCAGAAATAGCGACGGCATTTATGTTAACAATACAGATGCATCGACGACTTCTACGTTGAACCTCAATGGTGATGTTGAAATCAACGTTCAGGCTTCTGTGAATTCTGCAATTCATGCGTATGCTACGGCTGGCAACGCAATTGTCAACATCAATGGTGGTAAGATTACTGCAACCGGAAGTGGCAAACAGTTCAAAGCGATTCATGTCGATCAGAACGCCACACTGAATATGGCGGGCGGCGAACTTGACATTACTGTTGATTTTGATTCCTACAGCGATAATAACGATGTTGTCGGTGTTCTTATTTTCGGCAATAGTAGCAAACAGGAAAATTGCCACGTAGTAATTTCTGACGGCATCTTTAAGGTTGGCGGCAAAAATGCTTTCGCGCAGGTCGTTCAGGTTGGCATGGTAAATGGCTATTCTGAAAACTGCGATGTAAGTATTACTGGCGGCACTGTGAAACTGGAGCCGACTGAAAATGGCACGGGATATGTATATGCTCCTTATAAGGCTTCCTATGCCACGGCAGCAATTTCCGGCGGTACAGTTACCGGTACTGTCACAGCACTGGTGAATGCATATATTTCTGACGTTACGAATGACGGCTTGACTGTCACGGGCGGTACGTTCACCAACATTTCGGCAGACGAAATGAGCAAGTACCTTCCGGAAGGCACTACTTACGACGAGACAACCGGCAAGGTATCTTCCGGCTCGAGTGAGAAGCTTATCGAGACCAGCGAAGAGCTGGCTGAGGCTATTGCGAACGCATCTGATGGCGACACCATCAAGCTTGCTGCGGGCGAGTTCACGACCTACGGCAACCCGTCCCCCAAGAAGTCCCTGACCTTTGTCGGCTCTGGCGAAGGCACAGTCTGGACGATTGGCGATTTGGACAATACGCCGGGCGGCGAAAAGAATGGCGACTACAGCTTCGACGGCTGCGACACCATTACCTTCAAGAACATGACCTTGAAGTCTGACGGTGCTGACTACCGCGGCTTCATCCGTATCAGCAATACCATTGTTGATGACTGCGTACTGAGCGGTAAGACTGCTTACTGGGGCTACGAGACGGCCAAGTTCATTAACAGTAAGTTCAACGCTCCGGAAGGTGACTATGCTCTGTGGGATTACTCCTCGAAGAGCATGAGTTTCGACGGCTGCGAATTCAACATCTCCGGCAAGGGCGTGAACGTCTATGTCGAAGCTGGCAATGCTGGCACGGATGCTCGAAAGGTCGAGGTGAAGGACTGCACGGTCACCTCCACCAAGGAGAACAAGGCCTTCCTCAACATCAAGAACAGCACGCAGGCCTACGACGTGACCATCTCCGGCAATAACACTGTCAACGGCCTTGCAGCTAACGGCACGACCGGTTCTAACCTCTATCAGGTTGAGGCAACGGAAATCACCGAAGCCTCTGGCAAGCCCTTAACGGTTAAGCAAGTTGACGCGGAGGGCAAGGCAACTATAGTTTACCAGGTCAAGAATCAGACTGGCGTGGCCACGGTTGACGGTGTGTCGTATGATACGCTGAAAGACGCATTTGCAGCACTTAGCGACAAGGCCTACACTTTGACGCTCAATGACGAAAGTGCTTGGGATGCGACTACGCCTGTCTACTGGGCAGCTGGCGAGCAGAGCGGCTATGCGGCTACGCTGGCGGAGGCTCTGACG
>CALCJW010000060.1:0-5305 GCA_937967235.1 uncultured Clostridia bacterium
CCACCCCAGACTTGGCGTAAGAAGCAGACACCAGGGGCTTCACAGATGTGCCCTTTAAAGGATTTTTAGGCCCTTCCTCGAAACCGGCAGGCTGACTAGGATACTGCGCCATCGTTCGCCGCGCGAAGGGGCAAAGGCGCCCACATCGCGAGACTTCGCATATTATACCATGTTTCCAGTGTATATACAAGCTCATATTCAAGAATATTCTATGAACGAGCGTAAGAAAAAGACCCTCCTCCGAAGAAGAGAGTCCAGTTGCGTTTGTGTTAATGTAATCCGAATTTCGTAGGGGCGGACGCCTCTGTCCGCCCCTACGCACAGCAAAAGGTTTTAGCACTCGCGAATCGCGAGCTTCATGGAAAGCTCCTTTAAAAAGTCGGAGTCCTCGAACGCGCCGAGCGCCTCAATGGCTTTCTGCGTTTCCTTTTCAATGAGCCGCGAGCACGCACCCACGCCGTAGAGTCGGACGAATGTATTCTTGTTCTCGTCCATGCCGGTGGCCTTGCCCATCTTGCCGGAGTCTCCGAGGACATCGAGCATGTCATCTCTCGTCTGGAACGCGAGCCCAAGCGCTTCGGCGTACCGGTCTGCCGCGTCCAGCTGCTCCTGCGTGCCGCCCGCTGCGATGACACCAAGCTGGCAGGCAGCCGAAATGAGCGCACCGGTCTTGAGACGATGGACGTTATAGATTTCCTCTTCTGTCAGAACGAGCTGCTCTCCCGCTAAATCCAGCACCTGCCCGCCGACCATACCGCATTCGCCCGCACACTTCGATAACAGCGCCACGGCTTTGCAGATTCTCTCCGCCGGAAGCTCCGCCTTTGCAAGCGAGCCAAATGCCGCAGTCAGAAGCGCATCTCCCGCGAGGACAGCATTTGCCTCACCGAAAACCTTGTGGTTCGTGAGCCTGCCGCGCCGGTAGTCGTCGTTGTCCATGCACGGAAGATCATCGTGGATGAGGCTGTAGGTATGCACCATCTCGATGGCCGCCGCAAAGGGCAGCGCCTTTTCCATATCGCCCCCACACACGCGGCAGAACTCGAGCGTCAGAATCGGGCGGATGCGCTTGCCGCCGGCAAGCAGACTGTAGCGCATTGCGTCGAAAAGCTGCTTCTGCGGCGCGTCGTCGGTGAAAAGCGTTTTCAGATAGTCCTCCACGGTTTTCTGGTAGTCTGCCATTATGTCTTTAAACATCATCGCGTTCATACTCCGTTTCTGCCGGTGTGCCGTCGGCGGTTTTCATCAGCTTGACGACCTCAAGCTCTGCTTTGTCGAGGAGCTTGCCGCAGGTGTCGACCAGAGCCGTCCCTTCCTGAAAGAGCTTGAGCGCGTCCTCCAGCGGCACGTTTCCCTGCTCGAGCTGACGGACAATTTCGTCGAGTCTTGTGATCGACTGTTCAAAGCTCTGCGATTTCTTAGCCATGGCGTTCCTCCTGCGTTCCAAGGACGGAAGCGGTGATGCTTCCCTCGCTTAATTTTACGGTAACCTGCTGCCCGACGCTTACCTGCTCCGCGCGCTGCACGACACGGCCATCTTCGGTCAAGACCACGCTGTAGCCCCGCGCAAGAACCTTCAAGGGGCTCAGTGCGTCAAGCTTCGCTGTCAGATGGATGAAGCGGCGCTTCTGCGCTTCCTGATTGCGCTGCATTGCCGCGCCAAGCCGCTGCGCGCTGTGGTCCAGCAGCAGCCGTTTTTCGTTTACATAATTGATTGGCGATTGCAGCACCCTTCGGCTTCTGAGGCTGTCGAGTGTTTTCCGGTCGAGCTTTACCTGCTTCTGCATCGCCTGCGCCATGCGCTTTTGCGCGGTGAGAAGATACGCACGCAGATCGTTCTGGTCGGGCGCGACAAGCTCTGCTGCATTAGAAGGCGTCGCCGCGCGCACATCGGCAACGAAATCGGAAATCGTCACGTCCGGCTCATGCCCGACCGCGCTCACAACCGGAATCGTGGACGCAAAAATCGCCCGCGCCACGCGCTCGTCGTTAAACGCCCAAAGGTCCTCCATCGAGCCGCCGCCGCGGCCTGTGATGATGACATCCGCTACCTGATACTTGTTCGCATAGCGGATGGCGCCCGCAATCTCAGCGGGAGCTTCCTGCCCCTGCACGCGCACAGGAAGAATGACAACCTTGCTCAAAGGATAGCGCTTTCCCAAAATCCGCAGCATGTCCATGATCGCTGCGCCCGCGCCGGAGGTGATGATGGCAATCCGGTGCGGAAACGGCGGGAACGGCTTTTTGTGCCGCGCGTCAAAGAGCCCTTCGGCGGAGAGCTTCGCTTTGAGCTGTTCAAACGCGACATATAAATCGCCTACGCCGTCCGGAGTTAAGTCGCTACAATAGAGCTGGTACGCGCCGTCTCGCGGAAAGACGGTGATCCTTCCCATAGCGAGCACCTTCATCCCGTTTTCCGGCCGGAAGCGGAGACGCGCCGCGCTCGAGCGGAACATCACGCACCGAAGTGCGCCGCCTGCGTCCTTGAGGGTAAAGTAGTGGTGTCCCGAGGGGTAGATTTTATAGTTGCTGAGCTCGCCGC
Organism: uncultured Clostridia bacterium; assembly: GCA_937967235.1. Classification (GTDB taxonomy): domain Bacteria; phylum Bacillota; class Clostridia; order Oscillospirales; family Oscillospiraceae; genus CAG-170. The sequence goes on from CALCJW010000060.1 coordinate 2,543, forward strand.
GGATGCAAAGCCCCGTTAAAAGCTCGTCGGTATCCATCAGGCCCTTGATGTATTCATTGACCTGACTGACGTCTAAAATCTGTCTTTCCATCACTACGCTCCTTGCAGCCACGTGAGAACGGCAATGCCCATGGCGTTGTCGGTGGAGTATTCAGGCGGCGCAAAAATCGCGTCAAAGTCCCTACAGCTCTCTCGCAGCTGCGAATTGGACGCAACGCCGCCGGAAAAGACGACCGGGAAGCCCGGATATTGCTTTAACGCTTCGCGCGTGACCGCCACGATGCACGAGCACACGCAGTTGAGGACGTATTTTGCCGTATCGGCGGGATTGTGATTTGCGTCATAAAACGCGTGCATCTTGTTCTCTAAACCGGAAAACGAAAACGTCAGACTGTTCAGCTTTACCTTAAACCGCTCACGGCAAACCGATTCCCGGCTGAGGCGGTCTATTTCTTTTCCAGACGGAAAGCGAAGGCCAAGCGTGTTTCCTGTCCGGTCGATGAGCTGCCCGGCAGAAATATCCTGCGTGCCGCCGATTTTTTCCGCGTTCACGTTTTTGTTTCCGGGCGTGACGAGCAGCAGCTCCGTCGTACCGCCGGACAGGTGCCATGCCAGATGCGGCGTATCCATCAGATCCATGCGGCCGGATGACCAGCAGGCCGCCGCAATATGCCCCTGCTGGTGAGAAAAAGCGTAGAACGGGACATCCAGAACGGTCGCGAGGTTCCGCGCCTGACTTTCGCCTGCGAGGAAGCACGGCATATACGAGCCCTCGACAGCCCGCGGTCTTGTCGAAGCGCCGATGGCCACGATTTCGTCTCTCGGAAGCTCCGCGAAAAGCTGCGCGACCAGCTCCGGCAGGCGCTTGACATGGGAAAACAGCGCGTCCGACTGCCGAAGCCCCAGTTCGCCTTCTTTTACATCCAAAAGACGTGAGCAGTTTTTACCGCTCACGCCGTCAAATACAGCCGCAGAGGTGGTGTAGTTGCTGGTATCCAGCCCCAAAACCATCATTGCGCCATGCCCTCCCGGGCAAATTTCCCAAGAATGCCGTTGACAAAGGACACCACGTCCTCGTCCTCATATTTTCTCGTCAGCTCGACCGCTTCGCTGATGGCGGCCGCTGTCGGCACGTCGGCTTCATGCTCGCACTCGTACATCGCGACCTCCATGACCGCGACGGCGACCTTGGAGATGCGCCCAAGGCTCCAGCCGATGGCGTTTTTCTCGATGAAGCCTGCAAGCTTTTCGCGCTCGCGCTCCACGCCGTGGACCACACCTGCAAGATATTCCGCCTGCTTGCCGGACGGGCGCTCGGCGTAAATTTCGGTCTCTGAAGCCAGCGACGGATAGTAGTCCGGGTCCATCAGAAGGTTCATCGCCTCGTCGGCGGTGATGCCGTTGAAGTTCATTTCATAGACAAGGTGGCAGGCAATCTCTCTTGCATTTGATCTGGTCATTGCAGTTCTCCTTCGCCACAAAATGCAGCGTTCTCTCTCAAAATGATTATTTATTATACAGGAAGTTGCAGCAAAAATAAACCCTTTGTCACAACCGGCAAAGGGTTTATTTTTCCGTTATTTCTTTGCTTCCTTCGGCAGCGCAATGCCGCAGACGGTCACGTTGACCTCGCCGACGGTGAGTCCGGTGACAGACTCGACGCTGGACTTGACGTTTTCCTGCACGTTCTTGGCAAGCTCAAAGATGTTCTGGCCAAACTTGGCGACAACGTCGCAGTCGATGCGCAGCGCGCCAGACTCGGTGCTCGAAAGACGCACGCCTTTGGAGAGCGTCTTCATGCCGAGCATTTCGGCGATATCCGTTCCGATGGTGCTGCTCAGACCGCAGACACCTTCGACCTCGAGCACGGCCATACCTGTCACGGACGCGACAACGTCCTCCGAGATCTGAATGGAGCCGTTCTCCATTTCCTGCGTGAAGTATTCTTTGTTTTCTGCCATCGTATTACCTCCGGGTTTCGGTGCTTATGCGAACATTGTACCACAAACTTCCGGAATTTCAACTGTTTTTCACTGCGCTTTTACTTCGATCACGCGAACCTGCGACAAATCATAGTCCGTCTGCGAGGTCACAACGTCCGAAATGAGCGCCACATCGGCGGTCGAAAGCCCTTCGGCCGGAGCAGAAACCGCAACACTCACGGTATCGTCCGCCATGTAGGTCACACAGTCGGTAAAGCCTTTGGCGATGATCAGGCTCTCGATCTGCGCCTCGCTGAGCGCCGCGCCGACAATGCGGTTGAGGGTCTGCGAGGCGGTGTCCCCCACCGTCGTTCCCTCGTCGTAGGCGATCGTCTCTTCCAAGAGCTCGACTGCGCTGTCGCGCGAGGACTGCCGGCTCAGGCGCATCTGCGCAAAGTAATCATCCGTCGAACCTGCGCTTGTGTCCAGGGATACAGGCTCTGCCGCGTCCTCCAGTTGAAGCGTCGCCTCCCCCATCACCTGCTCGGCGTTCAGTGTGTCGGTCAGATCTGGCGTTTTCTGCCGGTTGTTATACGACCAGTTGAGATACACGCCCGCGCAGATGAATAACAGCACCGTTGCAATGACCGCGTTTCGTTTCCAGATTTTCATGTTCGCTCCTCCTATTGCCGTTTCATTTTGATGACACTGATTTTATCGCTTCCAAGCCCTGTCAGGGCGGAAACTGCCTGCATGATGCGCAGCCGCACTGTCGCGCTGTCCGCTCCGTCGCACACGACGACGGCTCCGAGATAGGGCGCGCTTTTTGTCTTCGTGACGA
>CALCJW010000061.1:0-17443 GCA_937967235.1 uncultured Clostridia bacterium
CTGGTAAGTCCTGCCTCGCGCAGTTCGCCCGGCAGCTGCTCCACGCCGCCGCCAACTTCCACAATGGCGTTCGCCGTCGAGGAAAGAAGCGTCGCCAGAAGTGCTTCGTCCTCCGTCGCGCCCTTTTCGATCGCCTCGTCATACGAATTGCCGAAGCTCTGAACGAAGCTTGTCCAGTACATAGGGTCTTTGGAGAGCTTCTGCACCGCATCTGCAACTGTCGCCGTCAATCCCGAAGCCTCCGGGGCGAGTGTCGCCGCTGTAGAGCCGCCCGCCGTTGCCATTGCGAGAACCGCGTTCGGGACTGCCGAGACTGTGCCCTGAATCAGCTGATTTGCAAGATTGCCGCCTTTCCCATACTGATTCCATCCCGTAGCCGCCTTCTGCGCGAACTGCGCCGTCGTGTCCTTCGTGCTCTGGTTCAAATCAGATACCGGTTGAAGGAGAGAACCAAAAAACGGCGCATCGCCCTTCACAAACTTACCGCTTTCCTTGTCCCAGCCGCCGTTTACAAAAGCTTCCAGCTGCATTAGAACATTTTTACCCGCATTCAGTGTGCTGGTAACGCCGGAGTTAAACTGCCCTGCGCCCGCTTCCAGTGCGTTATAGATAGAATCCAAAACGCCGTAGTCGCCCGTCACGTCCTTTTTCTTCTGAATCAGTTTGCTTCGCTCTTCAGTCAGCGCCTCTTTGGTCTTCCCGCTTTTCTCGCTGACCACTGGGTAGCGGCCTTCAATTTTGTTCTTGAGCGGCGCAAGTTCGCTGTCGATAGCCGCGATCTGCTTGTTAAGCTCAGATACAGTCCGGTTGTACCCCTTTTCCTGATCTCGGTTAACCGTCCTTTGTGTTCTGATGCGCTGCTGCTCATCCGCTCTCGCCTCACTCGGGCTTTTCCCGCTGGAAATGGCTCGTTCAAGCTTCTGATTAACCGTATTGCGGAAATCCTGCGCCTGCTTCGTGTTCTGACCAACCAGATACCCGTTCTTCGTCGCCTGCTCCACAAGCGTCTGCTTCCGCTTTGACTCCGCGTCGGAGATCTTCCGGTTGGCAGAGCTCTGAAACGAAAGCCCGTAGGTTCTCGAGCTGCCGATCGTTGCCCTGTCCATCAGATCGCTGAGCGCTTTGGATTTTTCCTCTGCGCTCAGTGTTTTTTTCTTGCTGGAAGAGTCGGAGGAACCAGAAGACGAAGAACTGCTTTTCTGGCTTTCCGTCGTCTTGGGCGTCGTCAGTGAACCGCTTGTGCTGGAAGAAGGCGTCGTTTTCGGCGTGCTTGTGGAGGCGCTTGGAATCGACTTTGGCGCGCCGCCCTTGTTTCCCGTGCCGGTATTTTTCTTCTTCTGCCCTTTATTACTCGCCTGTTCGGCTTTGCTCTTCCCGGAATTTGGGTTTCTCTCGCCGTCTTTTGTAATCATCTGTACGCTCCGTTCAGTATGTCTGTAACGCTATAGCCGTTGCCGTCAGTTCGGCTGGAACTGTTCTTTCTGATTTCCTTCAGTTTCAGCGCAAGGTCGAGCCTGCGTCCAAGCTCTGTGTCAGCCAGTTCTTTATTGTAAATCGTTTCAAGCTGCGCAATCACGTCGTCGGAAAGCCCGTAAAGCTTCCCATACAGCCCGTATTTTCCGCCCGCCGCCGCGATCTCCGCTGCCTTCCGTGCCTCTTCCGAAGCAAGGTTTCGGTCGGAGCTCACCTGATTGAGCATCATATTGAGAATCTCCAGCGCGCGGTTGCTGTCGTTCTTGGAAGCGTCTATGATGCTCTCGTCCACACGCACGGCCTCCTGATACAGCCTTTGTGCAAGCTCCATATTGTTTTCCACTTGCGCCTTCTGGATCGCGTTCTGATACTGCTGCCCGAGAAGCGTCCTCTGCCGCTCGATCTCCGCCCGGTTCTGCGCCTCGGCATTTCCGAGCGCCGTCAGATCGCTTTGCAGCTGATTACTTCTGGAAAGTGCTGCCTGACCACCCGTGCCGGAGTTGAGCCCCGAGGCGTTCGCCATCTCGTTATAGCTCGCCTGCGACCGGTCGGCGTTTGCCTGCGTCTGCCGTCTCTGCTCATAATAATTCGAGCCGATCTTGCTTGCCTCGCTGTCGAGTCCGCTGACATTCTGGTTGTAGTCGCTCTCGAGCTGGGCTTTGTTCGCCGCCAGCTGCTGTTCATACATCCGCCGGATATAATCCGACTGGTCTCCCGCCGTTGCTGTCTTCTGCCCCTGCATCGCTTGCAGCTGCTTGAGATAATCCTGAATCAGCTGATCATATGCTTGCCTCTGGCTTGCCGCGTTGTCGACCGTTTCGCTTGTCCCAGAGCCGGTTGTACCTCCGCCAAGACCTGTCCCGGTTCCGGAAGTGCTGCCCCCGGACGGCTGCGCTCCTGCCGGGGGGGTCGTTGCCCCGCTGCCTCCGGTATTTGAAATACCGGGTCTCCTGCCGCCGGAAACCACGCCGCCAGAACCTCCGCTGCCACCGCCCGGCTGGTATGTAATATTTGCCTTTGTGGTCACGCCGTCCTTCGTGACCCAGATGTTCCCGTCCCTGTCCGCCGTCCACGAAGACCCGTCCGAGACTGTCGTGCTCGTGCCCTGATTCTTTTTCAGCGACTCGGAAATGTCATAGTCACAGCCATTGATGAGCAAGAGGCACTGCTTGCTGTGTGGAATATCGAAGAGAATATTCAGAGGCTCCTTGTGCTGCAATTGGACGAACCGCAGAAAATTTCCAAGCTGACAATGTCGATCCGGAGCACTTGGGGAGCGGCTGCGGCGCGGATTTTCCGTATCGCGGCATATGAGCAATGCTTAACAGAGGGGCTGAAAGCTGAAATGCTGAATAGAGAAAGGGGCATATAGGATGAAAACAATTCTGGTATTAGGCGGCGCAGGCTATATCGGCAGCCACACGGTATATGAGCTGATCGATAATGGCTACGATGTCGTGGTCGCAGACAATCTGGAGACAGGCTTCCGCAAGGCCGTCCATCCGAAGGCGCGGTTCTATCAGGGCGACATCCGCAATAAAGAGTTCTGCGATCACGTGTTCTCGTCTGAGAAAATTGACGCGGTCATCCACTTTGCCGCGAACTCGCAGGTCGGCGAGAGCATGGTCAATCCGCTGAAATATTACGACAACAACCTCGGCGGCACGCGGACGATGCTGCAGAGCATGATCGAGCACGGCGTGAAGTACATCGTCTTTTCGTCCACGGCGGCGACCTACGGCGAGCCGGAGCGCGTTCCCATTCTGGAAACTGACCCGACGCACCCGACCAACTGCTACGGCGAAACCAAGCTCTCCATGGAGCGGATGTTCTACTGGGCGTCCGTCGCGCACGGGATTCATTTTGTCGCGCTGCGCTACTTCAACGCCTGCGGTGCGCATATGTCCGGCAAGATCGGCGAGGCGCATAACCCCGAAACGCACCTGATTCCCATCGTTCTGCAAGTCCCGAACGGCCAGCGCGACCACGTCTCCATCTTTGGCGACGACTATCCCACGCGCGACGGCACCTGCGTCCGCGACTATATCCACGTCACGGATCTTGCTTCTGCACATATCTTAGCTGCCGAATATCTGATGAACGGCGGCGAGAACAACGTGTTCAACCTCGGCAACGGCGTCGGCTTCACGGTTAAGGAGATCATCGACACGGCGGAGAAGGTCGTCGGCAAACCCATCAAGTGCGAAATGGCGGCAAGAAGAGCCGGTGATCCGGCGCAGTTAGTTGCGTCCTCGGAAAAGGCGAAGACCGTCCTCGGCTGGAAGCCAAAATACGACGATATTGAGACGATCATCGGTTCGGCCTGGAACTGGCACAAGGAGCATCCGCATGGCTATGAAGATTGAGACGGTATATGCCGCGCTGGATTCGCTGCTCGATTACGCGAAGGACTGCGGCCTGCTGCACCCGCTGGATGAGACGTTCGCCAGAAACTCACTTCTGACGGAATTAAAACTCGAAAGCTATGAAAAGCAGAAAGAGCACTATGAGTTTCCGGAATGCCTGAATATTCTGTGCGACTATGCGGCAGAGCAGGGACAGATCCACGACACGATTGCGGAGCGCGATCTGTTTGACACGCGGCTCATGGGCTGTGTGACGCCACGGCCCTCTGAGGTGGTGCGCAAGTTCTGGTCGCTCTACGCAGAGTCCCCGAAAGCGGCAACCGATTATTTCTACAAGCTCAGTCAGGACTGCAACTATATCCGCCGCGACCGCATCGCAAAGGATGAGCACTGGGTTTCTGACACGAAGTACGGCGAACTTGAAATTTCCATCAACCTCTCGAAGCCGGAGAAAGACCCCAGAGATATTGCGGCAGCGAAGCTGAAAAAGGCGTCCGGCTATCCCAAGTGCCTTCTTTGCGTCGAAAACGTCGGTTATGCGGGAACCATTTCGCACCCGGCGAGGCAGAATCTCCGCGTCATGCCCGTGACCGTGAACGGCCAGCCGTGGGGTTTCCAGTATTCGCCGTATGTCTATTACAATGAACACGCGATCGTGATGAACACCGAGCACACGCCGATGGTGATTGACCGGACTGCCTTTGACAAACTCTTCTCGTTCGTCGAGCAATTCCCGCACTATTTCCTCGGCTCGAACGCTGACCTGCCCATCGTTGGCGGCAGCATTCTGGCACATGAGCACTTTCAGGGCGGCCATCATACCTTCCCGATGGAGAAGGCGGAAAAAGAGTTCGGCTTTGAAGTGCCGGGATTTGAGGATGTGGACTGCTGCGTCGTGAAGTACCCGATGACGGTGCTGCGCCTGAACTCTTCGGACAAGCAGCAGCTCTGCGACCTCGCGGGCAGAATCCTCGCGAAGTGGCGCAAATACAGCGACCCCGAGGCGATGATCTTTGCGGAAACCGACGGCGAGCCACACAACACCATTACGCCGATCGCGCGGATGCGGAACGGCAAGTACGAACTGGATCTGGTCTTGCGCAACAACCTGACCACGAAAGAGCATCCGATGGGCCTCTATCATCCGCATGAGGAGCTGCATCACATCAAGAAGGAGAACATCGGCCTGATCGAAGTCATGGGCCTTGCCATCCTGCCCGGGCGACTGAAAAAAGAGATGGCAGACCTCAAGACGGCGCTCTTGAACGGCGAAGACCTGCGCGCAAACGACGAGCTTGCCAAGCACGCGGATTGGGCTGACGAATTCATGGGTAGACATCCGGAATTCAACGCCGACAATGCTGAGGAGATCATCCAATTTGAGATTGGGCAGGTATTTGCCAAGGTGCTCGAATGTGCAGGCGTCTACAAATGCACGGCAGAGGGTAGAAATCACCTCAAAAAGTTCCTGACGGAGGTTCAGAATGGATAAGGTTTATCATTTTTCGGCTCCCGGCCGCACGGAGATCGGCGGCAACCACACCGACCATCAGCATGGGTGCGTGATCGCGGCGGCGGTCGATATGGAGACGACGGCAGAAGTGACCCTCAACGGCACGAACGTTATCCGCGTCGATTCCGAGGGTTACAAGCCGGTCGAAATCGACATCGGTGATCTGAAAATCCGGGAAGAAGAAAAGAACACCACGGCGGCATTGATTCGCGGCGTGGCGGCGGCGTTTGCCCAGCGTGGCTACAAGCTCGCCGGTTTTGACGCAAAAGTCAAGTCGACCGTGCTGCCCGGCTCGGGGCTGTCCAGCTCGGCAGCGTTTGAGGTGCTGATTGGCAGAATTCTCAACGGTCTGTTTGCAAACGGCGAAGTATCGGCCATTGAAATCGCGCAGATCGGGCAGTACGCGGAAAACGTGTACTACGGCAAGCCGTCCGGTCTGATGGATCAGATGGCGTCGAGCGTTGGCGGTCTGGTGTTCATCGACTTCCATGACCCGAAAACGCCGATCGTCGAGAAGGTCGATTACGACTTCGCACACTCTGGCTATACGCTCTGCACGATCGACTCCGGCGCGGATCATGCCGATTTGACCGACGAATATGCGGCAATGCCGATTGAAATGATAAAAGTCGCAGCGTTCTTCGGAAAAGAAGTCCTCCGTGAGGTCGATGAGCAGGAGTTTTACGCAAAGATTGCGGAAATCCGCAAGGAAACCGGCGACCGCGCGGTGCTGCGCGCCATCCATTTCTTCAACGAAAACCGCCGTGTGCAGATGCAGGTGCGGGCACTGAAGAACGACAATTTTGACGCGTTTTTACACTATGTCAATGAGTCCGGCATGGCGTCGTGGACGCTGCTTCAAAACGTGATCCCGGCGGGGTACATCGAGAAGCAGGATATGGCGTTCACCATCGCGCTCTGCCAGCAGCTTCTCGGCGGCGAAGGTGCTGTCCGCGTCCACGGCGGCGGCTTCGCCGGAACGGCGCTCGCCTTCGTGCCGAACGAGAGGTTCGGGCAGTTCAAGGAAGCTGTGGAAGCTGTCCTCGGCGCGGACCACTGCCACAAGCTCCAGATCACCGAAAATAGCCCTGAATTGGCATAAAATTCGTATAAAATATACCTTTTCGAGTGTTTACAGATAGGAGGAAATGTGTCAAACTGGTGATAGCAGATGGTATCCTATAAAGAAGAATTTGTTCATTCAGATTATTTGTTATATGCGCAGCTTGGGAAAAATGTGCGTGAACTGCGAAAGCAATGCGGATGCAGCCAGGAAGAATTGGCAGAGCAGCTTGGTACCGAGCAGAAACAGATATCCAGAATCGAACGCGGTGAAGCGCGGCCAAATCTGACGCTGTGCCTGAAGTTGGCGAATACCTTTCAGGTATCAGTGGATGCTCTGCTGGATGGCGTTGTCGAGCAGGAGATGGTGCGCACCATGCTGAACGAGTCATCTGAGCAGCTTCTCGCTCAGGAGCTGCTGCAAGTGGTAAAACGATATATCCGATAGACAAAAATAGCGGTGTTCCAGCGAACACCGCTATTTTTAACCCGCTTCGTATTCTTGCGTCTGCATCAGCCGCATAACGCCGAGCAGAAATTCCTGCTGCTCAGGTGAGAAAGTGGCGGCAGTGTGCATGATTTCGTCCAAACGTGGATTCTTTTCTTCAAGCTCCGGGTAGATGAGCCACTCAGTCGGTGCGCCCAATGTCCGCAGAATCTTCTCCAGGGTATTCAGTGTCGGCCGCCGTTCGCCGCGTTCTAGTGCAGAGATATGCTGGGTACTCAGGCCGACACAATCAGCCAACTGCTCTCGCGTCATATGCTTCCCTTCGCGCAGTTCTTCCAACTTATTTCCAAAACGCTCCTCTAATGGAGTATTGTTCATCGACACCAGTAGCTCACCTCCAACACGGGTATTGTACAAAAAACGCTGTATTTCAGAAATGCTCTAATGGTGTCGAATTTTATTCACCAGTAGTGCAATATTCAATAAAATACCTCCAGCGCCGCATATAAAAAAATGGCAGTGCTGGAGGGCAATCTGTACGCGATAGCGCTCCATTCCTGCCGGGAATGGAGCGCTATGATACTGTTTGGACGAAAAAAGAGGCGTATCCAACGCCTCCTGCGGTGATCCGCAGCCCAGAACATCAGTCGTTTCCGTCAGTGCCAGAAAACCGGGATTGTGAACTCCGGGTTTGTACGGCAGCAGTCGGAACTACTGGTGTATGAAATTCCTCTCCGTCAGTGGAAACATGCTGCAAATCGCAGCGGTAAACCGCTGGCGGTTTTTTGTTTTCATTCCCGCGCCCCTCCGCTTTTGAAATTTTGGTTTTCTCAAAATTTCAAAAGAATGGAGGAATCCGTATGGGATTCAACTATGCACTGGAAAAGGCAAAGTTTGAGCGAGAATGGAATACGCTCCGCGCAGAGTATGAACGAGCAGGCATGTCAGAAGAAAAAATAGAGATTATGCATGATTTCGATTGGACGCAATTCAAGAAAGAACGCATCTATAGTATTCATAAGCAAGAGTTCAGAGTAGCGGAATTTGAGGAAGGCAACAGTCAACAAGACAAATCACCGCTATTCAAAAAGTTCCTTGTCAAAATCAGCTGTTGGGACGACTATGCTGCGAACGCTAGCACTGGATGGATAGAAGAAATCTCAGATGAACAGCTTGCAAAGCGTTTGAAGGAACTGCCGGAACAAGATTTGGAGTTGCTGACGCAGATCGTCATTCAAGGTTTTACACAGTCTGATTTGGAAAGGATGGGATATGGAAAACAATATTCTCTTTCGCGTAAAATCTCTCGCATCAAAAAATTTCTAAAAAAATGAGGAAAAACTGCATAAAAAGCGCGTTCTCGCTGCCTACCACATGAGGGGACATTTTCAGTCCTCCTCGTGCAGCTTGAAAAGTACATATCCAGCGACTTAAATGACATCAAGCGGATGAGCCTGAAAAGGAACAGCGATGCGGAGGATGCGCGAAGACCACCTGTGCGGAAGATCTTACTTCTGCATAAAGACGGCCCAATAAGGTGACGAGCGGTACCCATCCATCCAAAAGCAGCTTTGGCAAGCTGTTTTGCCGTGATCTTGTCCGCAGATAATGGTACTCCTGCCCAGCCACAACGGAACGTAATGGGGGCAGTTCGGAGAGATCCTCGGAGGGGTGCAAGACCCGTGCGCAGCGCCAGCTGCCGTTCAGCCGCTGCCTTGGCTCCGGGAAGAAGCGTCGAACAGGAGCAAGTATCAAAATTTCAAAAGCAGGGGCGGCTCTGCATTTTGCAGGGCGGCCCCGTGGCTGAAGGAGAATCTTATGAATCCGAATATTGATTTTTTAGGCATCTGCCAGCTCCTGAAAGCACTCCGAACAGTCGGGTTTTCTGAGAATGAAATCAAAAAGATCGCACGGCGGATCGCTGTCGAGCTTGGTGCAAATTTCACACTTTACGTTTGATTTTTCTCCGTTTTGGTCATAGCTATTACACCCTCGGTGTGGTAGTGTGTGTTGCTGCAGGGGGAGGTGAACAGCATGGCAAAGAAGCAGACCAACGGAAACCTTGCGCTGGAACAGCAGCGCGTCATCGTAATCCCGGTGCACGATGAGATCGTCGCGCGGAAGCTGCGCGTCGCAGCGTATGCCCGAGTCAGTTCTTCCAGCGAGGATCAACTCAATTCCTACCGCGTCCAGAATCAATATTATTCCGAACTGATCTCCAGCAATCCGGATTGGGAAATGGTTGATATTTATGCCGACGAGGGTATCACCGGTACATCCGTCGAGAAACGCGAGGATTTCCAGCGCATGATGCAGGATTGTCGGAAAGGAAAAATAGACCGCATTCTGGTCAAGTCTATTTCACGATTCGCCCGAAATACGAAAGACTGCCTTGCGGCGGTTCGAGAACTGAAAGAACTCGGTGTCAGCGTTCTGTTCGAGGAACAGGGCATCGACACTGCACGGGTATCCAGTGAGATGGTTACGGCGATCATGGCGTCGCTGGCCCAGAAAGGCAGCGAGTCGATTTCAGGGAACGTCCAGTGGGGTTACCAAAAACGTATGGAGGGCGGTAAGTTTAATACTTGCAAAGCGCCCTATGGCTTTACCCTGCACGAAGGAAAACTGTCCATAAAAGAAGACGAAGCAGCGGTCGTTCGATTCATCTTTCAACTGTATCTAAATGGACTGAATGGATACGAAATTGCAAATACCTTGTCCCAGCAGGAAGTTCCACCGGGGCGCGAAATGGGAACATGGAAAGACTCGTCGATATACTACATTTTGAAGAATGAACGATATGTTGGGAAGGCAATGATCGGGAAAAGCTATTCAACGACTACATTCCCGCATAAAAAGGTCAGGAACCACGGTGAACGAGAAATGTATCTGCTGCCAGATAGTAATCCGCCGATTGTATCTGCGGAAATATTTGACAGAGTACAGACGCTTTTGCAATCAAGAAAAAATGCACGCAATGGTTCAACAAATCAGCCGTTCAGCAGAAAATTGTACTGTGCAAATTGCGGACGATCCCTCAAGCGGAAATATACAAACGATAAGATGTACTGGGTCTGCAATACGCATTTCCAGAATGCTGCATCATGCCCTACACCACCATATCATACGCCGGATATAGAACAGGATTTCTGCCGCATGTACTACAAACTCAAACACCACGGCGGCCCCATCTTCACGCAAATGCTTTCGAACCTCCAGAAGATCCGTTACAGCCGGATGCTCTGGAGCGAAGATGTGATCTCCCTCAACAAGAAAATATCCGATATTCTCAGTCAGGTTCAATTCCTAACCCAGCTTCAGCAAACGGGCGGCGTTGATCCTGACACTTTTATCTCATCAAACAACAAACTCAGCGAACAACTCCGCAGGCTGAAACAGGAAAAAGCAAGGCTTCTCGACACCGACAGCGACGATCTGGCGGATCGCACCCGCGATCTCATGGACGCGCTGGAGGACGGGCCGGACTTCCTCGATGGCTTTGATGCGGAGCTGTTCGATGCGCTTGTGGAAAAGATCATTGTGGACAGCAACGAGCGCCTGCGGTTCCGCCTTAAAAATGGGCTGGAACTGACGGAACAGATTGAAAGGACACGACGCTGATGGGAAATCGGAAGCTGCCGTTTGGCTATCAGATGCGCATGGGCGAAATCGTCCGGAACGAGCCGGAAGCCAAAGCCGTGCAGGACATCTTCCTGCAATATTCACTCGGCGCGTCGCTGAAGGAAATCGCAGAACAGATGAGCAAGACCGGCCCCAGCTACGACGAGGGCAAGTCGTGGAATAAAAACATGATTGCCCGAATCTTAGAAAATGCTAAGTACACCGGCGCAGACAGCTATCCGGAATTGGTTGACATAAATTTATTTGAAGCAGCCGCCGAGAAGCGTCAGACCAAGCAGCGTCTGCCGGAGCGGACACCCGCACAGAAAGCGCTCAAGCGGGTCTGCTCCAAGCCGCCTACACCGGAGATCGAGCAACAGGTCATGCACCTGTTCGGCCGGCTGGCAGAGCAGCCAGAGCGCATTACGCAGCCAGAAAAACAGTTTGCACCGAACAGCACCACGCAGGCTGAACTGGACGAGATCCTAAACACCCAACCGCTCGACGAGGACACTGCCAGAAGCCTGATCTGCAAGCTGGCGCAGGAGCAATACGATGCTATCGGCAACGAGGAATACGAAACCGAGCGCATACGGCGGCTGTTTACAGCGTTCGAATGTACGGCAGAACTCAATGCGGAGCTGCTGCAAAGCACAGTCTCCGCTGTGCTGGTGACACGACAGACGGTGCGCCTACAGCTCAAAAATGGACAAATTGTAGGAAAGGAAGATCTTACATGACAGACGAAAAGCCGCGCGTGATTATAATCCCACCAAAGCCAGAATTGCAGCAAACGGCTGCGGTCACAAAGCAGCTTCGCGTCGCAGCGTACTGTCGTGTTTCCACCAAAGAGGAAGAACAGGCCAGCAGCTACGAAGCGCAATGCGAATATTATACCGACAAAATTATGTCCAACAAGGAGTGGACAATGGCCGGCATCTTTGCGGACGAAGGCATTACTGGTACGTCTACGAAAAAGCGCACGGAGTTCCTGCGGATGATCCGCCAGTGTAAGCAGAAAAAGATCGACCTCATTCTCACAAAGTCCATCCAGCGGTTCGCCCGCAACACGCTTGACTGCATCAACTATACGCGCATTCTCCGGCAGCTTGGGATCGGGGTCCTCTTTGAAAAAGAAAATATTAACTCTCTACCGCCAGACAGCGAATTTATGATCACCATGTACGGCGCGATGGCGCAGTCCGAAAGTGAATCTATCTCCGGCAACATCCGGCGCGGGCGGCAGATGCACGCAAAAGTTGGAACGCTTAAAATTCCGTGCAATCGCCTGTATGCCTACAGAAAAGATGCAGACGGAAAACTCCAAGTCATTCCGGAACAGGCCGAAGTGGTACGGGAAATCTATAAGCGATATGAGAGTGGCGCCAGTCTGCGAAACCTGAAGGACTGGCTGGAAGAAAACCAGATCAAGACTGTCCTCGGGACAGAAGAATGGTCGGTTTCTGCGATCAAAGGAATCCTGACCAACGAAAAATACTGCGGCGACGTGCTGCTGCAAAAGACCTTCTGTACCGATGTCATCAGCAAGAAGGTCGTCAAGAATGTCGGTCAGATGACCCAATACTATATGCCAGACCACCATGAGGGCATCGTCAGCCGGGAGCAGTACAATGCAGTGAAAGCGGAAATGGCGCGTCGAAGCGCCCTGCGCAGCCCGTCAAAAACGGCTGTGACAGGACGCTCCTGTTATACAAGCAAATACGCCTTATCGGACAGGCTCGTGTGCGGCGAATGCGGCACACTATACCGCCGCTGCACATGGACATCTCTCGGACGAAAATATCCCGTCTGGCGCTGCACCAGCCGCCTGAACTACGGCACAAAATACTGCCACGACTCCCCGACGATCAAGGAAGAACCGCTGCAAGCGGCAATTCTGGCGGCGATCAACTCCGCCATGAGCAACAAGCCTGCCCTACTTGACCATATCAAGAATGCAGTTTCCGTAGAGCTTCTGCCGGTGCATGGGCAGACAATGAGCCTTGCCGACATCGAACAGCGGCTGGCGCAGTTAGATGAGCAATTCCAGCGGCTACTGGCGGAAGCCATTGATGCCGAAGATAAAGAATCCTGCAACACACAGTTTGCAGGAATCCTTTCCGAGCAGACTTCCCTCAAAAGGCAGAAGGAAGCAATTCTGCAAAGCAGCACCGATGCGAGCCGCGTCTGCACCCGCATGAAACAGGCAGAGCAAGCTATAGAGAATACCACACAGACAATCACAGAATGGAACGAAAACGCTGTCCGGCAGATCGTAGAGCGCGTGACGGTTCTCTCTGCTGATGAGGTGCTGGTGCGGATCAAGGGCGGCACAGAAATCAAGCAACGATTGGATGGATGAAAATGATCTATGCAACCGGTGATCTTCACGGGAACAGCCTCCGGTTTCAGCCACAATACTTTCCGGAGCAAGCCGAGATGACGAAGGATGACTACATGATCGTCTGCGGCGATTTTGGCTGTGTCTGGAACGGCGACAAGAGCGACGATCCGCAGCTTGACCGGCTGGAGGCCTTGCCGTTTACGATTCTGTTCGTGGATGGAAACCATGAAAACTTTGATGCTCTGAGCGAATATCCCGTGGAGCAATGGCACGGCGGGAAAGTGCAGAAAATTCGTCCACATGTCATCCATCTGATGCGCGGGCAGGCGTTCGAGCTGCAAGGCCGCACCTTCTTCACAATGGGCGGCGCACAGAGCCACGACATTGCGGACGGGATTCTGGACATGGAAAGCTCAGATTTTTACGGACAATATGACAGCTTATGCCGTAATCGCGGACAGTTCCGTATCAACCATATTTCGTGGTGGCAGGAGGAACTGCCGTCCGATGAAGAATGTGCGGAAGCCCGGCAGACGCTGGATCGGCTGGACTGGAAAGTCGACTACATCATCACACACTGCGCACCGACAGCGATTCAGCAGAAAGTCAATGCTGATTTCAAGCCAGACAAGCTGACGGACTTCCTGGAAGAAATCCGATGCCGCAGTCGGTTTCACTACTGGCTGTTCGGACACTACCACGACAACCGGATCATCGACGAAAAGTACGTTCTGTTCTATGAGCAGATGGTTCGGGTGTTATAAAAACAGGGCAACGAAAAGCACGGTTATAACAACAGCTTTTTTCTTTGCACTATGATGAAATGGACAAAAATAAAAACATGACCGGACGATGCAACGTGATCACGACATCCTTTAGAGTTTCTTAGCGTGAAAAATTGCATATACATCAGTATCAACAACTGAAAATAGATGAGACGTAAGGCTTATGCGAAATTAAAACGAGCCCGACACCATGCACAGTTATGTTTGAACCAGAGCGTCATATGCAGTGACGGAAAACAACTGCCTTAAATTAGATAAGTATATAGAAGTAGCATTTTCTATGCTTTCAAGGAGCCTGCTTGCTGTGAATAATTTATTTGCTTGATCAAATGTCAGATTATCAAAAGAAAGCATCGAAAATAATTCGTTGGCTTTGCAATCTTGGAACAAATACTGAGATTCTTCACAGTATTGAGCGTTTACAATACAGTTTACTATTTTTTGCGCGTGGCTCAGAAATGAGAAGCCTAATTTGGTACAGTTCCATATGTCCGAATTTTGAATTTTAATGGAAAAATTACAGACCATATTTATGTAATCATCTGCGGTTGCAGCATACTTTACGTCGCTTGCCAATGCAGCGGCCTGTGCAAAGAAACTATTGATCTTTGGACGCATGGAATACCAATGGAGTAACTGCGCCATTTGCAGCGTATTTTCACAAGGAATGTGAATTGTCTTATACTTTTGCATCCTCCATTTTGTATCATCCTTCAGTACATACTCTAAATAGTCATTCAAACAGGAAAAGTATGCGTTCTTTGAACTTAAGTCGACAACGACAAGCAAAATAGGCAATGAGTTTCCAACTCTTTCAACTAAATGAAGTAGTCCAGTATCGAGGGAAAAGGATACACACCTCTTTGTACTCATAACGTCTTTCGTTCCATATGTGACGTCAATGTAGTTTGCCATAGTGGTCCCTTTAACTTGCAGATATAGTCGTTCTCCCAATGTAGTGATTCTTCCGTTTTCTTTTTCAAAAACTTCTACATCCAGGTCGAGTCCGTAATCGGGAGTTAATTCTCGAACAACCCATTCAGTGGGAAGATTCTCCCGTACAAAGAACACTGCTTTCTGGTCAATTAAATGGGACTCTGAACGAAATTTTCCGCTGGCCATGTAGACACCTCGTTTTAATAAATCTTTTAGATACTTTGAAGTTTCAAATGATTGATCAACAATAATATGTTAAATCAGTAAAGGACGGTTTGGGCGGCGTGGCGACTCCCTTCACTCTAAAATATGAAGAGTGTTCGGTCAACCTAACACCAGGAAATATTGTCTCGACATAAAAGAAAAATGCTGATATAGTTTAGTTGTTGAGATGCGGAAAATTCTGGTGTTGGAGGAATGTAAACATGGATATTAGCTTGCTTAAGGAATTCCGTGATAAAGTGAGCAATTTGGATTTAATCTATCATATTTATCGGAACCGCAATCAAAAGAATCAGTGGAACGTTATCTGCTCTGCTATGGATTGGATTAGCATTGTTGTGGAGGATATTGATACGAGACACCTCCAGAGAAACAATAGCAATGCTGCAAGTATAAAAGTTATGAATTTTATCATGTGTATTGATGTTTTGTGGGAAGCCGTCCAGCAACTGCACAGAGTGTTGTTTGGTACGCATTCTATTCCGTTTGAAAGTGATGGCACATGCTTTTGCCGGAAGATAGCTTCGACATCAGATAATAACTACTTTAAAATGCTAAGAGCATGCTTCGCGGCACACCCAGTGAATTTGGAAGATTATTTTGGCGATTGCACGAAAAAAGAGCGCAGGTATGCTAGTTGGTCTTCTGGTGGACTTGGACCAGGAGACTTTAGCGTAATACTATATAGCAATGAACTTAATAAGGAGCCAATTTTTCTTGATATATGGTTTGATGAACTTCTAGTGTTTGCTCAGAAGCGATATGAATATCTCAGAACATTGATGACTCGAATTGACAGTATTGCAACTGAGTTTTTTACAAATTATCAGAATAGAAGAATTGAGAAGATAGATGATCCACTTGAACAATTGCAGATTTTGAAGCAGGAGTCGGTAGCACGTTTGAATAATGATTATTACAATTACCGAATTGAGCGTTTGAAATTGATTCTTGAAACGAATATCGCAGATGAAGAAAATAGAATGATTGTACAGCAGTATCAAACGGTATGCAGACAAGAAATAAATGTACTTTTTGATGCGCTCCAAACGATGAATTTTGATTTGCAAAAGAGAGACCTTCCGACAGAGCCCAGTGTGCCGGAAAAATGCCGATATGCTTTTTCAAAAGTAAGTGATGCTGTATGGGGTGAAGAGAATCCGTGTTTGATACCTCTCTCATCGATTAAAGAAGTGCTGGCAGGAGTTGTTCAACTCGAATCTTGCCGGTCGATTCAAGAGCTATATGTAGTAATCATTTCAGGCTTTTACGCTCTACAAATTGATACAAATATCCAAAATGATTGTGAGCGGTAAAGATAAGAAAATGCCAAGGACAACAATAGTGGAGCTAATACTATGGTTTTTCGGCTAGAGACATTGCATAGCTTCATTATAATTAAATCTGAACCTTTGCTCAACATAACGACCAATACCATCGAGTCCTGGGAACAGAGTCTTTTCATTGATACCTACAGAATCTAATTCACGCATGAGCGTCTGTTTCCGATCTGCATGAATATATAGGGCAAAAGATAAGGCGTTGCGCTCATGGTTATCGTATACTCTACCATTTGTGTTTTCCTTGAACTGCATACAGTACATTTCAGGTGTAAATATATTTTCAAGTGCAATTGGATCTGCACCCCAAACCATAAAATAACTGCTCTGGGCACTCATTCTGGTATCAACATAGTACGGCGTATATATAAATGGGTATTTGATGGAGGATTTACAAAAAAGAAGATCGTCTATGATTTGAGAAATGGTTTTTCCATCCGGTGCGGACATGTTTGTAGCAAGAAAGCGCAAATAATTTCTTTGGTGAAGAAGCCACACTTTTGCGTCGGCATCATGATCGCTGCGGCAGGCAAAGAACAACGCAACTAAAGGATTGCTTGTCCAGTCCAATAATCTTGTCGGCACACCATAATGCTGTGCATACTCTAGCCATTGGTGATGGTTTGTGGCAGGTATCTTTAAATATGCAGACGCTTCGCATATAAAATAGTTAAGAATTCCATACTCATCTGCCCAAGTTGTATAAAGGTTGTTTTCTACTGCTATATGATCTTCAAATTTTTGCTTGTGACCTCGTAAAATACCTGGAAGCAATGAGTAAGAGACGTTAGATAACCCACGAAACAAAAATGGATTACTGGTTGGATTTTGAACAAGGGGCGCATTTGGATAGTGAAATTTGAGTGCTTCAATAGCCTGCAGATATTCGCTTAATGATGAAATATACTTTGGGTTTTCCATTTTGATTTCCTTCCTGTAGCGACACACGATAAGGTTGTTTTTAGTATAGCAAAGGTCTTCCCTATTTTCTAGAATAGACATAAAAAGAATCAGGGCAAAGAAGGACGCGGTCTAACACACCGGGGGTCTTCTTTGCCCTGAAAATAGAAAGAGTAATTATCGCGAGATATTCAGCAACGCCGTTGTCCTTGCGTTGACACCCATAAGCTCCCGCTGTGTCTGTCGGTTTGCCTGACACATGGGCATCAGGAAATTTACAGCTTTTCGGATCTGCTGAGGGTCAGAGGAAGTGAGAGCATTCTGATGCAGATGCTCCAAAACACGGCTGTAGGCGTCCTTCAGAGATGTGGACACGGCCGGCTGAAAGAAATAGGTTGAGATCAGGCCGCCGATCAGGGCGGCTTCGTTATCG
>CALCJW010000062.1:0-3685 GCA_937967235.1 uncultured Clostridia bacterium
GGAAGCCCACCCGGACGACATCGTGCTGTTTCAGGTGGGCGATTTCTTTGAGATGTACGGCGAGGACGCAAAACAGGCGGCGGAAATGCTTGACCTCAACCTTACCACAAGAGCGATACCCGGCGCTGGCCGTGTGGAGATGTGCGGCGTACCGGCGCACAATTTAGAGATGTATGTAGAAGAACTGCGCGATAAGTATGATGTGACGATTGCTGAAGCGCCAGACTTTAGAGGTGAGCGTCACATTTACACGCTGCGCTCTATCGACCATGAAGCAGAAGCCGCCATCAACGCATACGAAGCGGAGTTCGGTGCAGATGGGACAAGAGTGTTCCGCGACCCCGCCGCAGAGCAAGTTCAGCCCACGGTGCAGGAGCTGTTCGAGCGATACCGCCTGAGCGTGGGCAACGCGCTTGTCGCGGACGACGCTTTCCTCAACGCCTGCCGCAATTCTGACAGGGAGAACGCCTATCTGGAGGGGGCTGCCGCCATCCGGCGCATCGTCATGGAATCCGGCGATTTGCAGCTCACAAAACTCTATTTCGATATGCCCGCGTTCCACAACCGGCTGCATCAGGAGCTTTTGGACGAGCTGTATCCCACGCTGGCGACCACGATAACCCCCTCGCCCTACAAGGTGACGCAGGCGGATATTGACGCGGCCTTGCAGAGCTGGAACGGCAGGATTGAAAGCAAGCACGCAGTTGTCCGCTATATGAAGGCTCACGCCCGCGACCGGGACACCGCCGCATGGCTGGCAGCGGAATACGGCGTTGGCGACAGCTCCAAGCCGCTGCAAATCTCCGTGGGAAATTCCGAGCCGGTCACATTGTCATGGGCAAAGGTGCAGCGGCGCATTGCGCAGCTCATTCAATCCGATAACTTCTACACCGAGCAGGAACAGGACAACTTTGACAATATTGACCCCATCGCCATCCGGGAAGCGCTTGCTGAACGCGGTATTGTGGGCGGGCGCATTGTGGACGCGGAGGCAAACCGCAACAGCCCCTTCGTCCGGCAGGTCATGGCGGATGTGGAGAGAATCGCGGCGCAGGAAGCGCAGGCGGCGCACATGGACTCACCGGACCGTTTTTCCATCCGTCTGCACCCTAACGAGGGCGGCATTACCGGCATCTGGGACTCGGCCCTTGACCGCTTCTATGAGGAGGGTGGGCAGGTGCTTCGCTTCGCGGAGCAATCCAACGCCATTGACTACCTCTCCAGTATTCAGCGCAGCCGCGGTATGGAGCCGGACGCGCCGGTTTTCACAACGCCGCTGGGGAATGCCTATCGCGTGGGCGACGGCTTTTCCTCCACCGCAGCCGAACAGCGGGATACTCTGATGGTGATCGAGCGTGTAGACGAAGATAATGTTTGGTACACTCTGCCAAGCGTCCCGGAGCAGGAAACGGTCAGCGTAGACCGCACCGTTTTTGAGCGTTACCTCGACACCGGCTATTTCTTCGCTGCGGAGCAGACGCAACCTGTCAAGGAGGTCACTGCCGAAAACGAACAGGAAAATATGATTTTCCGTGCGCCGTATGCGGTGGGCGATACCGTCTATCTGGACAACACGCCCTTTGAGATCACGGAGGTCGGCGCACTCAACGTGCAGCTTCGTGACCCTGCGCTCCGCTATCCCGTATTCCGCGCCGAAAGCCGCGAGAACTTTGAGCGGCTGCTGCGCAGGGATGAGCGGAACGCCGCCATAACAGATTACCTTCCCGCACGGAACAGAAACGATGACCTCCGTGACCTCCTGATGAACGGCATCCTCACGCCTGACATCCGGGACGAGGTGCGGGAGCTGTTCCGGCAGGGCGAGGGCAACGCCGCCATCGGTGCGTATCTTTCCAACGTTTTCGCCGCGTCGGACGCGGACACCATGACGCTGGAGGACGGTACCGAGGCAGATTTCATCACCTCAAGAAGCGGCTTTCAGGCGCAGGTGCATGGGGAAAAGGGCGTACACGACCTCGGATTGTCGTGGCCGGACGCCGCTCCCGTGCTGCGCGCCGTTTTTCTGGAGGAAGCGCAGGCGCAGAGCCGGACACAGGCGCAAGCTGAACAGACCATTTCCGTTCAAGAGCCGGAAGTTTCCCAACCGGAACAGACACCACCGGAAGTAGCAAAACCGGAGCAGCCGCAGTTTACCACGGAAACCGTAGCGTTCTACCCCGGCGAGAAAAATCATCTTCCCTTTGATATTGAAATCCAGACTATCCGCACCACCGAGCCGGAGCCGCCTGCACCGCAAAAGCCGCCTGCGGAAAACTTCCGCATCATGGACGATGATCTCGGCACAGGCGGCGTAAAGGCCAAGTTCCGGGCGAATATGGCGGCAATCAATCTCCTGAAGGAGCTGGAGTTTGAGGGCGCACAGGCCACGCCGGAGCAGCAGGAAATCCTGTCCCGCTATGTGGGCTGGGGCGGGCTTGCGGACGCTTTTGATGAAAGCAAGGATAACTGGAAAGACGAATTTGCGGAGCTGTACGCCGCGCTGACCCCGGAGGAATACGCCGCCGCTCGTGCCTCCACCCTCAACGCCCACTACACCAGTCCCACGGTCATTAAGGCCATCTATGAAGCCGTTGGAAACATGGGCTTCCAGACCGGCAACATCTTGGAGCCTGCCATGGGCGTCGGGAATTTTTTCGGGCTTCTCCCACAGGAAATGCAAGGAAGCCGCTTGTACGGTGTGGAGCTGGACAGCATCACCGGCAGAATCGCAAAGCAGCTCTATCCCAAGGCGGACATTACCGTGGCAGGCTTTGAAACCACCGACAGGCGGGATTTCTTCGACCTTGCCATCGGCAACGTGCCCTTTGGACAGTATCAGGTCAACGACCGGGCTTACAACAAGCTCGGTTTTTCCATCCATGACTACTTTTTTGCCAAAACGCTGGATCAGGTACGTCCGGGCGGCGTGATCGCCTTTGTGACCTCCCGCTACACCATGGATAAGCAATCTCCCGAAGTCCGTAAGTACATCGCGCAGCGGGCGGAGCTGTTGGGTGCGATCCGCCTGCCCAACAATGCGTTCAAGGCCAACGCCGGTACGGAAGTCGTTTCCGACATCATCTTTTTGCAGAAAAGAGATCGTCCTATTGACATTGAGCCGGATTGGGTGCATTTGGGCGAAAATGAGGACGGATTCTCTATCAATCAGTATTTCATCGACCACCCGGAGATGGTGCTGGGGCGGCAGACCTCGGAAAGCACGCAGTACGGCAGGCAGGACTTTACTGTGGAACCGTATGAGGATTTGGACCTTGCCACGCAGCTCAGATACGCCATTCAGAATATCGGCGGCAAGTACGAAGCCGCAGAGTTGCCGGATCTCGGTGAGAACGAAACCATACAGGATACCATTCCCGCAGACCCCAACGTGAAGAATTACAGCTATGCCGTGGTGGACGGTGAGGTGTACTACCGTGAGAACTCCGTCATGGTCAAGCCCAACCTGAACGCCACCGCAAAGGAGCGCGTCAAGGGAATGGCAGAGCTGCGGGACTGCGTTCACCGGCTCATCGACCTTCAGATGTGGGAATCCGACGACATTTCCATACGCGCCGAGCAGCAGAAGCTCAACCGCCTCTATGACCGCTTCACCGAGAAA
Source organism: uncultured Clostridia bacterium (assembly GCA_937967235.1). GTDB lineage: Bacteria > Bacillota > Clostridia > Oscillospirales > Oscillospiraceae > CAG-170. Next base: position 3,620 of record CALCJW010000062.1, read on the forward strand.
TATGGCCTCATCAACAGCCGGGGCAACGCCCTCGCCTTTGCAGACGACAGCTCCTACTACCTGCTC
>CALCJW010000063.1:0-14940 GCA_937967235.1 uncultured Clostridia bacterium
TTATGTATCACGATGTTTTATGATATTTTGATGGCGGTAATGCGTGCCATCGGAGCGCACAGCTTTGAAAATAACAACGTCTTTACCGGAAGCTACGGCGCGCTGCGCTTCAAGGTCACGCCGGCCATCACGATGAAAAATCCGAAGGAGGTCGACATGGAACAAAGCTCCATGCTCTGCGAGCTCTGGCACGGGCCGTTTTGCTATGAGAAAAGCGAGATGGAGGCGCAGGAGACGTTTCCCCTGAGTGAGGAAGGGAAGGAAAACATGCGGCAGTTCCTGCTTTCGCACATCTGAGGTTCATCGCCCGGGCAGAACCCGGACGATTTTCGCGCTGCCCCTTGTCCTTCCGGGGCGAACATGGTAGAATAAGAAAAAATGCCGGAAACGGCGGGAGAAAGGGAGAGTGCGGCATGGAACGAACGAACACGGTCTACAAAACCTATGTAGAGATTTTAAAGCGCGAGCTTGTGCGCGCGATGGGGTGCACGGAGCCAATCGCGATTGCCTACTGCGCGGCGGTGGCAAGAAAAGCTTTGGGGACGCTGCCGTCTGAGATCGACGTTGCGGCGAGCGGCAATATCATCAAGAACGTCAAGAGCGTCATTGTGCCGAACACGGGCGGGCTTCGCGGCATCGAGGCGGCGGCGGCCATCGGCGCGCTGGCGGGCGATGCGGAGGCAGGCTTGCAGGTCGTGTCCCACGTGACGCCCGACGAGATTGCGGCGCTGCCCGGGTATCTGGAACAAACGGCGTTTTCCGTCTCGGCGGCGGAATCGGACTACCTTCTGGACATTGAAGTAACGGCAAGAGCAAACGGCCATTTTGCGACCGTGCGCGCCGTGCAGGAGCATACGAATATCGTTCTGGTGGAGACAGATGCGGGCGTTCTGTTCTCCAAGGACCCAGACGAGGACACGGGCAAGGACGAAGGTGCGCCCGACTATACGCTTTTGAATGTTGCGGACATCTGCGAGTTCGCGGACACGTGCGAGTTAGATGACGTGAGACCGATTTTGGAGCGGCAGCTCTCTTGCAACTGCGCGATCGCAGAGGAGGGACTGCGCGGAAATTACGGAGCAGGTATCGGAAAGGTGTTGCTCACGGCTTATGGTGACGATGTGCGCACAAGGGCGCGGGCCTATGCGGCGGCTGCGTCTGACGCAAGGATGAACGGGTGTGACCTTCCCGTCGTCATCAATTCCGGCTCCGGCAATCAGGGTATTACGGCCTCGCTTCCGGTCTATATTTACGCCAAAGAGCTCGGCGCGAGCGAAGAAAAGCTCTATCGGGCACTTCTTGTCTCCAACCTTGTGACGCTCCATGAAAAGACCGGCATCGGCAGGCTCTCGGCCTACTGCGGCGCGGTCAGCGCGGGCGCTGGTGCGGGCGCCGGCATTGCGTATCTGCACGGCGGCGGCTGCCGGGAAATTTCCCACACGATCGTAAACGCGCTGGCGGTCACGTCCGGCATTGTCTGCGACGGAGCCAAGTCCTCCTGCGCGGCCAAAATCGCGATGGCGGTCGAGGCGGGGATTCTGGGCTTTGAGATGTATAGCTGCGGCAAGCAGTTTTACGGCGGCGACGGACTGGTCGCCAAGGGCGTGGAAAACTCGATCGCAAATTTCAGCCGCCTCGGCCGCGTCGGCATGCGCGAGACCGACAAGGAAATCATCCGCATGATGACAGAATAAGCTTTGAATACGGCGAAGCGCCGGGACAAGTGTCCCGGCGCTTTTGTGCGCCCGTTTTCCAAAAAACTGCGAAAAATGTAACCTTTGTATCTAAAATGTATCTGAATATTCACAAAAACTTTGGGAACTGCGCGCGGTTTGGGAGTATGCTGATAAGCAGTATTTTGGGGATTGTTTGCCTTGCGGGCAATCCCGCGCATAAAGGAGCAGAAACAGTCAATGGAAGAAATGAAAGAAGCCTCCGCCAAGCCCCGGCGGAAGAAAAAGAAGCTCAAAAAAGGCTGGATCGTACTGGCGGTTGTGATCCTCGTTGCGGCGGGATTCTTTCTGCTGCGGAAAAAGGGCGGCAATACGCAGGCGGTTCTGGCCTCAGATACGCAGGTGCTGGAATATGCCGATCTGGAATCGAGCATCAGCGCGACCGGAACCGTGGAAAGCAGCGACACAACGAAGGTCTATTCGACGCTTGCCTACCAGGTCAAGAGCGTGCTGGTCGAGGTTGGTGACGTTGTAAAGGAAGGCGACTTGCTGGCGGAGCTCGACGGCGAGCAGATCGAAAACCAGATCGCCACGCAGAAAACCTCCATGGAGGTCGCCTCCGGCAGCGCGGGCGCGCAGGTGCAGAGCGCGTATGACGCGTATGATAACTTTAAACAGGGCCTCGACGCGGGGCTCAACGCAAGCCTGATTGGCGCGCAGTCGCAGGTGGATAACGCCTACGACGCGTATGTAAAGGCCTCGAACGCGTATGAGCGGTATAAAGAAAACGTGAACCTCGGCGAAAATACGCAGGTCCTTTCCGCCGAGGCTTCGCGGGACAACGCCGCAACGGCGCTCGATAATGCGGAGACGGCGCTCGATTCTGCAAACAGCGCGTACAAGTCGGCCGCAGAGGCAAAAGACACGCTTCCGGAGCTGAACAGTCAGATCGAACAGGACAAGCAGCGCAAGCAGGAACTCGAGGACGCAGGCGAGCAGCTGTCGGTCGAGTATATCACACTTGTTGTGGAACTGGAAACGCTTCAAAAGCAGGCGCAGACGATTGAAGTAAGCTTCGAATCGGCCAAACAGGGGCGCGAGAGTGCAAAGCAGGCGGTCGAGTCGGCGCAGTCTGCGTACGATATCGCGCAGGCGACCTATAATGCGGCGCTTCGCGGGGAAGATCAGGCGCTCAGCGACTATGCCGACGCGGTCGACAGCGCGTGGCGGGCGTATCAGACGGCGCTGACGAGTCTGGATTCCACGAAAAAGGGCACAGAGGACCAGCTGGAGGCGTACTCCGATACGCTGGCCTCGGCCAACGCGGGCGCAAATACGGCGGTCACGGAGGAATCGCTCCGGCAGCTGGGTAAAACGCTGGACGACACGAAAATCACTGCACCTGTTTCCGGCACCGTGACGGCGGTCTATGCAACCATCGGCTCGAGCGGCTCGGGGCTTCTGTTCGTGATCGAGGACACCGACCATCTCGTCGTGTCCACGAGCGTCAAGGGCTACGATCTTGGCAACGTGAAGACGGGCATGACGGTTGAAATTAAGTCCGACGCGACGGGCGACACGGTCATCCCCGGAACGCTCACGACGATCGCACCCACGGCGAAGAAAAACCAGCTGGGCGATACGGAGAGCGCTTCCGATCCTGCCTTTGAGGCGGAGGTCTCCGTGGACGAGACGGATTCCGGGCTTCGCATCGGCATGGAGGCGCGCCTGAGCTACATCATCGCACGGGAGCAGCACGTGCTGGCCGTTCCCTATGAGGCGGTCTACACCGATGAAAATGGGAGAACCTGCATTCTTGTTCTGCGCGCGCAGGAGAAGGACACGTACCTCGTTGAGAGCCTGCCCGTCACGACGGGGCTGGACGATGATCTTGATATCGCGGTCTCCGGTTCCGGCGTGGAGGCAGGGCTGCGCGTCATTACCGAGGCGAAGACGTATCTTTCGTATGTCGGCAAAACGGTGACCCTTGCGCAGGCCACGGGCTTTGAGGCGATGGCCGAGATGGGGGCGTATCAATGAGCGGCAGACAGCTGATCCGTATGCGCGGTATTGTCAAGCGCTTTTATGTCGGGCAGCCGAACGAGCTTGAAATTCTGCACGGGATTGATCTGGACGTGAACGAGGGGGAGTTCGTCTCCATCGTCGGCGCGTCCGGCTCCGGCAAATCGACGCTTATGAACATGATCGGCGTTCTCGACCGGCCGACGGAAGGAACGTACTGGCTCGACGGGACCGATGTGGAGGATGCGGCGGACGATGAGCTCTCGCAGATCCGGAACCGGAAGATCGGCTTTGTGTTCCAGAACTTCAATCTTATTTCGCGCACGAACGCGCTGCGGAACGTCGAGCTTCCGATGATGTACGCAGGCGTGCCGCAGAAAAAGCGGACGCAGCGGGCGGAAGAGCTCTTGGATCTGGTCGGTATGGGCGATCGCATGCTGCACCAGCCGAACGAGCTTTCCGGCGGCCAGAAGCAGCGCGTGGCCATTGCGCGGGCGATGGCAAACGACCCGGCGATTATCCTCGCCGACGAGCCGACGGGCGCGCTCGACAGCAAAACCGGCCGTATGGTCATGGATTTATTTCACCAGCTCAACCGCGAGCAGGGAAAGACAATCGTTCTGATTACGCACAATCAGGAGCTGGCGGAGGAAACCGGCCGGATCCTTACGATGCGCGACGGCATTTTATACACAAACGGCGAAAGGGGCGCGAGAGAAGATGGGACTCGGTGAATCGATCCGCCTCGCGCTTGAGGGGCTGAAGGCAAACAAGATGCGCGCGGTTCTGACGATGCTCGGCATCATCATCGGCATTGCCGCCGTCATCGGCATTCTGACCGTGGGCGACGGTTTGTCGGGCTACATCAACGGCACGATGAGCGACCTCGGCGCGTCGACAATTATCGTCTCCTTGCAGGAAAAGTCCCGCGAGGTATCCAGCGACGATATGATGAGCATGATGACCATGAAGCAGCCCGAAGCGTCCGACCTTATAACCCCCGAGATGGTTTCGGCCATGGAAGAGAATTTCGGCGCGCGCCTCGCGGCGACCGGACTTTCCCAGTCCGCCGGAAGCGGCAAGGCGAAGGACGGACGGCTGTATGCCAACGTTTCGGCTACGGGTGTCAACGAGGGATATTTTACGGTCAACGACGTGAAGCTCTCGGCAGGGCGGCTCTTGCAGCAGAAGGACGACGACGGGCGGCGCATGGTCTGCGTCGTGAGCGATAAGCTTGTGAACAATCTCTTTGGCGGAAAGCAGGACGCGGCGCTCGGGCAGGAACTTCTGGTGCAGCTGACGGGCGGAAGCTACACGTTCCGCATTGTAGGCGTTTACAAATACGAGCAGTCGGCGTTCTCTTTTTCGACGGCTTCGGATAAGGACATCTCGACCTCGCTTTACATTCCGCTTTCTACCGCCAAGCAGCTGGTCGGCGCGGATCGCGGCTTTTCAAATATCACTGTGCAGGCCGCGCTCGGCGAGAGCAGCACGGAGGTTGCGGCAGAGGTCAAAAATTATCTGAGCCGCTATTACCGCACGAACGAAAACTACACCGTCACGGCCATCAGCATGGACACGATGATCTCGTCCGTCGACTCGATGATGAGCACCCTCTCGGTCGCCATCTCGGTCATTGCGGGTATCTCGCTTCTCGTCGGCGGTATCGGCGTGATGAACATCATGCTCGTTTCTGTCACCGAGCGCACGCGGGAGATCGGCACACGAAAAGCCCTTGGGGCGACGAACAACAATATCCGCCTGCAATTTGTCGTCGAGAGCGTGATCATCTGCCTCATCGGCGGAGCAATCGGCATTGTGCTGGGCGCGATCATGGGCTACGTCGGAAGCGGGCTTCTCAAAAACGCGGTGCTTCCGAGCATTGGCGCGATCGTGCTGGCGTTCAGCTTCTCGCTGGCTGTCGGCGTGTTTTTTGGATACTATCCCGCAAACAAAGCGGCGAAGATGGACCCGATTGAGGCGCTGCGGTATGAATAAGTCCTGTTAAGAACTTGTTAATTCTGCTGTGTGCCGCTTGCATTTGCATGTTCATCACGCTATACTGTAGCAAAATGTGCATGAGAGGAAGTAGCCGGCGAGAAATCGCGACAGATGGCGTCAGAACGGTCTTAGGACCCGCCGCTGGATGAAATGGCAAAACTCTGATTGCTGCGCTTTGGCGCGGCGATCAGAGTTTTTTCGTTTTTTGGCGAGGCTTCCTGCGTGTATACAAGCTTAAAAAGGGGAGACGTATATGGAAATCCTGTACAGCAATTTGGGAAACCTCACTTGGCAGCAGGTGGTGATGTGGGCGATCGGCGGACTGCTTGTCTACCTTGCCATCGCGAAGGACATGGAGCCAAGCCTGCTGCTGCCGATGGGATTCGGCGCAATCTTGGTGAACCTTCCGATGTCGGGCGCGGTCGACCAGTGGGTGAGCGGGCAGTTGGAGCGCGGGGCGCTGAGCGTTTTGTATGACGCGGGCATCGCAAACGAGCTATTTCCGCTGATTTTATTCATCGGCATTGGCGCAATGATCGACTTTGGGCCGCTGCTCACGAACCCGAAGCTCATGATCTTCGGTGCGGCGGCGCAGTTCGGCATTTTCTTTACGCTGTGTCTGGCCGGTATGTTCTTCGATCTTCCGGACGCGGCTTCGATCGCCATCATCGGAGCGGCCGACGGCCCGACGGCCATTGTTGTAGCGCAGAAGCTGCGGTCCCAGTATCTTGGCGCGATTATGGTCGCGGCGTATTCCTACATGGCGCTCGTGCCCATCATCCAGCCGCCGGTGATCCGGCTTCTGACGACGAAAAAAGAGCGCCTGATCCGCATGCCCTATGAGCAGAAACCCGTCAGTAAGACGACGAAGATCCTCTTTCCGATTCTTACGACGATCGTTGCGGGTGTGGTCGCGCCTGCATCTGTGAGCCTTGTCGGATTTTTGATGTTCGGTAACTTAATTCGTGAGTGCGGCGTTCTGAACTCCCTTTCCGAGACAGCGCAGAAGGTGCTGGCGAACCTCATTACGATTTTCCTCGGGCTGACCATCGCCTCTCAGATGCGCGCCGAGCAGTTTTTGCAGCCGCAGACGCTTCTCATTCTGGCGCTTGGCCTGTTCGCGTTTGTGTTTGACACGGCAGGCGGCGTTTTGTTTGCAAAATTTTTGAATCTGTTCCTGAAGAAAAAAATCAACCCCATGATCGGCGCGGCGGGCATTTCGGCCTTCCCGATGTCCGGACGGATCGTCCATAAGATGGGACTGAAAGAAGACCCGCAGAACTTTTTGCTCATGCACTCCATTGGCGTAAACGTCTCGGGCCAGATAGCGTCCGTCATCGCGGGCGGACTGATTTTGAACTTTTTCATGAAATAAGGAGGGAAAACCATGAACTTTCATCCTGAGCGCCTGCCGGAGCTGCTTCCCTACATGGGAAAGGGCATGCTCGCCATTTTCCTCGTCATGGCCGTCATTATCATAATCACTGCACTGTTAAATCGCCTGACAAAGAAGTAATTTTTCAGGAATTCTGAAATTTTCCGGTTATGCGTAGGGGACGATGCCCACATCGTTCCGGCAAATAAACCTGATTTTACGGAAATCCTCGGCGAATTCGTAACTTCCCATGGGCGGACAGAGTCGTCCGCCCCTACGAGAAGGCGAAATAAAGCCCCTCGCGCATAGCGCGAGGGGCTTTTGCGATCGGGTCTATAAGCCGGGTTCTGTAATCGACAGTCATCTATCTAGGCGCATCGTTGCCAATGCGCTCCAGCCACCTCCTCGGAAACAGCCGGGCAGGCCTTGTTTCCTCCACGGTGTTGCTCCGGATAGAGTTTACAGCAACGGACGCTTCCACGCCGATGCGTGCGCTCTTACCGCACGTTTCCACCCTTACCTCGTCGGCGCAAACTTCATATCCTTCGCTTCGCCGCAAGCGGCAAAGCTCATACATTCCGTTGCGCCTCCTCTGCCGTCAAAGCGGGGCTTTGCCGGCTGTTTTTTGCTCAATTGGGAGACATTGTTTTCAGTCGCTCAACTGATATAAAGGACGAGGCGGTATATTTCTGTTGCACTTTTCCTCAGATCGCTCTGGGCGGGCGTTACCCGTTATCCTTGCCCTGTGGAGCCCGGACTTTCCTCATGATGCAGCCGTTGGGCCGCACCCCGCGACTGTCCGTCCCGGTCGCCCTGTTATTCTACCTGATTCTTGGCAGAATGTCAAACAAGTTGCAATTTTTTTCTATGGCGGATATAATGGAGCTACCATTTGATAAAAGAGGACGACACCATGAACGAGAAGGTTTCTGCATATTTTGAGGGTTTGCGCGGTAAGCGCATTGCGGTGCTTGGCATCGGCGTTTCAAACCGGCCGCTCATTCGCATGCTGCTGGCGCGCGGGCTCACGGTTCTGGCCTGCGACAAGACCCCGCGCGAAAAGCTGGATGATGAGGTTCTGGAGCTCGAGCGGCTGGGCGCGACGCTCCATGTGGGAGACGGATACTTAGACGGCGTACAGGCCGATATCGTCTTCCGCACGCCGGGTATGCATCCGGATATTCCAGCGCTCAAACAGCTGCGCGAGGCAGGTGCGGTGGTGACAAGCGAGATGGAGGCGTTTTTTGCGGTCTGCCCGTGCAGAATCATTGCCGTAACGGGCTCAGACGGCAAGACGACAACGACCACGCTCATCTCGGAGATTTTAAAGCACGCGGGCTATACCGTCTGGCTCGGCGGCAACATCGGAACGCCGCTTCTGCCGCGGGCGGAGGAAATGAACCCGGGCGACATTGCCGTCGTAGAGCTCTCGTCGTTCCAGCTCATGGGCATGACGCAGTCGGCGGATATTGCGGTCGTGACGAATCTTGCGCCCAATCATCTGGACGTGCACAAGGACATGGCGGAGTACATCGCGGCGAAGGAAAACGTGTATCTGCATCAGGGCAAAACCGGAAAGCTCGTTGTGAACATGGACAACGAGATTACCAATTCATTTGCAGAGAAAGCGCCGGGCACCGTCGAGAAATTCTCCCGGCTTGGCAGGCCGCAGAACGGCGTGTGGTTGGAGAACGGTATCATCTATCGAAACGGCCGGGAGATCATGCCGGCCGCCGACATCAAAATCCCGGGCGTTCACAATATCGAGAACTATATGGCCGCAGCCTGCGCGACGGAGGGACTCGTGTCGGACGCGGATGTGGATGCAGTGGCAAGAAGCTTTGGCGGCGTGGAGCACCGGATCGAGCTGGTGCGCGAGCTTCACGGCGTGAAATACTACAACGACTCGATCGCCTCGAGCCCATCGCGGACGATTGCGGGGCTGCATTCGTTTCCGCAGAAGGTGATTCTGATTGCGGGCGGCTACGACAAGCACATCCCGTTCGATGTGCTTGGGCCGGAGGTCTGCGCGCACGTGAAGACGCTGGTTCTGTGCGGGGCGACGGCGGGAAAAATCCGCGCGGCAGTCGAAAATGCGCCGGAATACCGCGAAGGAGAGCCGCAGATTCTGGAAGCGAACAACCTCCGCGAGGCGGTGGAGCTGGCGAAAAACGCGGCGGCAGCGGGCGACATTGTGACGCTCAGCCCCGCCTGTGCGGCGTTTGACCAGTTCAAAAATTTTGCGGTGCGCGGAAAAACGTTCAAGGAAATCGTAAACAGCCTCACGTAAAGGAGAGACGCTATGCAGCTGGCAGATAGCATCCGCAAGGCGCGGCAGATTCAGAACAAGCTCTCGCATCCGAGCTGTGCGGCGGTGATCGTCGCGGCTGGCTCGAGCGCACGCATGGGTGGGACGGACAAAATACTGGCGGAGCTCGGCGGGCTTCCGGTACTGAGCCGGACGCTTCGTGTGTTTGACGACCACGATATGATCGATACCATCATCGTTGTCGCGCGCGAAGAGCAGATGCCGAAAATCAGCCGCGTGTGCTCGCCGTACCACAAGGTGCGCATCGTCGTTCCGGGCGGGAATAGCCGTCAGGAGTCTGTGATGCACGGTCTTGAAGCCGTGCCGGAAGAGACGGAGCTTGTCGCCGTGCATGATGGGGCAAGGCCGTTGGTCACGCCGGAGGTCATCACGAAGGCCATTTTGAAGGCGGCGAAATTCGGCGCGGCTGCGCCCGCGATTCCGGTCAAAGACACGATCAAAGTTTCAAAATCCGGCGGCGTCGACGAAACGCCGGACCGCAAGACGCTCTTTGCCGTGCAGACACCGCAGGTATTCGATACAGCGCTGCTGCTGGGCGCGCTGCAAAACGCGAAGCAGAAGGGGCTTACGCTGACTGACGACTGCTCGGCGGTCGAGGCGCTGGGTATGACGGTGCTTCTCACGGACGGCTCAGAGGAGAACATCAAAATCACAACGCCGCTCGATTTGGAGATTGCGGAGCTGATTTTGAAACGGAGGGAAGAGACTTGAGAATCGGACATGGATACGATGTGCACCGTCTGGTCGTGGGGCGAAAGCTCATCTTAGGCGGCGTGGAGGTTCCGTTTGAAAAGGGCCTCGACGGGCACTCGGACGCGGACGTTCTGGTGCATGCTGTGATGGACGCGATGCTGGGCGCGGCGGCCTTGGGCGATATCGGGAAGCTGTTTCCGGACAACGATGACGCGTATTTGGGCGCGGACAGCATCGAACTTCTCAAAAAGGTGCGGGACGTTCTACGCGCGCACGGCTGGAGGCTCGGAAATCTGGACGCGACAGTGATTGCCCAGCGGCCGAAGCTTGCGCCGTTTATCGATACCATGCGCTCGAATATCGCGGATGCGCTGGAGACGGACGTTTCAAACATCAGCATCAAGGCGACGACGGAGGAGCGGCTCGGCTTTACAGGAAGCGGCGAGGGAATCGCGGCGCACGCTGTGTGCCTGATTCAGCGCGTATGAGCGAGGCGAGGAAGTACCCCAGCTGGTACTGGGAGAAGGGACTGCATGACGCAAAGCTTTTAGATGTCTCCATGCAGGACAACACGCTCGTTTTGCGCATAGACAGCGGTAACGCGATGTATGACAATTTCGTCGAACAGATCGTGTTTCTTGATGCGCGGCTCAAAACGCCGCTGCCTGCGCCTACGAAAAGAAAACCGGTTTACTGGATATGGGACGAGCTGACGGAGCTTCCCTTTGAACAGTGGAAGCTGCATATTCAGCTGGAAACGGGCTTTTCGCGGGGAAAGGCTGTGGAGCAGCCGCTGATTGTCGTGTTTCAAAGCGCGATTACCACGCGGACGAATGTGTAAAGGAGGGGCTCGCTCGCAATGGACTACAGAAAAAGCTATCGAATTTACAGAATCGCCGTGTGGGTTTTCTTAGTGCTGGTGCTGTTTGCGAGCCTGGCGGAGATTCTCTGGATGGGAATTGCGGGCATTGTCATCATGGTGCTCGGCATGGGACAGACAGTATTTTTCTGTAAATGCCCGTACTGCGGCTCGAATTTCAACATCCGCGCGAAGCTGCCGAAATTTTGTCCGGCGTGCGGGAAACGTCTGGAAGACTGATTTTTTAAAAGGGAGAGAGGATAATGGATTACAGAATCAGTGAGCGTGCGATGGTGACCTCCTGCGCGGTTGGTATCCTGATTGTCATGCTCGGGAACCGGCGGCAGTCGCTCATGATGAGCGCGGTCGGCGCGGCAGTGATGGTGCTTGGTATTTTGCAGGCGCTTGTTTTTTACAAGTGTCCGCACTGCAAAAAGCGCTTCAAGATCGGCTCCCGGCGGCCGAGCGTCTGCCCGTATTGCGGTGCGAAGCTCGAAGAGGACAACCAGCCGGCCGAACAGAATACGCAGGCTCCGGCAGAGCAGATCGAAACGCCCGCCGAGGAACACACAGAAGAAAAGACAGAATAATTTGCCCCACACCTCGTAGGGGTCGATTGAGCACATCGACCCGGCGGTACAAACCGATTTTACGGAACGCTCCGGCGAATTCGCGACTTCCCTCGGGGCGATGTGGGCATCGCCCCCTACGCGCAGTTTAGAAAATGGCAAACAAATCCTCCGTACGAGCTTGTACGGAGGATTTGTTGTGTCGATAAAATCAGGCTTTCTTTGCTTCAATGGAGCGGATACAGAACAGCACCGCGAGCATCAGAACCGTCGAGACGGCGAGCGTCACATAGACGTTCTGCACGAAGCCCGCGACGATGAAGCCGACAAACGAAACGCTCGCGACGGTCACAGCGTAGGGGAGCTGGGTCGAGACGTGGTTCAGGTGGTTGCACTGCGCGCCAGCGGAGGCCATGATGGTGGTGTCCGAGATGGGCGAGCAGTGATCGCCGCAGACAGCGCCCGCGCAGCAGGCCGAGATGCCGATGATGAGAAGCGGGCTATCCGTCGGGAAGACGGCGGTGACGACCGGGATCAGGATGCCGAACGTGCCCCAGGACGTGCCGGAGGCGAAGGCCAGAACGCAGGCGACAAGGAAGATGACCGCCGGCAGGAGGCTATAAAGGAAATTCGAGGCGGAGAACATCAGATCTTGCACATATGCGGCCGCGCCGAGGGAGTTGATCATGGCCTTGAGGCTCACGGCGAGCGTCAGAATGAGGATCGGGGAGATCATGGCAATGAAGCCTTTGGGCACGCACTCCATGGCCTGCTGGAAGGTGATGACCTTGCGGGCAACGAGATACACGACCGTCAGGACCAGCGCGATGATGCCGCCCCAGGGAAGGCCGACGAACGCGTCGGTGTTGCCGAAAGCGCCGACAAAGTCGCCCGCATAGTCTGCGCTGCCGGAGGTATCCACGCCGAAGAAGCCGCCGACATAGAGCATACCGATGGTGCAGGTGATGATCAGAACGGCAACCGGGAGAATGAGGTCAAGCAGATGACCCTTGGGGTTGATAACCTCGCCCTCTTCCCCTTCGAGCGCGGAAAGATCGCCGGAGGCGGCCTTCTTTTCATATGCCTTCATGGGGCCGTAGTCGAGCTTCATAAGGATGATGGCGATGATGAAGACGAAGGTCATGAGGGAGTAGAGGTTATAGGGAATGGCGCGGATGAAAAGCTCAATACCGCTCATGCCGGTGTTGAGGCCCTCGGCAGTCGAGGAAACGGCGGCGGCCCACGAGGAGATGGGCGCGATCATGCACACAGGAGCCGCGGTCGCGTCGATGAGGTAGGCCAGCTTCGGGCGGGAAATTTTGTGGCTGTCGGTGACGGGGCGCATAACGGAGCCCACGGTCAGGCAGTTAAAATAGTCGTCGATGAAAATGAGAATGCCGAGGATGAACGTTGCAAACTGCGCGCCCGCGTGGGTCTTGATGTGCGTCTCTGCCCAGCGGCCAAAGGCAGCCGAGCCGCCCGCGGCGTTCACAAGCGCGACAATGATGCCGAGCAGGACGAGGAAGAGGAAAATACCCGCGTTGTCGGCAATTGCGGCGATGAGGCCGTCGTTGACGACTGCGTCAAGCGCGGCGACGGGGGCAAAGTTTGTTGTAAACAGCGCGCCGACGACAACGCCGATGAACAGCGAGCTGTAGGCCTCCTTGCTGATAAGGGCAAGGACGATGGCGATGACGGGCGGCAGCAGCGACCAGGCCGTCTCAGAAAGCGACTTGCCGTTTGCGCATTCAATGGCCGCCGCGACGACCAGAACCAGCATCGCCGCGATGACGATGATGCGCAAAAGCGCATGGGATTTGTTCTTCATGGGTGGGTCTCTCCTTCACAAAACAAAAAATTGCGTCATGACAGCATCATGACGCAACACAACCTGTGGAAAGACGACATGACAGCGCTCCGCTTTCGCGACAGTCCGCAGGATATTCTCCTGCGTCCCAGAAGACTGCCCACGGGAATGGGGAAGCCCTCTTCGGCGCGCAGCCCTTTTGCGTCCCCCGGTTCCCGCCGGAAAACGGACGCGACTCATGCTGTGCGCAACCTCTATCACAACTGTCTACCATTATACAAACAAAGCAAATCTTGTCAAGTCTTAACGAAAACTTTTTGCATCAATATGCAAAATATGCAGGTTTTGAAGAACCGGCGCGCTTCGTGTCAAAAAGCGGCGTCCTCGCATACGATGGGCTGAGGAGGAGAAGCGTTATGTTTTGGTATGATTTTTCGTTTCGCTCGCTGACCGCCGCGCAGGACGGGCGAAGCGTTCTGGAGCATGCGGGAATCGGGGCGGAGCTGCTGCGTGCGCCGCAGGCGATTTCCGAGCAGGGGTGCGGCTATGTGGTAGAGACGGCAGATTTTGAAGGAGCGCGGGCGTTTGAACAGTTTCTGGCAAACGGCGTGCGCTTCCGGCGGGTGTTCCGACGGTATGAAACCGGCATGGTGGAGGAAGCGGGCCATGATCTACTTTGACGCGGCGGCGACAACGCTGCAAAAGCCCCCGCAGGTGCGAAAAATGGCGGCCTACGCGATGGAGCATTACGCGAGCCCTGGAAGAGGAGGATATCGCGCGGCCATGCTGGCCTCCGACGCGGTCTATGATTGCCGGAAGGAGCTGGCGGAGCTTTTTGAGGCGAAGCCGGAGGACATCGTTTTTACGATGAACGCCACACACGCTTTGAATCTGGCTATCAAAACGCTGGTCGGGCCGGGGGACGAGGTTGTCATCTCGGGCTTTGAGCACAACGCGGTCTGGCGGCCGCTTGTTCAGATCGACGCGGATGTGAAAATCGCGGGGCGGAAGATCTTTGACCCGGACGATACGCTGGAGGAATTCCGCGCGGCCATCGGACCGGAGACAAAGGCAGTCGTATGCACGCATGTTTCAAACGTGTTTGGCTACGTGCTGCCGATTGAGAAAATCGCGGCGCTGTGTCATGAGCGGGGCGTTCCGCTGGTTGTCGACTGCTCGCAGTCGGCGGGGATTTTGCCGGTATCGCTCGGGAAGCTCCATGCAGCGTTTTTGTGCATGCCGGGGCACAAGTCGCTCTATGGGCCGCAGGGGACGGGTGTTCTCGTATGCGGGCATGCGCTCCGGCCGCTGCTCGCCGGCGGGACGGGGAGCCTTTCCAAAAGCGCGTCCATGCCGGAATTCACGCCCGACGCAGGAGAGGCCGGAACGCACAATGTGCCGGGCATCTGCGCGCTGTGCGAGGGCGTGCGGTTCGTCAAAAACGTCGGACTGGACGCGATCTGCGCGCATGGAAAAATGCTCGGCCAGCTGCTGACGGCGGAGCTCTCGAGCCTTCCGGACGTGCGCGTGTACCATGGAAGAAATCAGGCGGGCGTGGTGTCGTTTTTATTGGAAACCGAGGACGCGGAGCAAACTGCGGCAAGGCTTTCAT
>CALCJW010000064.1:0-3732 GCA_937967235.1 uncultured Clostridia bacterium
GGAACCAGCGGCAGCCAGCGAATTCTCCTGCTGCGCGGGATGCGGCAGTTTTTCGCCATCGAAAGAAGCGCGAACCCCGCGCACAGAGCCTCCCAACCCAGCACGAAGAAATAGCCGCTCTCATACCGATACGCCTGATCCGATAAAACGGCGGACGGGAAGGAAAACACCTGCTGGTGCAGATCATTGGTCAGAACGAGCAAGAGCAGCAGCAGTGTCGGAAGATACAGAATCTTGGTCCACCGCGGCAGCCGAAAATCCTCTCCCTTGCCCAGCGACCGGGAAACGAAGACCGCCAGCATGGGGATGAACAGCATCGGGAAATAGTAGAAATACCACAGCCAGCGCTCTGCATCCGTGTTTTCAATGGAAAATTTGATTGAGCGAAGAAGAATCCACAGCACCATCAGCACCGAGATCGCCAGCAGATAGCGCCGCACCTGCGTCTGCACGATGCGGGTCCACAGGGAGTAGCACCACGCGCTGAACAAAAACACATAGATCCCGCTTCACAGGTGGCTGGCAGCCGGAGAATGAAAAATATGCCGGCTTGCATAGCGGAGCCACATGGCAAACGCAATGAGCGCCAACACGCCAAGCGCACACAAAAGGCTCTTTTTTGTCGCTTTGCTCATGCCGTATGCCTCCCATCTCTGCACATTCGTATGAATAGTATATCATGCGGACGGAAAAAGGCAACACAGTTTTGTCCCCTTTGCCGAGAGAATCGAGCCAGGCTATGGCCTTTGCACAAAAAATAATTGCAAACCCTATCCAATCGGCGGGGGCGGAAGGGAGCGATAACAGCTAAAATACAAATGGAGCATGCAAAAGAAGAGAAAGGAGGCGGAAAAGCGCAGATGCGAAGGATTGTGCTGGATATGAAAGGCGGACTTCTGGCGGAAGCGGTCATGCAATCGCTTTCGGGATGCGACCCGGATTTTCTTGTTTACCGTTCTTCAAAGCCGGAGGAAACGCTTGCCCTGTGCCGGTCCTGCCGTGCCAATGTGTTGGTGATGGAGGTCATCCGGCAGGGCATCTGGAAGCTGAGCGAACGGCTCAAGCTTTGCAATGCTGTAAAGCAGCTTGGTTGGGTCTGCAAGGTTCTGCTTCTGGTGGATGAGAATGCGGACGAAATACTTGCCGCCGATGTGCGTCAGGCGGTGAAGGATCAGTTGGTTGATAATTTTATCTATGCGTCGGTATCGCCGAAGTATCTTGCGGGCGTGATTGATACGCTTTAGAAAGGAGCGGTTATATGCAGGTTGCCATTCAGAAAATGCCGAAAAGTTTGCCGGAGTTTGAAGCGCTTGCGGCGGAAGGCCGCCAGCCGGAACGAATCTGCGCGTTGTTTCTGTGCGCACTTGCGCTGTTTGACAGGGACAAGGACGCCGGAACTGCCGCAATGAATCTCTTGCGCGGGCCAAGACCCATGACACCTTACGACGTGCAATTTCTGCGCGACCGGCTGCGCGGCAAAGCCTATCTGCCGCTTGCATATTTTGAAGGCGCGACGCCGGAAAACGGCTATCAGCCGCGGGCGCCATACCGGCTTAACGTGCTGGCAGACCCCAGACCGCAGGATATGGAGCCAGGCTATCTGCGCGTGTTCCTGAAAACGGCGGGCGCAGATTCGCCGCGGCCCATGAAGCTGCGGCAGAAGGCATCGACCGGCGAGTGGTTCCTCTGGGAATATTCCAGTATTCTCAGCGGCATCCGTATCCCTGCGGCGGAAGACCCGTGGGCATAGTAAGTAGAGAAAGGGAGTAGAGAAAATGGGACTCATTAAAGCAGCATTGGGCGCGGCTGGCGGCGTGATGGCCGACCAGTGGAAAGAGTATTTTTATTGTGAATCCATTCCCGAAAACGTCATGGCCGTCAAGGGCCTGCACCGTGTTTCCGGCCGCAGCAGCAACTACAAGGGATCGGAAAACATCATCTCAAACGGTTCTGTCGTGGCGGTTGCCGACGGTCAGTGCATGATCATCGTCGACCAGGGCAAGGTTACGGAGCTTTGCGCCGAGCCCGGCGAATTCGTCTATGATTCCTCGACCGAGCCCTCGATCTTCTCCGGCCAGCTCGGCACAAGCATTGCCGACACGTTTAAAAATATCGGCAAGCGCTTCACCTTCGGCGGCGAGCCGCCCAAGGATCAGCGCGTGTACTATTTTAATACCAAGGAGCTCATCGGCAACAAGTATGGCACACCGTCGCCGGTTCCCTTCCGTGTTGTTGACCAGCGGGCAGGCATTGACATCGACATTGCCATTCGCTGCTTCGGTGAATACAGCTACCGCATCTGCGACCCGATCCTGTTCTACACGAACGTCTGCGGCAATGTGGGTGAGGATTATACCCGCGACCGGCTGGACGGACAGCTCAAGACCGAGCTACTTACCGCGCTTCAGCCCGCGTTTGCGAAGATTTCCGACATGGGCATCCGCTATTCTGCGCTCCCCGGTCACACGATGGAACTGGCGGACGCGCTGAATGAAGTGCTGTCTGGCAAGTGGCGCAACCTGCGCGGACTTGAGATCGTATCGTTTGGCGTTTCGAGCGTGAAGGCGAGCGAAGAAGACGAGCAGATGCTGAAAGAAATGCAGCGCAACGCGGCATTTATGGATCCGACGAGAGCGGCGGCGCACTTAGTCGGCGCGCAGGCGGCAGCGATGCAGTCGGCCGCGTCCAATCAGGGCGCGGGTCCTGCAATGGCGTTCATGGGCATGAACATGGCGGGCCAGATGGGCGGCATGAACACGCAGGGGCTTTATCAGATGGGCGCGCAGCAGCAGGCAGCGCAGCCTGCGCCGGCTCCCGCTCCGGCCGCGGCACCCGCAGGCGGCTGGACGTGCAGCTGCGGACAAAGCGGTATCACCGGCAATTTCTGCCCGAACTGCGGCAGCAAAAAGCCGGAGCCGAAGCCGGCGGCAGGAAGCTGGAAATGCCCGCAGTGCGGCGCGACGGCAAGCGGAAAGTTCTGCCCCGAATGCGGCACAAAAAAGCCCGAAGTACAGATGGATGGCTGGACGTGCAGCTGCGGCGCGGTGAATAAGGGCAAGTTCTGCGCCGAATGCGGCAAACCGAAGCCGGCCGGTGTTCCGCAGTACAAGTGCGACAAATGCGGCTGGGAACCGGCTGATCCGGCGCATCCGCCGAAGTTCTGCCCCGAGTGCGGCGATCCGTTTGACGACGGGGATCTGACGTGAAATCGGCAGTGAAAGCTGCGCTGATTACCGTTTCGGTAATTGCCCTGCTTGCGCTGGCAGGATGCTCACTGTATCGGCTTGTTGTAACGTCACAGATCAAAGACGGAGGCAGGATGGAAAACCCGGATGCATACAGAGCGGGCAAGGATCTGGTGGAAGTTGAGTGGCGGCAGAACCACAGGAATTACTACAGCAGCTTTTCACTGAAGTTTTATCAGGAGAACGATATGCCGCTGCTGACCGGCTGGTTCCCAAGCCAATCCGGCGGCGACGAGATAAGAGAAAGCCAGACGGATGCATTTTCCAACCCGATTCCCTGGCAGCTCACATGGGTACAGTGGTTTGCGCTTCAGAATGTGCTGGCAGAGTCGGATCTTCCAGTGTACAGAAAACCGTCCTCTGACAGCTATGATGAAGTTGACAGCGAGATCCGGATCGTATGGCGCGCCGATGACGGGGATGAGGCCCAAACGCTCAGCGGCAGTCATGCAGAGGCGCTGGAGAGCTTGGCGCTGGGCATTGCCGA
>CALCJW010000065.1:0-15760 GCA_937967235.1 uncultured Clostridia bacterium
GGCCACACGCACCAGCACCTGCCCCAGCTCATCGTTACGGTCTACCACCATTCCCCGTCAGCCCCGGCACAAGAAAGTACAGCAGCAGGCAGACGGGCAAAAAGGCATATAAAAAAAGCAAGCTTGAAAATACCATAATTCAAAGGCGCTCCGCTTTACATAAAAAATTAACATAACTTCCAGTGCATTCTAATTTATCAGACCGTTTCCATTTTTTCAAGACGTAAATCGCAAAATTAAGAAGTATTTTTTACCAGCTTCGCGTCCGCTTGCCAAATGCAAAAGGATTTACATAAATTCCCGATTTTTGTCTCGACGCGCTATTGCGTTCTTTTTTGTTTTATGTTATATTATATTATTATTATGTGGAATTCAGCCTGCCTCAGCAAAATCCGGCAGGCGCGAAAGGACGAACCATGTTAGCAATCGAACGGAAAAATGAAATTTTGCAGAAGCTGCGCGCCGACCAGCGCGTCCTTGTCAGCGAGCTTGCCGCGCACTATCAGGTCACCGAGGAGACCATCCGCCGCGACCTCGACAAGCTCGAAAAGGAGGGCTACGCCACAAAGACCTACGGCGGCGCCATCCTCGGCAACAGCACCAAAACCGACCTCTCCCACGCCATCCGCAGCAAGACGAACGTCGAATTCAAGAACCAGATTGCGGACCTTGTCTGCCAGATGGTAGACGACGGTGATCATCTTATGATCGACGACAGCTCGACGGGATTGTTCTGCGCGAAAAAGCTGCGCGATAAGAAAAACCTCACGATCATCACCACCTCCGTCGAGCTCGTGGTGGAGCTGGCGAACGTGGAAACGTGGACGATCCTGCTCACCGGCGGGCGGCTCAAGGCCGAGTCTCTCGCGCTCGTGGGCAGCCAGTGCGAAAAATATCTGAGCAATTACCATGTTGACAAGGTCTTCGTCTCCTGCAAAGGACTCGACCGCAATGCCGGCGTGACCGACTCGAACGAGCTCACTGCCCTCATCAAGCAGGCCATGCTCCGTGCCGGCCGACAGAAGATTCTCGTTGTCGACAGTTCGAAGTTCGATAAGGTGTCGTTTGTGAACATCACGCCCGTCTCCGGCGTGGAGGCCATCGTGACCAACACTCGCCCCAGCGAGGCCTGGCTGCGCTATTTCGACGACCACGGCGTCCGCTGCATCTATCCGAAGGAGTAAGCGAAAGCCGATTGACAAGGCAGCAGCCTTTGATTCTACTGTGAATAGAAAGAGGTATGCTACCGGCAAACGGGAAGCTCCCCTTTGATTGTGAAAAAGAAGTAACCGCTGGTTTGCGACTCCGGGCGGTTGCTTCTTTTTGTTATGAACCTGGATAAAGAGGCTAATACTGACCACCCCAAAATTGGAATTGTACGCGTTTATTTGGAATGCATCCGTTTGAAGTACGTTTGTTCGAAGCACGTTCATTCGAAGTACGTTTTTGAAATCCGCGCACAAAATGCCCGCTGCCAAGGCAGCGGGCATTCGATGTATGGGGATACTTTTTACTTCTCGACGACCTCAAGGATCTCCATCGGACATGCCTTGGCGCAGATGCCGCAGGCGATGCACTTGGAAGCCGTGGGCGCGTCCTCAACCTTCACCAGCACGCCGAACGGACATGCTTCCTTGCACTTGCCGCAGCCGACGCAGAGCTTCTTGTTGATCGTGTAAACGCCCTTGGCGTTCTGGGTAATGGCGCCGTGTTCGCAGGCCTCCGCGCACTTGCCGCACTGCACGCAGACCATGGGCTTGGCCGCGCCATTGCGGTCGATGATCTGAAGACATGCCTTGGACGGGTCAAATTCCTTGTAGAACGCCTCGGAGCAAGCGCGGACGCACTCGAGACATGCCATGCACTGGGTTCCCTTTTTAACGGTCAGCTTTTTCATAATTGATCTCCTTTATTGTTTTTTGGGTTGGCGAACAAAGGCAGCCATGAGCCTTTCTACTCAAAACTGCCCTGATGTGCCAACTCCGAACTTCCCTCTGGAGACATTATACAGGCCAAGCGCAAAATAATCAAGAATTCCTCCGGAAATTTTGAAAAATTGGCGGATTTTGTATGAATTGCTTGCTTTTGGAAGCTTTTGCTTACATATTCTCTCCCGCGCGGCTCACACTAAACGCGTAAACCACGTGCGCAGCAATGCGCCGCAATGAAATTGGAGGAACACGCTATGAAAAAATTGACGCTTTTCCTGCTCACCGCGCTCCTGCTCGCGTCCGTCTTTACCGGGTGCAGCGCCTCGGCGTATATGGACGACCCTTATGCGGGCGGCTACAGCAATGTCTCGACCACCCGCAACGGCACCGTCAACGGCACGAACGGCCGCTATGCCGGTTATAACTACGGCTACGACGCGAACGGAACCTATACCGGAACGTACAGCAACGGCTCGTACAACGGAACCTACAACGCCTACCCCGGCACCGGCACGACCCGCTCGACTACGACCACCACGACCGGCCGCACCGGCAGCACGAATGGAACCGACTCGTATACCGGTACCACCTCCGGCACGGGCATGACAGGCGGCCGGTAACAAAAACGCAGCGACAGATTCTTCCTCTGCCGCTGCATTTTTCTGTTTTTGATTCATGGAAGCGGGCGAACCTCGATGTCCATTTCAAGATACGCGCCGTCTGTTGTGTGTTCTTTCAAAACAAAGCCGTTTTCCCGAAAGAAGTGCAGTGCGTCCGCGTTCCGCTCCGGAACCGTTGCCGCAAGCCGCTTTGCGCCGCGCCGCCTTTCTGTGCAGACCGCCTGACCGAGCAGCTGCTGACCAAAGCGCCGGCCGCGATGGGGCGCGTCGAGCGAGAGATCCAGAATCACGCCCGTATCTTTTGTCTCGTCGCTGCCCAGCACGAGCTGGCCTACCGTCTTGTCCCGCAGCTTTGCAAGATACGTTTCCTTCGCATCCGCCGCTTTCTCGAACCAGAGGCTGAAATCCGCGCGATCTGTCGCGCCCTGTTTGAGCCGCTGCTGGCGAATGGCCGTGGAAATTTCCGGGGTCAGGTGCGAGGCGTCATTGAGCAGCTCGAACGTCACCGCGCCGTCTTCCCAGCGCAGGCGCGAAACGGCGGTATTCTCGCAGAACGGAAGCTCATCTGTTTTTAAAAGCTTTTTCTGCATGCCGCGCAGCACGCACGCGTGGGAAAAAACCGCAATGGTCTTCCCCTCCTGTGCCGCGCAAATATCGTTCAGGCCCCCAAGGAACCGGTCCGTATATTCCTCCCACGTTTCGCTGCCGTCAACGTGCCAGTTCCGCTCGTCGAAGTTGAATTTGTCCATGTCCTGCTTTTCAAAGCGCTCTAAGTAGCCGAACGGCGTATCCTCCCAGCGGCCAATCTCCAGCTCCCGGAAGCGCCGGTCCGGGTGCAGCGGAAGCTGCTTGGCAAGATAGACCGACTGCGCCGTTCTACAGGTTCGGAAAAGGTCGCTTGCAAAGCACTCGTCGATGTGAATCGGCGCAAAGCGCGCCCGGAGCGCTTCAATCTGCCGCAGACCGTTTTGTGTAATCAGAGAATTGTACTGCCCATGGATGCGCCGATAGGTGTTGCCCTCAGCCTCCGCGTGGCGAACAAGATAAACTGTTGTCATTTACATCACCGTGATATAGCTCAAAATCTGTTTTTTCATTTTTTCCGCCGCCTGGAGCGCCGCCTGCTGATAGTCCTGTCCGTCTCCGTCCTGCTTCCGGAAGGCATAGAGAATGCTCCTGCCCGCCATGATGGCCGCGCCGTGTCCCATGCGGTCAAAGGCGAACTGCGCGTCCTTTGCGCCCGCGCCCTGCGCGCCGTAGCCGGGAACAAGGAAGAACAGCCGGTCGTATTTGCGCCGCAGTGTCTCTAAAACAGGCCGATTCGTCGCGCCGACGGCAATGCCGATTTCCGAGTACCCATTCGTACCAAACAGCCCCGTGCTCCAGCGCATGGCAAGATCCGCCATCACCTGATAGACCACGCGGTCGCCGGAAAGTAAATCCTGCACCTCGCGGGCGGATTTGTTGGAGCTTCTGGCAACGATGAAGACATTTTTACCCTCCCGGCAGAACTCTGCAAAGGGCTTGACCGCGTCGCTTCCCAGAAAGCCACTCATGAGAACGCCGTCGCAGGCGTAGGGCGTGAAGCTCTCTTCACCGACCTGAATTTTTCCGAAGCACGCGTTGGCAAGGTCTTCTGCCGTCGTACCGAGGTCGGCGCGCATGAGATCGAGCAAAACGTAATACCCGAGCGAGGCCGCGTAGGAAAGCACCTCCTGCATCGCCGCCACACCGTCCGCGCCCAAAGCGGAAAACGCGCCGCTTATAACGCTCACCGCCGGAACCGTGTCCTTGAGCGCGTCCAGAATGCCGAATGAGAACGTCTTATAGGCCTCGGCCGCCGCGCGCAGCGTCTGCCCGTATTTATGCCGCGCGTCCTCCTTGATGTGCAGCGGAAGCTCCCGGATGGTCGGGCAGATGCAGACCATGGTCGGGTTTTTCAGTTTTCTGATTTTCGCCTGTAATACATCGACAGCCATTCGCCGTACCTCCTTTGTTTCTTACTTTTCAGTATATCATAAATTTTGCAATCTGAACAGCAAAAATCGCAGGATTTGCCGCTTATGAGCCGCTTCGGGTCCGGGGAAACTATTCTCGAAGGGAGGGATTTTTCATGCAGGTACGTTCGTTTCTGATGACCATGGGCGCAGGCGTTGCGATGGGCGCGCTCGGCGCGATGATGCTGCCGAAAAACAGCGAGGTCTACAAGCAGACCAAAAAGGCTGCAAACGCCATCCGTCGCGAGGCCGAAACCGCAATCGACTCCATCAGCTCCATGCAGTAAAAAGCTGCCGCACCTTCAACCAAGGTGCGGCAGTTTCCTGGTTTCCTTTGTACTAATCTGCAAAAACGTAATTCAGGTCGTTGGTCAGGTCGCGAATATCATTTTTATAATCATTGATCGTAACCTTGACCTGCTCAAAGGAGCCAACAGGATCGTTGCAGAAATCAAGCAATGCCGATACCTGCGTCAGCAATTCTTTCAGCTTCGGATAATATTCATAGTCTGAATACTTTTCATTTACTTCTTTCATCAGGCTGGTCGCATCACTTAACGCGTTCTCTGCCTTTTCCGCTTCGCCATTCAGAATATAGGCGTTTGTCGTAGCCCGGACACAGAAGGTAAATAGGCTGCTCTTTAATATCTGGAAAATCGCATATGAGTATTCCGAATAGATTTCATATCCATCTTCGGCAACATTGGCTGCATCTGTTGAACCCGTGAGGTCTGCAACGGTATACGCGACTCCGTCAATGAGGTCTTTTTCGCTTATGTGCAGGTTTTTTGCAAGATAGGCCGTTCCGCTTTCGAGAATGTCGTCGGAGTTATAAATTGCCATTAGCCACGATTCGTAAACATCATCGCTGAAATTCGCCGCAATTTCATAAGCTGCTGAAATCTGGTCATACGCCTGCTTGGAAAGCTCGAAAGCCTTTCTGACCGCAAGGTGCTCTTCACAATAGAGTTCTCCGTAGGCCTCATCCTCAACAGCGGCATTTTTACAATTCTCCATACTGCACTGCACCTTGCCGCAGCCCGTCTGAAGCAGCAGCCCTACCAGAACGAGCGCTAAAATCTTTCTCTTATTTTTCATATCATCACCTCATGCTGCGTCTGCTTATTAAGGCAGCAGCGCCCGATAAAGCTCAATCGCGTCGCGGATCGTTTGTTTGTCGGTGCTGGATACCGTATAATCGTAGTTATGGCCATCGCCCTGGAATCGTATAATTGCTTCATTGGCATACGCAATCTTTGCCATAAACTGAATCTCATCCAAATCCATAGCCCCGTTAATTTTCAGCGGCTCGTCGTAATATTCCCATACATCACCGCCGCTATTGTCACGCTTCGTTGCAAACGAGCCAATATCCTTTTCAAATTTTTCTCCATCCGCAGAAAGGATGATTTTATTATAGAATATCCAGTTGTTCCCTGTATAGTTAAAACGGTTGCACATCCATGTCGTGTTGCCCTGAACAGCAACCATGGCCGTCACATAGCAGCGCTCGTTAATATACTGCGGCATATTCTTCGGGAAGTACCAGGTAATTCCTTCAACCTTATCCTCGTGAATATTGAATTTCGGAAGATACTCGTCCAGCAGTTTTTGCTTTTGTTCCTGAACAAGCGTATCCAGCTTTGTTTCCGCCGCTTCAAGGGCATCGTAATTTGTAACCAACGCCTTTTCATCGCTTGTCAATGCACTATACAGCGTTCTGGCTCCCTCAATCGCAGACTTCGCGTCCAATGTAACATCGCCGATCGCATCGATACTGCTGATAACCGAAGACGCGTGCTGTTCCATCACCATAGAATCATACGTTGTCCGGCTGGTCTCCAGTTTTTCGCCGCTTTCCTTGATAATTTCCTTTTCTTCATCACTCAACGCGTTATACGCGTTCTCTGCGCTGGAAATTGCTTTTTCAGAATCAAGCGTCACCTCGCCAATTGCATCAATCAGGTCTGTAACATCGCCAAGCTTTTCGTCGATCAGCAATTGATTGTAAGTCTCTCTGCTTTCAGACAGTTTTTCTGCGCTTTTTTTGATTTGTCCCTTTTCTTCCTCGCTCAAAGCGTCGTAGGCCTCTTCAGCAAGCTTGATCGTCTCTCCGGAATCCAGCGTTACCTCGCCTATTTTGCCGATCAGCCCTTCGCAGACCTTCGCGTTGTCCGACTTTCCGCAGGCACACAGCGACAGCAGCATAACCACAGCAAAAAACAACGCAATTACTTTTTTCATGCTCTTTCCTCCTAAAATAAAAAGTGTGTAGCTCCAAATGAAGCTACACACCGAAAAACGCATAGCTCCATTTGTTGCCACACAAATTCAATCCCACGCCAAAGCGTACGAAAGCAGAGCCTGCATTTTTACCAAAGTAAAAACGCACGCTTACAGCATGAGAATATGAATTTGTGTGGCAAGTTTATTCTAGCACGGCCTGCAAAGAAATTCAACACTTTTCCAGAAAAGAAAGCACATCCTCATTTTCTTCATCAAAACCCTCCAAAACGCAAAAACAGGAAGCACATCTTCTCTTTTTTTCGAGAGGACGTGCTTCCTTTTATCATGTTTGCGTTAGGCGGAAATCAGAACATTTTCCGCTTGGAAATCAGGATTTTGTCTTACTTGTTGAGCGCTTCGTCAACTGCAACAGCAACAGCAACCGTTGCGCCGACCATGGGGTTATTGCCCATGCCGAGGAAGCCCATCATCTCGACGTGCGCGGGAACGGAAGACGAGCCTGCGAACTGCGCATCGGAATGCATACGGCCCATGGTGTCGGTCATGCCGTAGGAAGCGGGGCCTGCCGCCATGTTATCCGGGTGCAGCGTACGACCCGTGCCGCCGCCGGAAGCGACGGAGAAATACTTCTTGCCCTGCTGGACGCACTCTTTCTTGTACGTGCCGGCGACCGGGTGCTGGAAGCGGGTGGGGTTGGTGGAGTTGCCGGTGATGGAGACGTCAACGCCTTCCTTGTGCATGATGGCAACGCCCTCGCGGACATCATCGGCGCCGTAGCAGCGGACGTTTGCGCGCTCGCCCTCGGAGTAACGGATCTCGCGGACGATCTTCAGTTCGCCGGTGTAGTAGTCAAACTGGGTCTGAACGTAGGTGAAGCCGTTGATGCGGGAGATAATCTGCGCCGCATCCTTGCCAAGGCCGTTCAGAATGACGCGCAGCGGGGTCTTTCTTGCCTTGTTGGCGTTGCGGACGATGCCGATTGCGCCTTCCGCTGCTGCGAAAGACTCGTGGCCGGCGAGGAAGCAGAAGCACTGAGACTCCTCGGAAAGGAGCATTGCGCCCAGATTGCCATGGCCAAGGCCGACCTTGCGGTCGTCGGCGACGGAGCCGTCGATGCAGAACGCCTGCAGGCCTTCGCCGATCGCGGTAGCAGCCTCAGCGGCGGTCTTGACGCCCTTCTTCATTGCGATGGCCGCGCCTACGGTGTAGGCCCAGCATGCGTTTTCAAAGCAGATGGGCTGAATGCCCTTGACGATCTCGTACGGATCAAAGCCCTTGGCCTTGCACATCTCGCGGCACTCTTCCACCGAGCCGATGCCATACTGTGCGAGGACGCCGTTGATCTTGTCGATTCTTCTTTCGTAGCTCTCAAACAATGCCATTTTCGTGTCCTCCCTCTCTTAGTCCTTGCGGGGGTCAATATACTTGGCAGCGTTATCCCACTGACCATAGTGACCCTGCGCCTTCTTCATCGCCTCAGCGGGCTCGATGCCGGCCTTGATAAAGTCCATCATCTTGCCGAAGTTGATGAATTCGTAGCCGATGATCTCGTCGTCCTTGTTGAGCGCGAGCTTCGTGCAGTAGCCCTCTGCCATCTCGAGATAGCGCGGGCCCTTGGACTTGGTGGCGAACATCGTGCCGACCTGGCTTCTCAGGCCCTTGCCGAGATCTTCCATCGAAGCGCCGACGGCGAGGCCGCCCTCGGAGAACGCGGACTGGCTGCGGCCATAGACGATCTGCAGGAAGAGCTCGCGCATCGCGGTGTTGATCGCGTCGCAGACGAGGTCGGTGTTGAGCGCCTCAAGGATGGTCTTGCCGATGAGAATCTCGGAAGCCATCGCGGCGGAATGGGTCATGCCGGAGCAGCCGATGGTCTCGACGAGAGCTTCCTCGATGACGCCATCTTTGATGTTGAGCGACAGCTTGCAGGCGCCCTGCTGCGGCGCGCACCAGCCCACACCGTGGGTGAAACCGGAAATGTCCTTGATTTCCTTTGCCTGAACCCATTTGCCCTCCTCGGGAATGGGCGCGGGGCCATGATATGCGCCCTTGGCAACCGGACACATATGCTGTACTTCAGCCGTATAAATCATAAGAGTCTTCCTTTCAGACAATATTTCTCCAGGCAGCCGCGAAACCCCGAAGCTACCGATCTTACATTCTGGATTATACCCAAATTTCACAGGAAAGTCAAGAAATCCACAGGAAAATCAACCTGTGTTTTCCTTCGCTCTTTCGGTGAAAATGTCAAAAATCCAGCTTCTTTTCAAGGCACACCAGCCGGACGCCCGGAATGCCGTTGAACGTGCAGCCCACGATTCCCGATTCCCGGAAGCCGAGCTTGGCATAGAACCTGCGCGCGGCGGTGTTGATGGCGTTCGTGTCCATGCGAAGATACGGGCAGCCATGTTTCTTCGCGTACTGCTCGTAAAACGCGACAAACGCCCGCCCATAGCCGTGTCCTGCAATCTGCGGGTCGACCACCAGCGTGTGCAGCACCATGATCTCATCGTCCGACGCATCCGAATAGAGCCAGTCGCCGCCCGCGTACTCCGGCACCTGCTCCTGATTGATGCGCGCCGTCGCGCAGATTTTACCCCCGTCTTCCAGCACGAAAAGATCCCCCGCCGCCAACGCCTTGTTCGCGAAGCTTTCCGTCGGATACACGCCGCGCACCCAGCCGATCGTCGCGCCGCCCGTCTCTTCCTTCGTCAAAATCCGGTCATAAATCCCCGCAATCGCCAAAATGTCCGCCTCGCGGGCCTTTCTGATTGTATCGTCCATAATCAATCTCCGCTCCATAAATTATGTAACCATTTTGTAGGGGCGGACGCCTGTCCGCCCCTGCGGAATTTCTGAAATCTTCCCGATTCTGCGTAGGGGACGATGCCCACATCGTCCCGGCAGGCAAATCCGATTTTACGTTATTCCTCGGCGAATTCGGTACTTCCCAATGGGTCGATGTGGGTATCGACCCCTACGAAATAAATCGCAAATTTTCAAAAAACCGGGCTGTCAGACACAACCCGGTTTTCCATGTATCAAATTTCGTCACCGGCGTGAGATTTTTCGGCAAGGCAAGGTGAAAAGGCGAAGGCGTACGTGCTGTACGTCGAACCTTTTCTAACGCGGCATTGCCGGAAAAGATCCGGCGGTGAACCGGCGAGAGATTTTCGTTCAGGGCAAGGCGGGTGGGCGAAGGCGTACCGTGTGTACGTCGAGCCCAACCAACGCGGCCCTGGGCGAAAAGATCCGGCGGCGTTACTTCGTTCCGAAGATCCGATCGCCTGCGTCGCCCAGACCCGGTACGATATAGCCGTGCTCGTTGAGGTGGTCGTCGAGCGCGCCGGCGTAGATCTCAACGTCCGGATGGTTCTTGATGAGGTATTCAATGCCTTCGGGAGCGGCGACGAGAACCATGAGCTTGATGTGCTTGCAGCCGCGCTTTTTCATCTCGTCGATGGCTGCGGCAGCCGAGCCACCGGTAGCGAGCATCGGGTCGACGATCAGGATGTCGCGCTCAGCAACGTCCTTGGGCATTTTGCAGAAATAGACGTGCGGGATGAGGGTCTCCTCGTCGCGGAACATGCCGATGTGGCCGACACGCGCGGACGGAACCATGCGCAGAACGCCGTCGACAAGGCCGAGGCCCGCGCGCAGGATGGGAACGACGGCGAACTTCTTGCCCGCCAGCGTCGGCGCGTCCATCTCGCAGATCGGCGTTTCGATGTGCTTGGTGGTCATGGGCAGGTCGCGGGTCGCCTCATAGGTGATGAGCATGCCGATCTCGCTGACCAGCTCGCGGAAATCCTTGACGCTGGTGTCCTTGTCGCGCATGATGGTGAGCTTGTGCGATACCAGCGGATGATCCATAATGTGGACATGCGGGCCAAAATTGTGTTCCTTCATCCTGTTACTCTCCTTTTCCGTCCGTTATTCTGTTTTTGTTTTCTCCAATCGCGCGCGTTCGGCCTGCGACAGCCGGAGGTAGTTTGGCACAAGGCTTGCGGCATTACCGCTCTCTCCCCGTCCGATTTTCTCCCACGCGGCAAGCGCCACGCCGGATGCGCGCTGCTGGCGCAGGTGCTCAGGCAGCAGCGTCAGCTGAGGTAGTCTTTCCAAAAGAGTAGTATAGCACAGCTCCGCGCCGTCGCCAACCAGAAAAATCGGTTTTTCGATATTTTGTAGATCTTCACATAAATCATCCAGCGAAATCGCCCGATCTTCACGCAAGCGCACAAGTGTGCTTCCGGTTTTTTCAAACACCGCGTTATAGACCTGCGCCCGCCTTGCGTCCATGCAGCAGCAGAAGACGCCCGCAAAGCCCGCCGCGCCGCGCACCATCGCTTCTAACGTCGACACGCCGTAGCACGCAATCTCGCGCCCCCAGCTAAAGCCCTTCGCGGCCGCCACACCGATGCGCACGCCCGTAAAGCTGCCGGGGCCGTCTGCCACCGCGCACGCGTCGATGTCCTGCGGGCCTAAGTCGCAGTTTCGGAGCAGGTTCTCCGCCATCTGCATCAGCGTCCGGCTGTGCGTCTGCCCGGAGTTCTGAAAATATTCCGCGAGCAGCCGACCGTCTTCCAGTACTGCCACACCCGCGGCTTTCGCCGAGGATTCAAAGGCCAAGAGCTTCAAAGCGTGCGCCCCCTTCTATCGTAATTTTGCGCCAATCGAGCTGCGCGGGGTCCTTTTCGATCGTGATGGAAATCGCGTCCGTGAGCGCGTCGGCAACATTCTCGCTCCACTCTACCGCGCACACGCCGCCGCGCGCGAGATAGTCCTCCCAGCCGATGTCAAAGAGCTCCTCGCTGGAGGAAAGCCTATACATATCAAAATGGAACAGCGGCATACGGCCGGAAAGATATTCATTTACAATCGTGTACGTCGGGCTCGTCACGGCTTCCCGAATGCCAAGCCCCGCCGCAAGTCCGCGCGTAAAGGCGGTCTTCCCCGCACCCAAATCGCCATAATACGCGATCACATCGCCGGGGCGCAGAAGCTCTGCAAGCTTTTTCCCAAGCAGTTCCGTCTGCTCGGGAGACTTCGTTATAACGGTCATAGCTGCATCTCATTTCATCTGTCAGTTTTTCGCACCCTATCTTACCATACCCGCCTGAAAATTGCAAAGAAAAAGCTGTTTTCCGCCCTCCAAAACTTTCGGTTTACAGACGGCGCAGAATTTGCTATAATGACTTGTAACGATTTTGTAGCTTTTTGCAGGGAGGTGACGCGATTGCGTGAAATTTTCCGGGCCATCCGGGAGTTTGTCAGAAAAGCGGATATGGTTCTTCTCGCGCTGTGCGTCACAGCGACGGTCTTCGGCATCGTGGTCATCTCCAGCGCCACAAATTATATCGGAAACGCCCGGTATATCCGCACACAGACGCTCGCGCTCATTCTCGGCATCATTGTTTACGTCCTTCTGACGCTCATTGACGTCGATATCATCGCCGAGCGGCGAGAGCTGCTGCTGATTTTCAGCGTGCTGTTTATCGGCATGCTGAAGATCTGGGGCTCCGAGCGCGGCGGCAACAAGAGCTGGCTTGATTTTCCGTTCCTGCCCTTTAACATCCAGCCCGCCGAGATCTGCAAGATCTTCTATATTCTGATTCTGGCCAAGGTCATCAGCGTCGAGGAAAACAAAATTTCATCGCCCCTGACCGTCATGAAGCTTGCAGGCATTACGATGCTTCTGGCAGGCGAAATTATCCTTGTCTCCGACGACCTCGGCGTTGCGCTGTGCTATGTCTTCATTTTCATCATCATGGCCTATGTCGGCGGCGTGAACTTCATGTGGTTCCTCGCCGGTCTCGGCGCGGTCGCGGTCGCGTCTCCGTTCCTCTGGAGCCGCATGCGAGACGACCAGCGCAACCGAATCCTCGTCATTTTCGACCAGACCATCGACCCCAAGGCGCAGGGCGTGCGCTACCAGATGAACCGAAGCATCCGCGCGCTCCAGAACGGCGGTATTACCGGTCAAGGCCTCTATCACGGCAGCATGATCCAGAGCAATTCCCTCCCCGAGCAGCACAACGACCTCATTTTCTCGTCCATCGGCGAAGAGCTCGGACTCTTGGGCTGTCTCGCGGTGCTGATTTTGCTGACGGCCATTATTATCCGCATCATCCACGTCGGCATCCGCTCCGGCAACAACATGAACCGGCTCATCTGCGTCGGTATCGCGGGCATGCTCGCCTCGCAGACGATCATCAACGTCGGCGTGTGCCTCGGCATTTTCCCCGTTGTTGGTCTGACGCTCCCGTTTTTCAGCTACGGCGGCAGCTCGATCGTCACGATGTTCCTTGCCATGGGCATTGTCTCCGGTATCCACATGCGGCCGGCGCCCGATATCAGCGCCATGTATATCAGGCCAAAACTCAATTAGCATAGGCTGGGCAGTGAGAGCTGCCCGGCTCTTTTTTTGCTTTTCCGGCAGTGCCTGCCAAGGGTACTTTTTGTTTTGCCGCCACGGACGGCAAAATAAAACCTCTGCATATTTTGCAAAGAATAACAAACACTACCAGCGTCATCAAACAAGCAGGAGGTTATCATTTTGAAACACCGTTATCACCTTGGGCGAAAACTCGTCGCCCTGATGCTGGTTCTTTTCATGTTTGCGTCAACTGCTTTTGCAGCGGAGCTTCGCGTCGACTCGCCGGATGGACTGGCGCTCAGCGCGGAGGTCTTTTCCGAGAGCGAGACGCTTGAGGGCGTTTATGTCGCGAGCGTCCCGTCGAGCCTTGACGCAGAACTGACGCTTGGCGGCCGGACGCTTCGCGCAGGAGACGTACTTGACCGGGCGATGCTCTCTCAGCTTCGCGTGAAACCCGCGGCAAACCGGGATTCCGGCTGCGAGCTTGTCTATTTTCCGATTGAAAACGGCGAGGTTCTTCCCTCTCGCGCGCTATCGCTTTCGATTCTCACGGGCAAAAACGAAGCGCCCGTCTGCCGGGACGTGAAGCTCGAGACGTACAAGAACATCGCAAATACCGGTGCGCTCGACGCACGCGACCCCGAGGGCGACACGCTCACCTATCAGCTCGTGAAGGAGCCGAAGCGCGGCACCGTGGAAATTTCGCCGGATGGCAGCTTCACCTACACGCCCGCGCAGAACAAGGTCGGCAAGGACGTTTTTACCTACACTGCGACGGACTCCGCCGGAAACGTGTCGAACGCGGCAAGCGTCACCGTCAAGATCGTCAAACCGACTGACCGTGCAATGTATCAGGACCTTTCGAGTGATTCGCTTGCATATACGGCAATGTGGCTCAAGGACCGGGGCGTTTATACCGGCAAGCGCATTGCGGGAAATCTCTGCTTTGAGCCGGAGAGTACGCTCACGCGCGGCGAATTCTTGGTCATGGCGATGAAGCTTCTCGGCGCGGAACCGGAAAGCGCGCGCCTGACCTCCGGGTTTGCCGACGAGAACCAGACCCCTGCGTGGATGCGGCCCTATATCGTCTCGGCGTTTAAAAGCGGGATGATCTCTGGCGTGACGTCTCCCGGCGGCATGGTCTTCCGGCCGGAGTCGAACCTCACGCGCGCGGAGGCCGCCGTGATGCTCCAGAATATTTTGCAGCTCCCGCAGCCGCAGGAGGCCGCCGTCTTTGCGGAAGACAGCGCCGTTCCCGTCTGGGCGCAGGCTTCCGTCTCGGCGCTCAGTGAGGCCGGGATTATCATCCCCGTCACAACGTCAGCCGAAAACCTCACACGGCGCGAGGCAGCGGAACTCCTTTTTGAATGCTGGACGCTCTGCCAGGCGCGCGAGACTGCCGCGTCCCGCCTTTCCAAATAGACAAAGCAAGAGGCTGCAACCCAAGCTCGGATTGCAGCCCCTTTTTTGCGTTTGCACGTTTTAGAATACGACGACCAGCAGCATTTTGAACTGCTCCTGACCGAATACCGCGTGCGGATGGCGCGCGGGCATGACGATGGACTCGCCCTCGTGCAGCTCGTAGTCTTTTCCATCGATCGCGATTCTGCCCACGCCGTCTAAGCACGTGACAAACGCATCGCCGCCCGATTCGTGCGTGCTGATTTCCTCGCCCTTGTCAAACGCAAAGAGTGTCACGCTCAGGGCGTTATTCTGCGCGAGCGTCTTGCTCACGACCTGCCCCGGCTGATACGCGACCTCGCTTTTGAGCGTCAGGACCTGCGCCTTTTCGATGTTCTTGATTCCGTACATAGAAATCCCTCCTCTTCGTTATAGGCATAGTTTACCCGATTTTGGCGTGATGTTCCATTGAAAATCCAACAAAAAGGCGGGCGGCGCACCAGGTTTGATGCGCCGCCCTTTGTATCCTTATGAAGCTTTTGCCGGAGAATCAATTGAAGCTTCCGAGCTGCTTGCCGGAGAGCACGTGGAAATGGATGTGGTGGACCGTCTGGCCGGCGAGCTCGCCGACGTTCGTGACCACGCGGTAGCCGTCCGCGAAGCCCTGCTCCTTCGCGAGTTTCGCGATGACGGTATAAATGTGGCCAATCAGCGCCTCGTTTTCTTCCGTCACCTCCGCAGCCGAGGCAAAATGCTGCTTCGGAATCACGAGAAAATGCTTGGGTGCCAGCGGCGCGATGTCCAGAAACGCGAGGCACTTATCGTCCTCATAGACCTTCGTGGTCGGGATTTCTCCCGCGATGATCTTACAAAACAGGCAATCAGACATATGACTTCCTCCTTATTTCAGATGCTCTGCGACGAAATCGTCGACTGCTGCCAGCGCATCGTCGAGTTTGAGTGCGTCCGTGCCGCCGCCCATCGCGGAATCCGGCTTGCCGCCGCCCTTGCCGCCGACAATCGGAGCAATCGCCTTGATGATATCGCCGGCCTTGATGCCGGATGCGACCGCATTCTTGCCGCAGACTGCAAGCAGCGTCACCTTTTCGCCGTTGACCGTGCCGAGCACCGCCACGATGGACGCGTCCTTGTCGCGCAGGAAGTCGCCGAGCTTGCGAAGATCGTTCG
>CALCJW010000066.1:0-10659 GCA_937967235.1 uncultured Clostridia bacterium
GCTCAGAAACGCCACCTGAATGAGCGGCTGCACGGCCTTGACCTGCGCGGCCAGCGCCGTCCCGGAGATAAACGGCATGTGGATATCCGTCAGCAGAAAATCGGGCTGCAATTCTTCTACCAATTGCAGTGCATCGAGCCCGTTACTGGCCCTGCCGACAAGCTTGAAGCCGATACCCTCCCAGTCGATGAGCTGGCAGACCGCGCCGAGCAGCTCCTGTTCATCGTCCGCGACCACAACGCTCAGAAGATTCTGTTTGTCCATGCCGCCGCTCCTTTCTCTTTTCCCGCTCGTTTTTTATTATCATACCATAGCTTTCCCGGATTTTCACGTTTTTTCTCCGGAAAACCGGCATAAAAAACGACAGCCGCTGCTTCCCGTAAAGAAAGCTGCGGCTGCCGCAGCAGTTTATTCGGATGTTTCCTCCATACGGTTCCAGTAGCCCTGCTTATAAAAGAGCACTGAAAGCACCGTTGCGACCGTCCAGCCGACCGGCCACGCGCACCAGATGCCCGTCGCGCCAAGCGCGGTTTTCGAGAGCACCACGGCCAGCACCACGCGGAGAATGAGGTCGGTAAACGTCGAGATCATGAACTTCCCCATCACGCCGCCGCCGCGCAGAATGCCGTCTGCCACAAGTTTCGCGGAGACGACAAAGTAGAACGGCGACAAAATCCGCAGATACGTCACCGCCGTCTGCAAGGCCGTTTCGGTCGGCGCGTCGATGAAAATATGGATGAGCGTCCCGCCGCCAAAGACGTAAAGAAGCATCATCGGCAAACTCAGCGCCCAGACGAGCTTCAGCCCCGCGCGGAAGCCTTCCTTGACGCGCAGAAGCTTCCCGGCTCCAATGTTCTGTGCAGTGTAGTTCGAAATGCCGTTTCCGAGCGTTGTAAAGGACGTGATGACGAGGTTGTTGAGCTTTACGCCTGCGGAATATCCGGCAATGACGCCGGAGCCGAACGTATTGATCACGCCCTGCAAAATGATATTGCCGACGGAGATGAAGCTCTGCTGCAAAACGCTCGGGATCGCGATGCGCAAGATCCGCTGCAAGATCCTGCCGGAGAAGACCGGCGCTTTTTCAGCGCCCTCAACCTTGGACAGCCGCCGGAAGACTACCGTGACCGCCAGCACGCAGCTGATGCACTGGCACAGAAACGTCGCCCATGCAACGCCCGCCACGCCCATTTGAAACGTCGTGACGAACAGAATGTCGACAAAAATGTTGGAGAGCGAAGACGCGGCCAGAAACCAGAACGGCGTTTTGGAATCGCCCAGCGCCGAGAAAATGCCCGTCGCAACATTGTAGAAAAAGACGAACGGAAGACCGAGCACGTAAATCCGCAGATAGAGTCCCGAATCTGCGAGGATATTCTCCGGCGTGTGAATAAGGTTCAGCAGCGGCGTGCAAAGCCCAAGGCCGATGGCCATCAGCACCGCGCACGTGGCCGCGCTCAGCACCATCGTCGTCGACACCGCCGTTTTCATATCGCGGTATTCCTTCGCGCCGAACAACTGCGCGACAATGACCGAGCAGCCGATGTTGCAGCCGAAGGCAAAGGCGATGAAGATGAGCGTAATCTCATAGCTGTTGCCGACGGCGGCGAGCGCTTCCTCGCCGATGAATTTTCCGGCAACGAAGCTGTCCGCCAGATTATAAAGCTGCTGAAAAATCACGCTTCCGAACAGCGGCATGCAGTATTGCCACAGTACGCGCGCCGGTTTTCCGACCGTCAGATCCCGATTCATAGGAAATCGCCTCTTTCTAAGGTTTTGCGTTAGCCCCAATGTTTTACCATCTAAGAGCCCGCGCGTCAACCCCTTTTTGCGTCAAATTCCGCAAAGAAGCGTTTTGCACGAATAGACTTACCAGACCGTCACGCGGCTTGCCGGATCAGTCCACATGCCGTCGCCGGGCTGGATGCCGTAGGTCGTATAAAACTCGTCCAGCGTCTGCAGCACGCGGTTGCAGCGGAGCTTGTCGGGCGCGTGCACATCGGTCACGGCCAGATACTCGCGCATCTGCCGGGACGTGGTCGAGGCCCACGTGTTGGCGATCGCACGGAAGAGCTTGTCAAGGTTCGGATTCGGAAGCTCCTTAGCCGCCGCGAGCACGCACTGCACTGCGCCAAGATCCGCCACATTTTCCGAAATCGTCAGCACGCCGCTGCACGCAATGCCCGGGCAGGCCTCCTGTCCGTCGTAAAAGGCAGCCACCTGCGCGCACTTCTGCTGGAAGGCCGCGTAGTCAGCCTCCGTCCACCAGCTGGCGGCGTTGCCGTTTTCGTCGAACTTTGCGCCGTTGTTGTCAAACGCGTGGGTCATTTCATGGGCAATGATATAGCCGATGCCGCCGAGGTTCTCCTCTCTCGAGGCATTCACATCGTAAAGCGGCGATTGCAAAATGGCCGCCGGGAAGGTGATATCGTTGGAGGTCGCGCTGTAGCATGCGTTCACCGTAAACGGCTGCATTGCCCACGCGCCCTTATCCACAGGCTCGTTCTGCCCGGCAATCGCCTTCTGCGTCGCGGCCTTCTGGATGGCGATCACGTTCGAGAAGAACGAGCCGCCTTCACTCGGGCTCTTGATGTCCGCCTGATCGAGATAGGTATCCCAGCTGTCGGGATAGCCGACCTTGATCTTCATCGTATCAAGCTTTCGAATCGCCTTCTGCTTCGTCGAATCCGACATCCAGTCAAGAGACTCGATCCGCGCTTTGTAGATGGTGATAAACTCGCCGATCATTTCCTCCACGTCCTGCTTGGCCTTTTCGGAGAAGTGCGCCGTCACGTAAGCCCTGCCGAGATAGTCAGCAAGCAGAGCCTGCACCTGCTGGGCAGCAAGCTGCTCGGTCGACTGGCGCATGGCAATGCCGAGGTACTGCTCGTTAAAATCGAAGCTCGCGTCCGTAAATTCCGGATCGAGGCAGCCGCCGACGCTCATCAAAATTGCCGTACGGGAAAGCGCCTTGAGCGTTGCAAGATTTCCGTCCGTGAAGAAGCCTGCCGCGGCCTGCATCGCGCCGGGGTCGAGCACGAGGACCCGGTCCGTCGCCGCAAGCCCGGTCGCGGCAAACACCGCACGCAGGTCTACGTTCGGGAACTGCTTTTCGATCGCGCCGAACGAATAACTGTTGTTGATCTTGTCCACATTGCCGTAGTCCTGCGGGTCATAGGAGGCCTTCGTCACAGTCTTCTCCGCCTGATACACAAGCGCCGCGCGCGATGCCGCGTCCTGCTCCGAAAGACCCGAGAGCGTCAGAAGCTTTGAAAGATAGCTGAGATACGCCTGCGTCTGCTCCTGCGTGCCGTTTTCATAGAAATCCTTCGTCATCGACGCGCTGAAGGCTGAGAAGGCTACAATTTTGCGGTCGGAGTCGGAAAAGTCCGGTGTGAGGCCGAAACCCAGAAGCGTCGAGAGCCCGAGCTCCTTCTGCATCCGGCAGTCGGCCGCAATGAGTTCTTTGAGCGTCTTCGCGTTTTCAATGCTGTCGAGATATTCTTGAATGGGTGATACGCCCGCCTGCTCGCGCGCGTCCACATCCATCACGCAGTCGTAGAGCGCCTTGATCTTGGCCTCGGGCGTGCCGGGAGTCTGCGGTTTCGCGGCGATGTCCGCAATCAGCTTTGCTACCTGCTGCGTGACCGTCAGGCTCAGGCCGTAGAACGGGCCGTTGAGTGTGAGACCCGCCGGAATGTCGGACCGATCGAGCCATGCTTTGTTGACCGCGGCATAAAAATCATCTTTCAGATTTGTTCCTTTAAGCGCGTAGACTCTCGCAAGAAGCGTCTGGAACGCCTGCTTCGTCAGCTGCTTTCCGGGATGCATCAGGCCGTCTGCCTCACCTGTCACAATACCGCTTGCCAGCGCGCGCGAAAGCTCCTCTCCGCCCCACGCGGGAGTGTCTGCAAAGCCCTGCGCGCCTGCCGCCGTTCTTGCGCTGTCACCAATGGGCACGGGCAAACCTCCGAACGCGCGGTCGATCATAATGAGTGCCTGCACGTAGGTAAGAGGCCCGTCTTCTTCCAGCGTTCCATCCGGATAGCCCTTTAAAATGTCCTCCGTTTTGAGATCGGGGCAATAATCGTCCGCCGCCGTAAGCAGCAGCTTTGCAGCCTCGCCTCTTGTGATCACCGCGTCCTGCGCGAAGTAGCCCACAGCCAGCGAAAACGCCAGCGCGAGCGCCAAAAGCAGCGACGCAAACCGTTTGATGCGTTTCATCGAAAATTCCTCCGTTTCGTACTGTTTCTATTGTGTCTCTTGGACGCATACACAAACCATTTTGTTCCGCTGTCCTTAAAAAATTTTCAGCAAAAGGGCGGCTGCAGCCAGCCGCCCTTCTTTTATCCTTCTTCAAACATCGCTTCAAAAACTGTTGCCGCGCAGAGTCCGAGGCCAGTCCTCTTTCCTGTTTTCACTCGGTTCGTTTCCTCTCCCAATTCGGGTCTCGTCCCGTAAAAATCTTTTTTCGCGATTGTATTATAGTATAGAAAGCGCCGCATGTAAATGTTTCCTGCAAAATTATTCTCCCCCAAATGGTACAAAAAAGAACCGGTACATAGCAAGTACCGGTTCCTCTCCCCCTATGCGTTTTCTGTTTGCAGCTGCGAGAACCTGTGCAGCATAACGGCAAGCTCCTCGCGCGTGATGGGCTTCTGCCAACCGAAGTTTCCTTCTCCGTCGCCCACCGCAAGCCCCGTCTGTTTTGCCCAGTTCGCAGCTTCCTTTGCCCAGTCGGACGGATGGTCGCCCGTATTTGCCAGACTCAGAAGCTCCTGCTTTGTCATGTCCAATTCCTCCACAATCATCTTTCGAAACGCCAGCCACTGGCTCTCATCGTCGACCCACGGCGCGGGGCAGTGCTTGCTGACCACATCGTAGTGGCGGAGCACATTTCCGAGCGGAATGTCGTACTTCGTCATAAGCATCCTCGTCAGATGCGCGGCGTTCCGGACGGTTTTTTTCGAGAACGCGTACTGCCCCGCGGCATAGCGGCAGCAAAGCTCGATGCTGATGGAGTTTTCGTTCCGGCACTCCGGGTGCTTCTGCACATAAATCCCGCCCGTCCCGACGCTCCATGCCGTGTCTCCGTCGTCCACCGACTGCATCCAGCCAAGGTCATCCACAAAATAATGCGCCGAGGCCTTCACGACGTTCTGCTCAAAATAGCGAAGATTGCTCTGCGCCGAGTCGTTGCGCCCCGCCGTGTAGTGGAGCACCAGATAGCGGATTGCGGCGCTTCGTCCCGGACGGTAATTTCCGGTGTGCGCGGTCGTCATTTGTCCTTGCCTGCTCCCACAGCCGCCGCATCCACCATGCCCTCGGACATAATATAACTCACGACGCTCGCGACCGTCGTCACCGCGCCCGCGACGGTGCTGATGGTTGTCTCGTCAACGCCAAAGACCATCGCAAGCCCCGTCGCTACACCCGCCAGCGCGGCCAGAAATTTCCGGCTGGTGAGCTTCTTCAAAAAATTCTGCATCATGATTTCCTCCTTCTTAGCCCAATCCCAATTTCAAAAGCACAAAGCCGACCAGCGCGCCCACAATGGCCGCGATCGCCTTTTCGACGATCATGTCCCATCTGCGCCCGGCCTTCTGCGCCATCTGGCCAACGTCCTTTTTGATCTCGCGGATGTTCGCGTCCATGTCCTCCTGCCGCTGCGCCAGCATGGCCACACTGCTCGCCAGCTTCTCGAGATCGTCCTGCCTGCGTTCTAACTCCTTGATGCGCCCTTCCTGCCGCTGGAGCTGCCCGTCGTGGCGTGTGAGAAGAATCGTTTTTTCTTCTTCCGTCATGGTCTGTCTTCCCTCCTTTCATATATACGGCGGGAACCCAGGAGAATTGCACGCCAGCGGGCAACCAGCGTGCAAACGCACGCAAAAAACCGCCGTCTTGACAGAAAAACGGCGGTAACTTATAATATCGATGGAAAAACCGGCACGGCTTTTCTTTTTGCCGTCTCGGTTAGATTTCCCTAACCATTACATCAGACAGGAGGCGGCCCATATGTTCTGGGACAATGTCGCATGGGTCTATGATCTTTTTGCAAACTTCATCAACCGCAAGGCAAACCGTGCGCTGTGCGAGGCTGTAGCGCAGCTGATCGGGCCAGATGACGAAGCGCTCGAGTGTGCCTGCGGAACGGGGTTACTTAGCGGCGTGATCGCAAGGCGCTGCAAAAGCCTCATCGCAACGGATTTTTCCGTCAATATGCTCAGGCGCGCAGAGCGAAAATATCGAAATCTTCCCAATATCCGTTTTGAGCCCTGTGATATCATGCAGCTCCCGTATCCGGACGAGCGCTTCGACGTTGTCATCGCCGCCAATGTCATCCATCTGCTGGACGAGCCCGAAAAAGCGTTGCAGGAGCTCTCGAGAGTCTGCCGCCCGGACGGACGCATCATCCTGCCGACCTACATGAACCGCTCGGAATCCGGAAAAATGGGCGGGACCTCCCGCGCTGTCAAAACAGCCGGCGCAGATTTCAAGCGCGAGTTCACCCCCGAAACCTACCGCGCGTTTCTGACGAATGCCGGATACCCAAACGCGCAATACACGCACTGCGAAGGAACCATCCCCTGCGAAATCGCCGTCCTCCAAAAGCCCGAAAATTAGACCATCTTCCAAACACCGCGTAGGGGACGATGCCCACATCGTCCCAGCGGAACGCACCGTTTTTATGGAAGTCTCCGGCGCGTTCGATGGTGCCCATTGGGTCGATGTGGGCATCGCCCCCTTGTATAACCGGAAAATATGCGCAGCGCTTTAACATAAAAGAAGTGGGATGGCTGAGCCATCCCACTTCTTTTACCTTATCTTACTTGCCCATGTTCATCTGCGCAGCGACTTCTGCGGCGAAGTCTTCCTGCTTCTTCTCGATGCCCTCGCCCTTTTCAAAACGGACAGCGTCGACGAACTTGACCTTGCCGCCAAGCTCCTTGGCAGCGGCAGCCATGTACTGCTCAACGGAGACAGCGCCATCCTTGACGAACGGCTGCTGGAGCAGGCAGTTCTCTTCGTAGAACTTGTTGATCTTGCCGGCAGCGATCTTTTCCTTGACCTGCTGGGGCTTGGAAGCCATCTTGGGGTCGTTGTCCATCTGGGCAACGAGGATCTTCTTCTCTTCTGCGAGAACGTCGTCGGTCACGAGGCTCTTGTCCCAGAAACGGGGGTTCAGCGCCGCGATCTGCATTGCAACGTCCTTGCCGATGGCGGTAGCGTCGATGCCGCCCTCAACCTCAAGGTTGACGAGAACGCCGATCTTGCCGCCCGCGTGGACGTAGGAAACGGAGGTGTTCTTGTCGAAGCGCTTGAAGCGGCGGATCTGCAGGTTTTCGCCGATGGACATGACCTTCTCGGGAAGGACCTCGGAGACCTTGAGCTCGGTGCCGGGGTACTTGCACTCCATCAGAGCGGCAACATCAGCGGGGTTGTCCTGCAGGACGACCTTGCAGATATCCTTGACGAACTCGACGAACGGAGCGGACTTCGCGCAGAAGTCGGTCTCGCAGTTGACCTCGACAACAGCGCCGACCCCGCACTTTTCGCAGACAGTGGCGTAAGCCATGCCCTCGGCAGCAATGCGGTTCGCCTTCTTGGCGGCCTTGGCCAGACCCTTTTCACGCAGCCATTCAACGGCCTTATCCATATCGCCGTCGGTCTCGGTGAGCGCTTTCTTGCAGTCCATCATACCGACGTTGGTCATTTCACGCAGTTTCTTAACATCAGCAGCAGTAAATGCCATGGTTATTTCCTCCTAATTGAAATAGTGTCCTTCGATTCTGAAAAAGCGCCCGTCGCGCGGCGGGCGCTTTTCGATTGTGCAATTATTCCGCGGCGGGAGCGGCTTCCTCGGCTGCGGGAGCCTCGGTGTTCTCTTCGCCCTGACGGCCTTCGACAACCGCGTTTGCCATGGTAGCGGCAATCAGGCGGATGGCGCGGATGGCGTCGTCGTTGCCGGGGATGACGTAATCGACCTCATCGGGGTCGCAGTTGGTGTCGACGATGGCGACGATGGGGATGTGCAGCTTGCGGGCCTCAGCAATCGCGTTGCGCTCCTTGCGGGGATCAACGATGAACAGAGCGCCCGGGAGCTTCTTCATGTCCTTGACGCCGCCGAGGTACTTCTCGAGCTTGGCGATCTCGCCCTGATGCTTGATGACTTCCTTCTTGGGAAGCATTGCGAACGTGCCGTCCTCTTCCATCTTCTTGAGCTGGGCCAGACGGTCGATACGGGTGCGCATGGTGCGGAAGTTGGTCAGCATGCCGCCGAGCCAACGGGCGTT
The DNA here is from genome assembly GCA_937967235.1 of uncultured Clostridia bacterium. Classification (GTDB taxonomy): domain Bacteria; phylum Bacillota; class Clostridia; order Oscillospirales; family Oscillospiraceae; genus CAG-170. Next base: position 8,295 of record CALCJW010000066.1, read on the forward strand.
GACGTAGTACTGGCCGACGCGCTCAGCTTCTTCCTTGATCGCGTCCTGCGCCTGCTTCTTGGTGCCGACAAAGAGGATGGACTGACCGTTGGCCGCCAGCTCACGCACGAAGGAGTAAGCCTCTTCGAGCTTCTTGACCGTCTTCTGCAGGTCGATGATGTAGATGCCATTGCGCTCGGTGTAGATGTAGGTTGCCATTTTGGGGTTCCAGCGGCGGGTCTGGTGGCCGAAATGCACGCCAGCTTCCAGCAGCTGCTTCATAGATACGACTGCCATTTTTTTGTTCTCCTTTTGTTTTGACCTCCACCCGGCTCGGCAGGCCTCCACCCTTTCGGGCACAAGAAGGCAATAACGCCGGATGTGTGGTTTAAAATTGTCGCCGCTCTCGCAGCGCCAGAATATTATACAAGAACGCCCTCCCGATTGCAAGGGCTTTTTTCAAAATTTTTTCCTGTTTTCAGCACGTTTTTGCCCCGTCCTCCTCAGAACAGCCCCCGCCTTTTGCGCATCACGCGCCATGAGGAAATGGAGCCCTCGACGAGGATGATATCTTCCCCGATCCTTCGGATGCAGCACCACGGAATGATGTAGTCCGAGTCCCGGCCAAAGAGCCCCAGAAACCGGCACGGCCCCGGGACCATGAGCGCCGTGACCCGGCCGGTGTCGGTATCGATGCAAAGATCGCTGCAGTATCCGAGCCGCGTGCCCTCGCAGACGTGGATGATCTCCTTGCTGCGAAGCTCTGAAAATCGGTTTACCATGCGCACCCCTCCGATGAACCTGTCAAAAAAGCGTTTGCTTTTTTGACAGAAAGGATTGCACCTCGACTGCGCGCAGAATTTTGCCCTGCTGGGGCAAAATTCCACACTTGCGAGGTGATAGGAATTTTTCCGGTCGGCAGAGCCGCCGGATAAAATGGATTTCCACTTTATTTCGCCCTGCGGGGCGAAACTCTACGAGGTTTTTTACGCCCCTTCTGGTATTCCTTTTCTACCGTATGTGGGAAACCCGCGCATTATGATACGCTGATCGCCTTGCGGATGGTATTAAGCGCGTTTTTCTCTAATCTCGACACCTGCGCCTGCGAGATGCCGATGCTGCCGGCCACCTCCATCTGCGTCCGTCCGTCGTAAAACCGGAGGGCCAAAATCCGCTTTTCCCGCTCGGAAAGTCTGCGCATCGCCTGCCGCAGCGCAATGGAGTCCAGCCACTGCTCATCGGTGTTTTTCGTGTCGCGCACCTGATCCATGACCGTTAAGGGGTCGCCCCCATCCGAGTACACGGGCTCGTAAAGGGACACGGGCGTTGCAATCGCATCCATCGCGCCCACAACCTCCTCCAGCGGCACGTCCATTGCCTTTGCAATCTCCTCCATCGTGGGCTCACGCCCGTTCTTTTCAAGAAGCTCCTGCTTGCACTGCAAAACCCGATACGCCGTGTCGCGCACCGAGCGGCTGACGCGGATGGGGCTGTAGTCGCGCAGGTATCGCCGCAGCTCTCCCGCGATCATCGGAACGCCGTAGGTCGAAAAGCGCACCTGCTTGGAGGTGTCGAAGTTCGCGATCGCCTTCAGAAGCCCGATGCACCCGACCTGAAACAGGTCGTCCGGGTTCTCGCCCCGGCCCATGAAGCGCTGGATGACAGAAAGCACCAGCTTGAGATTGCCTTCGACAAGCTTCCGCCTGGCCTCCTCATCGCCCGATTGCGCGCGGTCGATCAGTGCCATCATTTCGTCATTCGAAAGCGTCCTGAGCTTTGCCGTGTTGACCCCGCTGATTTCTACCTTTCCCTGCATATCCCCAGCTCCTCCAACGTATCGTGTTGTGCACAAACGCCTGCTTGTGTACTGGTGAGTATTTCCCGGGAAAGCAATTTGATACGGCCCTTGTTTCGGCATTTTCCGCGAAAGCGCAGCTTATATATTCGGAATTGTGCTGAAATTATAACTTTCTGATAATTTTTAAGCAAAAATAGTTGACAATAATCCGGTTGCACCGTCGACGTAATTTCCCGTCTCGTTACCGCTTTGTAACTTTTTCCGGGCAAACAGCTGTGGATAGCGGGTGTGGATAACAATGTGGAAATGTGGATTTCTCCTTGCGCAGCAAAGTTTTTCACATTGTCCACATTTTTGTCCACAGGAACTTTTCCGGGTACTTTCCCGTTCCGGCGCATAATTTTGTTGACATAACATCCCCGAACATTATGCCAGAAAACCATCCAGATCCCGGACCGTCAGCCCGGGGTGCAGCGCGAAGCTCAGCCCGTAGCCCACAGCTCTCGCGATCTCGCGCACGCGAAGATCAATGTCCCGGGGCGTGACGATGAGCCCGGAAAGGCCCGGAAGCTCCCGCCCCGCAAGGCG
>CALCJW010000067.1:0-10679 GCA_937967235.1 uncultured Clostridia bacterium
CATAAAACGATAAGAAATATAACTGCACCCTGCAATCGACACTACAACCATAATAACCTATTTGACCTTATCCCTAAATGCACAGCACTGTCACAACATTGGCACGGTTTTGCTCTTTCGGCGCAAATCCATATATGCTATACTGAAGATGCTCAAAAGCATATAAAACTGAATCTTGTTGCGCGCAGACGCCTGTACCGGGCGTCTGCTTTTTGCATCGGGAAAAGAAAAGGAGGAGCATCTTTGAACACTTCCAACAACTTACCGCAGCTTCCGCCGCCGAGGAAAAGTCCGGGGCGCTGGCTCTATGCTGCCTGGCTCGGCGTCAGCATTCTGCCGCTTCTGACACAGCCGGCTTCGGCCACGACGATCTGGGAAAAGGCGACGGAGATCATGAAGGACGTCTATCAGCAAATTCTTCTCATCTCCACCATCGCTGCCATCGTCACCGCGTCCGTTGCACTCTTGATGATGAATTTCTCGCGCAGCGGCCGGACGGTCGAGGAATCGCGTGCATGGCTCAAACGTATCGCGATCACCTGGGCGATTCTGAACGGTCTCGGCTTCATCATGGCTTACGTCACGCCGTTCTTCTCTGGCGGTCAGTGGACAGCATAAGGCATGGGGATTCTTGACGGCGTTGTCGAATGGATTTCCGAACAGATCATGCACGGTCTGGACCTCATCAACACATCGGTACTCGGTGCACTCGGCTGCGGAATGGAGACGTTTCTGCGTTACTTCCCGGCAGCCGAGACGATGTACGATATTTTTACCGCCATCGGTATTGGCCTGATTTTATTGATGTGGGTCTGGAACCTGTTCAAAAACTACTGGCTGGGCGCTGGCTTTGAAGCCGAGCACCCGGTCAAGCTGACCTTCCGTGCGATCATCTTCATCACACTCACCTACTGTGCGAAAAGCATTGTCGAGATCGTCCTGAAGATTGGTGGCACGCCGTATGACTGGATTCTGTCTTCCGAGCTGCCGCCGCTCAGCTTTGCGGATTTCAATTCCGTCATGCTGGTCATCATCGGCGCCTGCGCAAACGGTGCGGTCACACTGATCGTACTCATCATCGTCGTGCTGCTGGCGTGGAACTATCTGAAGCTGCTCTTTGAAGCCGCTGAGCGATATATCCTGCTCGGCGTTCTTGTTTACACCGCGCCGGTCGCGTTCTCGATGGGCGGCTCGCAGTCTACGGCAAATATCTTCAAGGCGTGGTGCCGGATGCTGGGCGGGCAGGTGTTCCTGCTGCTCATGAACGCATGGTGCCTGCGGCTGTTTACCAGCATGGTCGGCACGTTTATCGCAAACCCTTTGTCCCTATAAGGAGTATCCATGAGAAAACGATTCTTTTTGAACTGTCTGCTGATTCTCGTCCTCGTTGCAGTTATGTCAACTAGCGCATTTGCCATTTCCGAGAGCGATGTAGAATCCGCAGTCAGTGCTTCCGGGAAAGAAGCCGTCTCCGGCAACGTGCTGGTGTGGTTCCTGTGTGCCATCGCCTTTTTGAAGGTGTCACAGAAGATCGACAGCTTTCTGTCCAGCCTTGGTCTGAACGTCGGACACACCGGCGGCTCCATGCTCTCAGAAGCAATGATCGCCATGCGCGCCATCAACACCGCGACCAGCGCGGTCGGCAGCGCATTGGGCAGCCGCAGCCGTCACGGTTCTGCTCCTGCATCCGGGAAACCCGGCGGCGGAAGTGCGGCTGCGGCAGGCTTTTTCAGCGGCGGACTTGCCGGTATGGCAAGCCGTAAAATTGCAAGCGATGCGGTACGCACGGCGACGACAGAGAAAAACATCGTCCAGCCGCAGCAGGCCGAGGCGACCGTCAGCCGGACACACGCGAGCAGCGACACCCATTCCGGTTCGCAGATGGCTTCTGAGCAGCAGCGGCAGAATACCAGCCAGCTTGACCAGAATCAGCAGACGGTTTCTTCCCGCGCTGTAAACTCGGAACAGCGAGAAAACTCCCAGCAGGCGCTTCACGAATCGCAGCATTCCGTAGACACCAGCCAGATCCATCAGGATACACAGACTGCGCAGGAGCAGCAGTTCCACGCGGCGCTGCATACGGAGGATCAGCAGGCATCGCATCTGTCATTCCAGTCGGAACAGGGTGAGTTTGTCGGCTCTGTGGTGCAGTCGGATGAATTTGATGCAAGCAGCGAAGAAGCCAGAACGGAACAGTCGCAGGTCATGCAGTCTGCCTTGCAGCAGGAGCAGATCGGTGTTACCCAGCGCGAGGTGCAGTCCGAGGAAAGCCACCATGCGCAGCATGATACGATGGATGGTTTCCACACGGAACAGTCTGGAATCACGCAGCGTGAGCAGGCACAACATACCCAGCAGGATACGCAAAGCTCCACTTTCGGACAGGTGGAATCGCAATCCCGGCAGCATACTGCGCAGTCTAACAAGCAGTTCTTCTCTGTCCGCAATGGGCTTTCTAAAACCACCATTGCCGAGCGGACGGTTCAAGCGCAGGAGCGCCCCGGCAGATTTCTGCATGCTAGAGCGCCGTCGGCAGCGCCCGCTTCTGCCCCAGCCAGTGAAGTGTCTGCCGCCCGGCCTGCGCCGATCCCGTCCGCACCGACGCAGTTCCGCAGCTTCGGCGGAACACTGTTTGCGAAATCGCTCTATCAGGGCGGCGCGTTTGCCAACGATGTGATCGGCACGGTCGCCAAGGGCGATTACCGCACGATTGGCTCCATCACCGGCGAGACCGCGACGCGCTCTCTGATGTCCTATATGGGCTTCACAGCGCTCGGCGAACACGCGCCCAACATCCCGCGCTATCAGGACGTGGAGATCGGCGGCGGCCGCATCACAGGACGCGAGTTTACGCCGGAGCATCCGGGCGGCATTGATTTCTGTATGTATCATGCCGACCAGTACGCCCAACCGAAGGGCGATTACAGCAAGGTCTACTCCGCGGACGCCGCCGCATGGTATAAGCAGTACGCAGCGGACACCGTGGAACGCAAGCCCTATCAAACGGAGGACGGCAAGATTGCCTATCACGAAAAGATCGTGCAGAAGCTGCCGAATCCACCGCAAAGAAAAGATCGGATGTGAGAACCTATGAGTCAGGAACAGCGGGACAGCTATGTGATCCCGCCAAACTTTATTGAGGGCGGTTCGTTCTTCGGCGGCTTATTCAAGGCGCGAAATGTGGTCGAGGCGGTTATCCTTGCCGCCGGCACCGGGCTTCCGATCCTGACGCTCTCGTTGACGCTGACCGTCCGGATCATCCTGCTCTGCCTGACCTCGCTGCCGCTGGCGCTTCTGGCGCTCATCGGGATCGCGGGGATGTCGCTTTCCTCCTATATCATTCTCTTTTTTCGCTTTCTGCGCAACCGCAGAAGTCTGAGCAAAACTGGCGGCAAAAGCAGCCGAAAGCAGTCCATTCTCCCGACATGGGATAAAAAGTCCGGCCCCAGCACGGCTGTGCAGCCTGCCGCCTATAAAAAGGACGGCAGCCGCATCCGTTTTGCAAAGGATACGCGCCGCCTGATGCTGGACACCTCCTATCGGCAAAAGAAACAGGCAGCGCGACCCGGCAATCCGCTTGCAGCGTATGTGCCGATTCAGAAAATCGAAAACGGCATTGTCTACACGACCGACCACCGATTTATCAAGATCCTGGAGATCGTGCCGATTAACTTCTTACTCCGTAGCGCAAGAGAGCAGCGGAACATCGTGTATTCGTTCATCAGCTATCTCAAAATCGCGCCCGTGAAGCTGCAGATCAAGGTCATCACCAAGCGCGCAGATATGAACCGGCACATTGAAACCGTGCGCCGGGAGATGGCGCAGGAGACGAACGAAAGCTGCCGGATGCAGCAGGAGGACTATCTGAAGCTGCTCAAAAAGCTCGGCTCCAGAGAAGCCATTGCGCGAAGATTTTTTCTCATCATGGAGTATGAACCGCTCCCCGGCGCGAAGAAAGACCTTGAAGAAGCGGATGCCATTTCGTCACTGCAAACAGCGGCGCGGACGGCGGCAAATTATCTCCGGCAATGCGGCAACAGCGTCGTCCAGCATGAGAATGAGGACGAAGCTGCCGCCGAAATGCTCTATATATTTCTCTGTCGCAGAGAAAGCACAGATATTCCGTTTTTGCAGCGTATCTCCCATATCACGTCCAACTATATAAAAGCTGGCTGCTCCATCGACGAAATTCCCGTCGGTGATTTTTTTGCGCCTTCACAGCTGGATTTCACGCATGGCAGCTATCTCTGCATCGACGGAACGTATTATGCGTATCTGCTGGTGCCGTCGGACGGGTATAAGTCCGAGGTTCCCGCGGGCTGGCTGAGTCTGTTGGTCAACGCCGGGGACGGCATTGACCTCGACGTGTTTCTGACACGGCAGCCAAAGGATCGCATGATCCGCAAGCTCGGCCAGCAGCTTCGCATCAACCGCAGCAAGATCAAGGAGACCAGCGACACCAATACAGACTTTGACGACCTCGACAGTGCCATCCGTAGCGGCTACTTCTTAAAAGATGGTCTGAGTAACCACGAGGATTTTTACTATCTGAACCTGCTTATCACCGTGACGGCGGATAACCCGGACGATCTGGACTGGAAGTGTGCGGAGATGAAAAAGCTGCTCATTTCGCAGGATATGAATGTGCAGAGCTGCAATTTCTGTCAGGAGCAGGCACTCCGCTCCTCCTTTCCTCTCGTGAAGCTGGATAAATCGCTCTTTGAGCGCAGTAAGCGGAATGTGCTGACGCTGGGCGCGGCAAGCTGCTATCCGTTCACGGCGTATGAGCTGTGTGATGACAACGGCATCCTGCTCGGCGTCAACAAACACAACAATTCTCTTATCATCGTAGATATCTTTGATTCGCGTATCTACAAAAATGCCAACATCGCCATTCTCGGCACGAGCGGCAGCGGCAAGACCTTTACTATGCAGCTCATGGCGCTGCGGATGCGGCGAAAAGGGATTCAGGTGTTCATCGTTGCGCCGCTCAAAGGTCACGAATTTCATCGGGCCTGCTCCAACATCGGCGGGGCGTTCATCCAGATCTCGCCTGCATCTCCCAACTGCATCAACGTCATGGAGATCCGACAGACAGACCGTTCGGTCGATGAACAGCTTGACGGCAGCACCGTGGAGCACTCCATGCTGGCCGCCAAGATCCAGCGGCTGCACATCTTTTTCAGCCTGCTGATCCCCGACATGAATCACGAGGAGCGGCAGCTTCTCGATGAAGCCATGATCCGCACCTACGCCAAGAAGGGTATTACGCACGACAATGACACGCTCCGCGACCCTAAGCATCCGGAGCGGTACCGCGAGATGCCAATTCTGTGCGATCTGTACGCGGTACTCAAGGAATCTTCCTCTACGCTGCGGCTGGCAAACATTCTGAACCGGCTCGTCAGCGGCTCTGCCAAGACATTCAACCAGCAGACGAATGTTTCGCTCGACAATAAATACATCGTTCTGGATATTTCGGAGCTGACCGGCGACCTTCTGACCGTCGGCATGTTTATGGCGTTGGACTTTGTGTGGGATAAGGCGAAGGAGAACCGTACCGAGGAAAAGGCCATCTTCATTGACGAGTGCTGGCAGCTCATCGGCGCCAGCAGCAACCGTCTGGCAGCGGAGTTTGTGCTGGAGATTTTCAAGATCATCCGCGGCTACGGCGGCTCGGCCGTCTGTGCGACGCAGGATCTCAATGACTTCTTCGCGTTGGAGGACGGCAAATACGGCAAGGGCATCATCAACAACTCCAAGACCAAGGTGATCTTGAATCTGGAGGATGAGGAAGCCCAGCGCGTCGGCTCCATTCTGCATCTGTCCGAAGCAGAGCTGATGGAGATCACGCACTTTGAGCGCGGCAGCGCCCTCATCAGCACGAACAACAATAATGTTGCCGTCGAGATCAAGTGCAGTGAGCTGGAAAAGGAACTCATCACCACCGACCGCAGGGAGCTTCAGGAGCTGCTGAAACGGAACGGCAAAACGAGTTGAAGCGTACACAATACGTCTTTTATGCGTACAGCAGCCATCCTCAAGTTTTATGGCTATAGTTTGTACGTATTCTGTGCGGCAGTTATACGCACAAAAATTAGAGGTGACGACTATGAAAACCCGCGCACAGATCTACTCACACGAGGCCAGCGGCATCCTGCGGGATATTTCCACCTATGGTGTCCTGACACAGAAACAGATTTTAGGTTTGTACCCACAGAAAGACGAACAGCTCAAAAACCTTTTGTCCTATCTCTGCAAGCAAAAACGCTTGTTCCTTGTGGACGGCTTCTATTCCCTGACACCGGAGCTGCCGAAAGACCGCGACCGTGGTTTGGAAGCAGCGGTCACAGTACTGGCGGACTTTATGGAGCAGGTCGAGTATCACGCCGCAGGAGAATATCCTGTGAAGATCATCTTTCTTGCCGGCGGCGAGGTCTATGAAATCCTCTATGCCGAACCGGGCAAAGAAGCCATTTTGAACCTGCTACTTGCTCGTCCGGAACAGGAACCACCCGTGCGGCTGGTCATTCTGGAGGATGCCGCGCAGGTTGATCTGCTTGCCATTCCAAATGTGCGCGCATACTGCCTGCTGGATAGTGACGGCAATATTCAATACCTTCAGGAAGAAACGGAGGGATCGTTTTGAACCGTGCAATTTTATCCAAACGGATATCTTCGCTGCTGGCGGAGGTCTCGCGGCTGAGCAATGCGCTTTGCGCCATGAACACGATTGACTTGCAGCGCTATCCGGAAAACTATGAGCTGCTTTCCACTGACGCGGCGCTCCGCGCAGAGCAGATCGCCTGCCGGATGCGGCATCTGGTCTACGGATTCACCACCGTGCAGAAGCATGAATACCTGACCTCCGCCGCAAATGTCCTCGGCATCACGATCACCGCGCAGCCAGGGCTGGTGGAGATTACGCTCCCGGGGTTATTGCCCAAGAAAAAGCAGCGCAGCGCCGAATATCTGACCGACCCGCTGGAGCAGGCGCTCGGACAGTTTGTTAAAGATCATCCTCTTTCCCATTTTGAGTCGTGCATCATCTGCTTCTGCCATATCTATGCGGTATCTGGCGGACGCGGCCGCATCCGGGACTATGACAACTTGGAAATGAAGCAGATTCTGGACGTCGTCTGCGCTTATCTTATGATGGATGACAATGGGCTTTTGTGCAACGTCTATAACACCACGGAGCTGGGCGAGGAAGACGTCACAAAGCTCTATGTCATGGATCAAGATATGTTTCCGGGCTGGCTGGAAGAGCATCAAAATGCGCTGGAAACCATGTCGGATTTTTAAGCATTTTTCGTCCTTCTTTTTCAGATACCGCCGCGCATGGTGTTTTCCCTTGAAACATCAGGCGTTTTCGCTTGATCGGCAGCGCAGAAATTACCGAAGTTAAGAGCCGATACGGTAAAAGAGGTCACTTTTATGAATCCGACGCAACTTCCTGCCGAGGGCACACTCGCGCTTCTTGTGCTGCAAATTATCGCCGTCTCCGGCGAGTTCCCGCCTGCCTTTTCCGGCCACTTTCCGGGCGGCTGCAGCTATATCGAAAGCGTGATCGGCAAGCTCAAAAAGGACGGGCTGCTCCGTTCGTATACCAAGAACGGTTTGCGTGGACTCAGGCTGACCGCAAGCGCCAAACGGCTGCTGCTTCAAAAATATCCGGTCGACCTCGCGCCCTATCTTACAGGCGCGTCCGAGACAAATTCTTTGAAGTCAGAACCAGAGCGCCGGCTGCGACTGCACCGGATGGCCGAGGCGCTTCAGATCCTGCACAACGCGCAAATCCCGTCGCTGCCGTGGGAAAAGCCATCTATTCAAGACTGGCTCTCAAATCCCACTCTATTTCCGGTCTACTATTCCTCCCGCGAGTTCAAAGCTCTTGGCAGTCTTTGCACCAAAATCCGCAATTCCCGCATGACGGGTGTTCTGTTCACAGAACAAGCCATCTTCCCGATCTACAACATGGCTTCGACTTTTCCAAGATGGGCGTACAATGCCGAGATCCGGCTCAAGGCTGTCTTACAGACAGAATTTTGCCGCAATGCACAGTTCACGATCGGCGGCATTGTGTTCGGCAGCTCACCTATGCAAATACCTGCGATCCTGAATGACATGACGAGGAACCATTTCCTTTTGGATGGCAGCTATCCGCATTTCTATTTTCTGACGCTCGACCACGTTGGTGAGGCTGGTGCATTTCAGTTATGTCAACCAGATATGCTGGAGCAGTTGAATGAAATCCTCTCGGAAAACCTCCTGCCACCGTCCCCCGCAATGCCAATCGAACATGACGCTCTGGAGCAGGACGGGTCGCCCGTCCTGTTTTCGTATCTCTGCGATCTACCAAGGCTGCACCGGTTTCGCTGTGCGCTGACGCTGCGGAACCTGACTGGCAGCATTCTCTGCTTTGACTATCAGGCAGAGGCGCTGTGGGAGGTGTTTGGCGCGCAGGTCAATATTACAAGCATCGACTTTGCCGCTTATGAAAGGATGATGCTCCATCAATAAGAAACAGAAGATCACTCTGGCCTGTTTTCTACCCGTCGCGCTAGCAGCGCTTTTCTATGCGGGCGGCTATCTTGCGCAGTTCATCTACAACTATTAGGCATGGACAGCCGAAGGCGGCACGCCGTACAGCGGCACTTCGCCGCCGATGCCGGACGCCGCGTTCAGCGTCTGCCTGCGGTTCGTATTCCGCTTTCCATAACGCCATTTGGTACCATGACACGATATCCGAACGAACTGACTGTCGAGGAGCATCATGCAAAGCAGGCAATCGCATTTGCAGAGCAGATTCTAAATTGGACAGCATCTGCTTTGCGATAAAGCAAAAATCACAGTTGCATAACCGAAGCGGTCGCAGACTTGCGACCGCTTTTTTCTGCATTTTGCAGAAAAATCGTATTGCCGCCCTATTTTATAAGTAGAGAGTATTCTTCGTCCATCACGAAATCTATATATAGTTTTAATATAATTGACAATCCCAATATATTGTGCTACTATACTCATGTAATTGATATTTGTGCAGTTCATCGGAACGCAGACCGTATGGTCTGTGCGTGGGGCTTTTCACATTGCACACGTTGGTCAGGTTTGTATTTGAGTGCTGGTAGCATGGTATTTGCCCGCAAGGGGTAGATGTCGCTGCCGGCATTTTTTATATAGATATTCATGCCGGTGGCAGAAAGGAGTGTTATGGCGAAAGCAAGTCTCATCGGGCTGATCACGCAAGGCCCGGAATTGCAGCACAGCGCTAAGGGTGAACCCTATGTCCGCTTTTCCGTATCGTCACAAACAGCCGCGTTCTTTGGAGCGTACAACGTATCAAGGAGTATGTCTACAAAATCGCCTGTTGATGGAACCTCCACGACAAACATGAGAAGGTGATCTTCTATGGCAAGTTGCAAAAAGACGCAAAGGGTCGAAAACTTGGGAAGGGGGAATCCTATCGGTCTGATGGCCGCTATTGTTATTCTTACACGATCTGCGGCGAACGAAAATGGCTCTACGCCTCTGATCTGGCTGAACTGCGTGAGTTGGAACGAAGAATTGAACATGACAAGGATGACGGCATCCGCACGCAGGAAGCCTCTAAAATCACGCTCAATGATATGTTTGAAACTTATATTGCCACGAAAACCAAACTCAAGACCAGCACCAGAGAAAACTATCTGTACCTGTGGAATAAATACATAAGCCCCACACCGCTTGCGCACCAGTCTCTTATCAACATCAAGACCAGCGACATCAAAAAGCTCTATGGAGATCTTCTGGCAAACGGTTTTCGTACAAATTCCTTAGACAGTATCAACAATCTGGTGCATCCCACATTGGAGATGGCGGTCGATGACGATCTAATCCGCAAAAATCCGAGCAAGGGTGTTTATCGAGCGCTGAAAGAAAAGGACTGCAAAAAGCGTGTCGCGCTGACCCTAACGCAGCAGCAGGCTTTCCTAAATTACGTCAATCAGAGTCCAGTCTATCACCACTGGACGCCGATTTTTGTAACGCTTCTTGGCACCGGAATGCGTATCGCAGAATGCGTCGGTCTGACACGGAAAGACATTGATTTTGAAAACGAGCTTATTTCTGTCAATCACAATCTGCTATATCGAAAGATTGACGGAAAATGCCGTTTCCTGATCTCAACGCCAAAGACAGCAAGCAGCATTCGCTTCATCCCAATGTGCCCAGAAGTCTTGGCTGAACTGGCTGGACTGATTGCTATTTTGGACACGCTCTACGATACACCCAGTCCAACGATTGACGGTTACACAGATTTTATCTTTTGGAATCGCTATGGGGATCTGCTGAATCCCCACAGCCTGAATCGCGCGATTGAACGAATCATCCGAGACTACAAAGCGGAGGAATTGAAGCTAGCCGAAGAAGATCAGCGACCACCGCTATTGCTTCCACACTTTTCCGTTCATAGTCTACGGCATACGTTTTGTACTCGGATGTTTGAAGTTGAGTCCAATCACAAGGCAATTCAAACAATTATGGGACATGCCGAGATCAGTACGACTCTGGATATTTATACGCATATCACAGAGGATACCCTCAAAAATTCGGTACAAAACATGAGTGCAAAAATCAAACTTTTCGGATAATCATAACCACCGGCCGTGCCGGTGGTTTGTGCAGGCCCCCTTGGGGCCTAT
>CALCJW010000068.1:0-7241 GCA_937967235.1 uncultured Clostridia bacterium
AAAGGCGGCTTCCGCCGGTCAGGGCGACAGCTACGAGTCCATCACCTACGAAGGCCACGGCCCGAGCGGCGTCGCCGTCATCGTCGAGACCATGACCGACAACCGCAACCGCACCGCGGGCAACATCCGCCATCATTTCGATAAATACGGCGGAAGCCTCGGCGTGAACGGCTGCGTGAGCTGGGCATTCGACAAGAAGGGCGTCATCGTCATCGACAACGAGGAAGAAGAGCTCGAGGAAGACGCGGTCATGATGGATGCGCTCGACGCGGGCGCTGCCGACTTCCAGCCGGAGGAAGGCTGCTTCACGGTCTACACCGACCCCGCTGATTTTAACGACGTTGCCAAGGCGCTCGAGGACAAGGGCTACAAGTTCGAGTCCGCGCAGATCGAAATGGTGCCGCAGAACTATCAGAAGTTGGAAAACCCCGAGGATATCTCCAACATGGAAAAGATGCTCGATATCTTTGAGGACGATGACGACGTCCAGAACGTCTGGCACAACTGGGATCAGGATTGAGCTTCAAACAGCAAGCGCCTCAGGGGAACCTGGGGCGTTTTTGCGTGCAGCGACACGCTGCATTGTTGTTTTGACCAAAAGTTCACGTTCTGTTTTGTGAAATTCGTCGGGCGCGCTGAAGTTTTTCCTTTCGCACAAAAGGGAATTGACAAACGGCAAAAAAGTGCGTATCTTAGTGCCATCATCATCTGGCAACTGCTATGAACAGGACACGACTTCCCCGCAGCACCGTTTCCAGAAAGCCGTTGGTTGTGCGAGACGGCAGCAAGGAGCGGGATGGTTATCCCCTGCGAGCAGCTTTGGCAAAAGCGGATTTCTCTAAGCCGCGAGTAGTCGGAGCCGGTTTCCCACCGTTAAAAGGGAGCGCCGTGTCAGCGGCGAATGAGCGGCAGGTTTTTCCTGCAAGCAAAGTGGTAACGCGGAAGTATTGACAGCCGTGCTGTTTATGCCTTCGTCTTTGCATCGGTGCGTCTTTGGGCGCGCTTGCAAGGGCGGAGGCTTTTTTTCGTGGCAAAAACTGGGTGAGAGCAATTTCCTGTGAAAGAAGGAACTTTTATGAACACACTCGTCATCGTATTGCTGGCAGCCGTCGTGCTGTTTGCAGCCTATGTGCTCTATGGGCGCTGGCTGGCAAAGAAGTGGGGCATTGACCCGGCAGCCAAGACCCCTGCCGTGCGGAAAAACGACGGCAAGGACTATGTACCGACAAACGGCTGGACGGTTTTCAGCCATCAGTTCTCGTCCATCGCGGGCGCGGGCCCTGTCACGGGCGCGATTCAGGCGGCAGCCTTCGGCTGGGTGCCGGTTTTGTTGTGGGTGCTCATCGGCGGCATCTTCTTCGGCGCGGTCACAGACTTCGGCGCGCTCTACGCCTCGGTCAAGAACGAAGGCAAGTCCATGGGCATGCTGATCGAAAAGTACATCGGCAAGCTCGGAAGAAAGCTGTTTTTGCTCTTCTGCTGGCTCTTCTGCGGCATTGTCATCGCGGCGTTCGCGGACATGGTGGCGGGCACATTCAATGCGTATACGGTTGTTGACGGCGTGACGCAGCTGGCGGAGGCGGCGCAGACGAACGGCGCGGCCGGTATGGTCTCAATCATGTTCATGGTCTTTGCCGTGGTATTTGGCCTCGTTCAGAAAAAGTGGAACCTCTCGGGCTGGAAAGAAGCGGTGCTCGGCGTTCTGTTCATCGCCGCCTCCTTTGCCGTCGGCATGAACTGTCCGCTCATCTACGGCAGGTCGACCTGGAGCTACATCACCTTCGTCTACATCTTCTTCGCGGCCGTGCTTCCGATGTGGCTTCTCAAGCAGCCGCGCGACTACATGACGACGTTCATGTTCATCGGTATGATCGCGGGCGCAGCCGTCGGCCTTCTGGTCGCGCACCCCACGATGAACCTTCCGGCGTTTACGAGCTTCAACACGTCTCTTGGCTCGATGTTCCCGATTCTGTTCGTCACGGTGGCCTGCGGCGCAGTCTCCGGCTTCCACAGCCTCGTCTCCTCCGGTACGTCTTCGAAGACGGTTGAAAACGAAAAGGACATGCTCAAAGTCGGTTACGGCGCAATGGTGCTCGAGAGCCTGCTTGCAGTTCTGGCGCTTTGCGTGGCCGGTGCAGCGGCAGCAGCAGACGGCATGCCCGCAGCGGGCACCCCGTTCCAGATCTTCAGCCGCGGCGTTGCGGGCTTCTTTGAGATGTTTGGCGTTCCGAGCTACGCGGCGACGGTTTTCATGACCATGTGCGTTTCCGCGCTGGCGCTCACGAGCCTCGACGCGGTGGCAAGAATCGGCCGCATGAGCTTCCAGGAGCTCTTCTCCGTGGACGATATGGCGCATGCCGAGCCGTGGCGCAAGCTCCTTTGCAACACGTATTTCTCGACAGCTCTCACGCTGGCGTTCGGCTTCCTGCTCACCCAGATCGGCTACGCGAATATCTGGCCGCTCTTCGGCTCTGCCAACCAGCTTCTCTCCGCGCTTGTGCTCATCACGCTGTGCGTCTTCCTGAAGGTCACGGGACGCAGCAACAAGATGCTCTTCCCGCCGCTCATCATCATGCTCTGCGTGACGTTTACGGCGCTTGTCCAGCGGCTTCTTGCGATGGTCAAAGCCATTCAGGCAGCAGCTTCCACCACCATCCCGGCCGGCGAGACGACCTGGGGTGCGGTGTTCATCGCGAACGGCCTGCAGCTGATCATCGCGGTGCTGCTCATCGTACTGGGCCTGACGATCGTCGTCAACGCGCTCAAGAGCTACGCCAAGAGCGAGTCCGGCAGCGAAAAGGCCAAGGCCTGATTCATCTATCAAGAAACGAACCCCGCTTCCACAAAAAACGTGGAGGCGGGGCTTTGTCTACGTGCTTGCGCCGAAAAATGCCCCCTCTATGGTGTCCATAGAGGGGGCATTGCGTGTGATTGCTGGAAACTTATTCGGCCTTGGGCTCGTCGTCTACGACCTCGATTTTAATTTCGGGGGTCTCGGCGGGAGCGGCCTCCTCTTTCTTCGGCGCTTCGCAGCAGCAGGGCACTTCCGCAGCAGCCGCATCCTCTGCCTTGGGCTCCGCGTCTTCAAAGTCGGCCTCGCAGGCAGTTCCCGGCGCGGCAGGCGCTTCATCGGCGGCCTTTACCTCGTCGATGTAGTCCTTGAGCTCGGCGATGAGCTTCTTGGACTCGTCGATCTTCTGGCACCACGGAAGGTACTCCGCCGTATCCATCTCTTCGCCGACCGCGTAGTCGCGATAGTAGAGCTTGCCGAGCTGGGCTTCTGCTTTGCGGATTTTGTCTTCCTCGGCGTAGATGGAGACGTTTGCCTTGGCGACGGCGGCCAGGACCTTGGCCTTCTGGGTCGCGGTCTGGGCAGCGCCCATCGCAAAATTCTTGACGCTTTCAAAATTTTCAGACAGATTCATAGTAAATACTCCCTTCTAGGTTGTTGCATTCTTGTCTCGATTATATCACACTTTTCAGAATGTGTGGTATCTTTGCGCACTTTTTTCAAAAAGTTCACATTTCGTCGGGCTTTTCGTCCTGCGTGTCAGGCGATTCATGGATGCGGTTCGCAAAAAGGTTCTCGGGCTTCGGCTTTTTCTTCAAAAGTACGAACGCAATTGCGCCTGCGGCTGCGATGAACGATACCGCCGCAACGAGCTGACTGACGCGGATGCCGGTCGAGAACAGATAGAGGCTGTCCGTGCGCAGGCCTTCGATCCACGCGCGCCCAAGGCCGTACCACGCGACGTAGAGCAAAAACACCTCGCCGTCAAATTTCCGCTTCTTGCAGTAGAAATGAAGACCGATAAAGCCGACGAGGTTCCAGACAGATTCATACAGGAACGTCGGATGGTAGTAGGTGATATTGCCCGCCGCGTCGGCAAGACCCATTTTGAAAAACGAGTCCGTCACGCTGCCGTGCGCTTCGCGGTTCATGAAGTTGCCCCACCGGCCGCAGATCTGGCCGATGATCACACCCATAGAGGCGTTGTCGAGCATGACCAGCGGCGGGATCTTCTTCACGCGGCTCAAAACAAGCACAGTGATCGCGCCGCCGATGATACCGCCGTAGATCGCCAAACCGCCCTCCCAGATGTAGAGCATGGAGATGGGGTTATCGCGGTACAGGTCCCAGTAGAACACGCAGTAGTAAAGCCGCGCGCACACAACGCCGATGGGGACCGCCCACAAAATGAGATCGAGCACATCGTCTTGCGTGAGCCCGAACGTGTTGGCGCGGTACATCATATAGAGCACCGCCAGCAAAAAGCCGCAGGCAATGATGATACCGTACCAGTAAATCTCTTTTCCGAAGATCGTAAAGGCAACGGGGCTCGGGTCTACCGTGATGCCAAGGTTCGGAAACGAAATGGGTGAGGTCAGAAGCATGGTTTATTCCTCCTCGCGCTTCGGCGTGATGACCGACAAGAATGCCTGTTCTTCTTTGACGTTCTCGCGGATAAATTGTTCCACATCCTCCGCCGTGACGCTTGCGTAAATTTCCGGATAATCAAAATATTCTGCGCCGTCAAAATAATACGCGCACATGCGGTAGCACGTTCCTTCAAAGCCGTCGAGCTCGCGCAAGCGCCGTCCGGTAACGGATTTTTTGAGCCGCGCGAGAAGCACCCGGTCAACGCCGGTTTCCAAAACGCGCGCCGCTTCCGCCAGAACCTCTCGCAAAATGCGCCGGGGGTCTTCGCTGTCGCCGGACAGCTCCAGAAGCGCCATGCCCTTCATGCGCTCGTAGTCGACGGAAAAGTCCGCGTCGATGACGTTCTCGTCATAGAGCTTCTGATAGAGCTTCGACGATTCACCGACGAGCATCTCGCCCGCCATCTCGCCGATGAGGTCCATGCGCATCGCGTCCGCGCCGCGCCCTGCGTCCGGGCAGCGGAAGCCGATGGCAAAGGCCGGCATGGCGATTTCCATCTGCTTTTCAATCGTTCGGACCGGAACCTTCTCGGGCTCGGGCGCACCACAGCACCGCTCGAACTGCGGCTTTTTTCCCGCCGGGGTCAGCTTGCGCGCCTGCTCGATGATGGAGGCCGCGTCCACGTCGCCGATGACGCAGACGATGAGGTTCGAGGGATCGTAGAACGCGTCGTGGCAGAGCTTCAGAGTATCGGCCGTGATCTCCTCGATGCTCTCGACTGTGCCTGCAATGTTATTGCGCACGGGGTGGTTCTGATACATGATGCGAAACAGATTTTCCATCACGGCGGAGTCTGCGCTGTCCTCGTACATTTTGATTTCCTGCGCGATGATGCCGCGCTCTTTCTGAACGCTCTCGTCTGTAAAATACCCAGTCGTGACCATGCGAAGGAGGATCTCGAAATTCTCTTCCAAATGCTCCGTGCACTCGACGTAGTAGGCTGTCATGGTGTAGCTTGTAAAGGCGTTGTTCGCACCGGCGTATTTGGCGAACTCCTGCATGGCGTTTCCCTCGGGGAGGTCAAACATCTTGTGCTCGAGATAGTGCGCCACGCCCTGCGGCGTCGTGTATTTCTTGCCGTTCAGGAAGAATTCCGCGTCAATTGAGCCGTAGTCTGCCGCGACGAACGCGTACCGCTTGGCAAAGCCCGGCTTTTCCATGACGCGGACAAGAAGGCCGTTCGGGAGCCTTTCTTCAAAATAGTGCTCGCCGAGTTTCGGAAAGTCCTTTCGTATCATGCCGTCACCCCCTCGAGCGCATAAATGGTATCGAGCCGCAGCGCCTGGATCGCGTCGGCTGCCTCCTGCTTCGTGACGCGCGCAATTGCGCTTGCCAGGTCCTCCATCGTGCCGTCTTGCTCCAGCAGGATCTGGCCCATATAATAGTCGTCGAGCCTTCCGGGGCTGTCCATCGCGATTTTCAGATCGGAGACGAGATAGCCTCTGGCCGATTCCAACTCGTCGTCCGTGATATCGCCGGCCTTGCACGCTTCCAGCTGCCGGAGAATTTCTGTTTTGGCCGTCTCGAGCTTTGAAAATTCTACGCCCGAGCTCACGCTCAGGACACCCTTGAATTTTTCAAACGATGCGCTTGCGTAATAGCAGAGGGACATCTTTTCGCGCACGTTCGTAAAGAGCTTGCTCGTCGCGCCGCCGCCGAAGACCGTCGCCGCCAGCACAAGCGCAGGATAGCGCGGGTCCTTTGCCGTAATGTCGGTGAAAAAGCCAAGACTCAGCTTTCCCTGCGTCACGTCCAGCCGCTCGGTCTTCTCCTGCACGGGCCTTGCCTGGGGTGCGGGCGTGGTCCCGACGGGAACGAAGACTTCCGCGCGCGGAAGCTCTGCCAGCGCGGCTTGCAGCACCTTTGTGACGGCTTCCGGGGATAAGCTTCCCATGTAGAACAGCTCCACACGGCTCGTTGCGAGAAGGTCCCGGTAGTGCGCGTAAAGGCTCTTTGCCGTGATGTTTTTTAAATCCTCCGGCTCTCCGATGCGGGGAATGCCGTAGGGCTGCCCAGCGCACATGGTGCGGATGAGCTGCGAGGCCGCGTAGGTGCGCTTGTCGTTGATGCGCGAGAGCATTGCGTTCTCGAGATTCAGCTTCTCACTGTCTACAACTGCTTCCGGGAATGCGCCGTTTTCCAGCCGGGGATTCAGCAAAAGCTCCGCCAGAAACGCCATCAGCGGTGCAAAGACCGGCTCGTCCACATATTCATCCTGCACATAGTCGCAGTAAAACCCGACCAGCTGCACTTCGCCCTTTTTGCGTACCAGCGTGCCGACGCTCGCGCCGTAGAGCTCGTCCAATTTTGCGGAGATGGAGGCAATGTCCGGGCAGGTTTCGCTTCCGCGCAGAAGGACGCTCGGAATGAGCGCGTTTGCCGCCGCCTCCTCTTTTTTCATCGGCCGCAGAAGATTCAGACTGAAGCAGCCGGTCTTGAATTTGTCGGACTGCACCGCCGTGAGGTACACGCCGGGCAGGATTTCGGTTCGATGGTTCATTCTATCATCCTTATCCATATCTTTCATGCGTCACATCATACCATAGAACGTCGGAAAAGTAAAACCGTCCGCGCAAAAACCCGCGTAAAAATTACTTGTTATTCCGGCGGTTTTCATGTAAAATGTATCATACGCTATTTTGGGCAGGTTTGCGTAATTGCGCGGCGCTGCTTCGAATTTTCGAAGGAGGACTATCATGCAGTGGATTGAAGTTTGCATCAAGACCACCTCGCAGGCCATTGAGCTGGTCGGAGAGCGGCTGACGATGCTCGGCTTCGACAGCTTTATTATGGACGATCA
>CALCJW010000069.1:0-6505 GCA_937967235.1 uncultured Clostridia bacterium
CGGAAACGGCAAACGCCGTTCGTTTGGTCAGCGAAGGAATTCCGCTCACAGGCACGGTCGCCGCCGGGCAGGGAATCTCCATGCGCGGGTATTGTGCCGCGTCCATGACGGGAATGGCATATTCCGCGTTTCCAGACGAAACAACGAGCTTTCCGTTTTTCATCTGGAAAGTCACGCGCTCGCCATCCAGCAGGCGCAGCATTCCAGAGAGAAGCGGGGCGTTTACGACAACGCTGCCATCACGATCGATCTGCGCGGGGAGCTGCTGCTCCAACGCGATCTCCAGATTGCTGGACGCGACGGTGAGCGTGTCCTGTTCTGCCTGCAAATACGCGCATTGCAGAATTTCAATCGTGGAAACCCTCGGCGCAATGCGCTCGGCGTTCTGCGCCGCGGCAAGCAGCTCTGTTCGGTTGACGGTGAATTTCATAGCATCCTCCTTTTTACGCAACGGAATCGAACAAGCTCAGCTGGTTTTCCACCTGCTGCGTTTTCTTCGTCCGTTTGGCTTTCTGTTGTTCCAGCTGCACCATGGCAGCTTGCAGCTTTTCTTCCTGTTCCACTGTAAACACGCGCTTCGGCTGTTCAATCATCGCGGGCACGGTTTCCGGCGGCAAAGAGGTTTCTTCGGCGGGTACTTCTGGTACTTCTGGTACTTCTCTGTCCGGATTCTCAAACGCCATCTTCCTGAACGCTGCCGCGATATCCTCCACATTGTCGCGGATACCGAGCATCAGCTCCTTCGCCATCTGCGAGGTCATGTCCTGCACATCGCTCATTGCGGCAAGTCCTTCCTCGGAGAAGTTTCCTTCAATGAGTCCGGCGACCGCCAGCTTCGAGGCCATGAGCTTCAGGCATTTCTGCTGCATGGTGTCCTCGTAGTAGAACATATAGACCTTGACCGCGGACGCTTTCTGGTTGATACGCCAGCTTCGGCGCGACGCCTGCCGCAGCGTAAAGAGCTTGTAGCCCATGCTGTAGAACACCAGCGTCGTAAAGGCGTTGAGATCCAAGCCGGTTTCTACCAGAGACGGGTTTACGATCAGCACCTGCATTCCGGCGGCGAGCTTTTTCTGCACCCACTCCTCACGGTTGGTGGTCTTGATCTTGTCGGTCAGGATCTCCGTGCGATAGCCTTCGTCGGTCAGGAGCTTTTTGAGCTTCTGCTGGGAATCCGTGCGCACCCAGCTTGTGTAGATGAGCGCACGCTCCCCGTTCTGAATGGCAGCGTTCACGATCTCCAGCGTTTTCTGCTCTTTTTCTCCGAGCGTGTCTGCATCCCCGATGTTCTCAGGCTCGACGATGGGTACATCGCTGTCAGGATAGAAGATGGGCCTCTGGTCATACGGCTGATCCGCATAGATGGTCAGCAGATTCAGATACGCGGAAAGGATCTTTTTCGCCACGCGGCGGTCTGTCCGTAAAACCTGTACAAGCTTATGCTCGATCCGCCTGTACTCCGTCTCTACCGCTTCGTCCATTTCACAGGCAATGGGAATTTCCTCGTAGCTGGGAAGCGCCTTGCCCATATCGGACAGCGACAAAAACGCCGTCTTTTCCAGCAGAAACCGGGAAAACACCAGCGGCGAAACGCCCGGAAGCTGACGCGTCCGAACGCCGCTTTTCTGCGATCTGCGCTTTGCCGCATAGCTTTCATCGGCTTCGGTGTAGGTTGTTTCCACAACGCCATACTCCGTATTGAACAGCGCGGGCTTTTCATGCGGCTTTCCGTCCGCCAGCATCAGCTGCGCCGATGTGCGGTAGAGCAGATGAAAAATGCCGGAGCTGTAGCCGTTGATGAGCGTGGCCGTCATGCCGATGATTTTTTTCGCCGTGCCAAACAGCTCTGCCATCGCGTCGCCCTGGCCGCTGTCGTTGTTGTACTCGTGCAGCTCATCCACGATGAGCCCGTCGATCCTGCCGCGGTACCGCTTCTTGATGTACGAGCTGAGCGGATACCGCCGGCACGCGCCGCGCGTCGGAAAGTACCCGTCCGGGTTCTCCTGAAGCGTCTGCAAGGCGTCCAGTGCAGCGGGGTTCTTCGTCTTCTGTATGGCATGGACTGCCAGCTTCCGATGCACCCAGCCGTATTCCGGAATCTTGACCCACGGAGAAGGCACGCTTGGATTCACCGCTGTCCACAACGGTTCACCGCAATTCATACATTGATGATTGCGCCGGTTTTCCATGCGGAACGCCTCCGGTTTTGCGGTCACCCAGTCGTATGTATCGTCGCTGCTTGGCAATTCTATGACGGAACCACAGCCGGGGCAGCGGAACGCGCCTTTTCGCGCGTCAAACAGAACCGCCGGGCGGCGCATATAGCCGTCTCTAGCTTTTTCCTTGCTGATGACGGCGTAGATGCTTTTGTCGCCCTGCCGGTACTGTGCGTACAGGCTGTCCAACTCTGTAATGCTGCGGACGATGACTCCTGCGGTATCTGGCAGCGTTTCGCCAAGTTCGCGCACCCACTTCTTTGCGACGTGCGACGGGCAAAGAATAATGTTGAACGTCTTTTTCCGTTTCTGCGCCTGATACGCCGCCAGTGCGGTCGCACCGATCTTCGTTTTGCCGCTTCCGCACTCTGCCACGATGAATGCAGACTTTCCCTCCGAGAGCTTGCGCTTGACCGATTCCGCAACCGCAAGCTGCGCCGGATACAGGCTGTAGCCTGCGCGTGCGCGGATATAGTCGTTGATGCGCAAAATCTCCGGGGAAAGCTGCTCCGCAGCGGGGTCAAACAGCGGTTGGAACTGATTACGGATTCTTTCTGCGACAGTCACGCCGAACGCGCTTAGGTAGCTGGTGACAGAATGCACACTGTCAAAGCCGTTGAGGTTCTGAACTGTTCCGGGAATACGAATTGCGCCACTTTTCAGGCCATCCTCCAGCACCTTGACGATATTGGCGTCGTCCTTCTTGCACAGCAGCAGCCACGCCTCCAGCCGTTCACGAATGGAGATGACGCGCAGCGGCTTGAGAAGTCTGCGCCGCTGCAATTCGTCCAGAACATAGTCCTGAAACTCCGGGATGAGCGGCACAGCCGTTTTCCGGTCCAGCGCCTCAAACAGCACCCTCCGATCTCCCGCTGGACAAAAAAGAATACACTTCCGCGGCGGCAGCTCTACATTTGTCTGACCGTCCGCCTGTGCATCTTCGTCCTTTTTTGCCGCAGTGTCCGCATCGTCCAGCGAGAGGATGGTCGCCTCGGCGTAAATTCCGTCGTGGCTCAGATGGCATTCGTACTTCTTTGGCTCGCAGGAAAGCGTTGCTGCTTCGCCGGCGATTTCTGCCTCCAGCGTTGCACCGGCATAGATCGCGTCTGACATGGCGCGCACCATCTCCGGATAGCCGCCGAAGCGGATCGCCCGAAGACGCTGCTCACGTCCATCCGGTTCGAGAACAATCGTGTCCGCATACGCACTGAGACGGATCGCCTGCTTGGGATTGAAATAGCTGATTGGCATGAGTCTGCTTTTCTCTGGCATTCATGGTTTCACTCCTTTCATCGTTTTTGGACGCAAAAAGACCGTAACTGCCAAGCGGCAATTACGGTCTTATAGGTCCTTTTATATTTTGGTATTCACTGGCCTGCGCGCGGAACCGGGGCATACCTGTCCCCAAGTTTTCACCTCCGCCCTGAAATTGCTCCGCCCTGAATCTGCACTGACCTGAATACAGGATTATTGTAACTGATATACAAATCACAAGCAACTTGCAAATAACACAAGGGGTTAGAGTGAAGATACTGGTTGCCTATATTTTATGGAGTCATTTCAAGACATTATATTGCTCTACTGTTTTCCTCGTTTCTGATTGCGTGCCTTAACGAATATATTAATCTTTCTTCGTGCCATTCTATGACGTCTAGGTTTATTAAACATTTTGGTTGAAGTGGCGCAATAAAGTTTACATGACACTGTCGGAGGAATAAATGAACCTAAATTTGAATGCGCTGAATCTTTTAACTGGTTGTATTTCTTTTTGAGTTTTCTCTCCATTAAAAATGAGTCAGAAATCCGTTCAATCAAATTTAGGCAAGCGTCATCTTCTGTATCAAATACGCTACTATCTGCTTTTTGACCCCTAGTTCCAATGTAGACAATCCATTTGTGATCTTGCTGGTCTAAGCATACTCTATCTTCAGCATAACCATTAAGAGAGTATAGCTGAGGCGGGGTTCCTTGGGACGTTAATGCTAGTTTGAGAGCGTTTAATTGCTGATTTGCGGATATGCCTCTATCACTAAGAGCGTAGTTATAAATGAAGTTGTGGCCTTTCTTCATTACAGTATCCTCCTTAAAATGCGCCGTTTAAGTAATTCACTTATGTTTCTTTCTAAGTGATAAAATTGGACTGCACCACCGTTACTATCAAACATTGGTGCTACAATCCCTTTGCGTACCTTTGCGGCGCGAACCGTAAACGTTAATGATTTCACTATATATTTATGAAATTCTACAGTAGAACGTTTATACGGCAATGCTAGTTCATCGTATGATGCTCCCAAAGGCGCGGTATATTTTCCGCTTTCTGGACCATAGCGAATGATTACTGTACCTCGTGGCAGAGAAATATCCTCCCAATATTCACCGTTTTCATTTATTTCTCGTATATCAAAGCCATGCTGGTCAGCATATTCTGTCCGAAATCCTTCCCAATTAATCAATTCCTCTCCGTTGTCATCAAATTTCCCGGTACCGTATTCAGGCTTTTTAGGTACACGCACACCAGAGACGACTTCGCCTTGATCGTTTTTTAAGCAGTATTGCATACTCTATATTCTCCCATAAACATTTGCTCTATTTATGTATAATTATATATAGTTTAGCAAAAAGATGCGTACAATGCAATAATATTAATTCATCGTCCTACGATTTTCCCGAAAATCTGCTTCTTCCCCTCATCATACCGCTGGATCACGACCATGACGGTATCGCCGGTTTTGAAATCGGAGTCCTCGTAATGGAACGAGTACCGGCACATGACGACCGCGCCGTCGGGGAGGTTGCAGAACACGCCTCCGGCGTATTTGCCCGCAATGCTTGCCCTGCGGCGGCAGCCGATGGGGTGACGCAGACTGGCTTCGTCGAAGGGATTCGGAACGGTCTCCTTGACGGAGATCTCCAAGGTACCGGTTTTGCGGTCAAACTGCTTGATCACGCAGGTCAGCTCATCGCCCGGATGGTACTGTTCCCGCAGGTCGGGGATGGCGGCGTAGCTCATGTCGCGCTGTGAAAGGTTCACGTCATAGCCGTAGCATTCGACCAGACACCGGCGCGGACCGACGGCCAGCACATGGCACGGCACGCGGCTGCTCGGCTGGTGGAGCGGCTGCGTGGAGAAGAAATAGCGTCGTGACGCCAGCGCCAGACGGCGGGAGCCGATAGCGAAGCCCGCTTCACGATCCACATGGGTAATCACAAAATCGATCTGAGCGCCCGGCATGTTCCGCAGAACGAACGCCGGGCGTTCGTCGCTTTCCGCCCACATTTCTGTTTCGGGGATCAGGATACGCGCGCGGAACGGCACGATGACCGCGCAGTACATCCGCTTGGTCTCGACCTGTCCGGTCTGTGCGCTGCGGATGGTCATGGAATGCGGATCGACGCCGATGATCGTGCCGCGCATGACGCTTCGGCTGCGGAAGGAGGCATAGATCGTGTTCCACTCCTGCCGCTGTTCCGGAGAAAGATCCTGATCGAGCGCACGGAAGTCCAGATCGTAGAAGGATTTCTTCTCTGGTTCGCTTGGTTCTGGCAGTTCTTCCGCTGCGCTCGATTCATCTTCGCCGTATGGCTGCACGGGTTCTTCGATTTGCGGCGCCAATCCGGGCCGTTCTGCGGGGGTGAGTTCTTCAATGTCGGTGATTTCCGGCTGCACAGTTTCTTCCTGCAGCACTTCAGGTTCGGCTTTCTTTCTGGGCATATGTAGTTCCTCCTGTAATAATTATTTTCTGGCAAAGAAGCGGTGAATACCGTTCTCTTGCCGGATGGCAAAAATGACGGATCTGGTGTATGAAAACGCCTCTGGCTTGATGCTATCAGGCAGCAGAATGATGATTTTTTCGTCCCGCCGGATCTCATGCTCCGGCGGCGGATCACTGCCGGACACAATGACAAATTGTTTGAAGCTGGCTTCTCCAAGCGAGAAGCGGAGCAGAGTATGTTTGTCCACGGCATAAAAACTCTCCGGCTGCGCCGCGGACAGCTCCAGCATCACGTCAATGGCTTCAATCCGCTGTGGAATTGCCCATTCTTCGCATTGACTGACGATGTTGTCGGAAATTTGCAGCAGTCCGCCCATCTGCATCTGGCGCGTACAGGCATTGGTCACGCGCACAGCATCTTCATGTGAAGAAAAGGCAAACGTCTTTTGCAGCAGTGCGGCAAGCTGCCGCTGCTCCGCACAGCCGAGCTGTTCCAAGACAGCCAGCAAATACTTTTGCTGTTTCGTCAGCAGCATCAGCCTCGCCCCTTTCCCGGCGGCGAACGCAGCGAATTGA
>CALCJW010000070.1:0-20402 GCA_937967235.1 uncultured Clostridia bacterium
CTTTCTTCCAATATGCAGTTCATCCAATGTCATATGTACCTGATATCCCTCCATTCTGATCTCCGCGTTTAGAATAAACGAGGCGGGGAAAAAATGCAAGCGTCTTTTTGACAGAAATCTTTGAGCGGAATTCACAATTTTGTCACTTCTTACCCGCTTTGTTATGGTAAACTTGAAATACAGATAAACCAACACAAATCCGGCACGCCTGCCGTTATCTTCAAAGGAGACCAAAGCATGAATATCCTGTTTTTCCTGACACCGAAGGCGCTGTGCTCGTATATCGACGACGGCTGCACCCTGCGTCAGGCGATGGAACGTATGGAAAACTCCGGCTATACCGCCCTGCCGGTTCTCGATAAAGATGGCGGCTACTGCGGCGTTCTGACCGAGGGAGACCTTCTTTGGGCGGTCAAGCGCCTTTGCGTGATGGACCTTCGCCAGACCGAGGATCACTCGATTTCCGAAATCACCGCCCGCCGGGAGGTCCACCCCGTCCGTGTCGACACGCGCATTGAAGACCTGGTCCTCGTCGCCGCCGACCAGAACTTTGTCCCCGTCATCGATGATAAAAACGCATTCATCGGCATTGTCACGCGCAGCTCGATTCTGAAATACTGTTTGGATCGCTATTTCTCGCGCGAGTACGAGCTGGTCGGCGCGCGATAATTTTTCTTTTTCAGGTATATGCTTCCAGAGCTCTGGTCATACTAGGCTCAGGAGGTGTAAACCATGCAAAACAACGAACATTCCGAATCTAACCGGTTCAGAAAATTCTTTCAGGAAAAGGGCTACTACATCGTTCTGCTTCTTTGCATTTTAGCAGTAGGAATCTCGGGCTACATTTTTGTGTCCGGCGCCGTTTCTGAAAAGAAGTCTCTGAACGAGCAGACCCTTTCCGTCGCCACCAGCGCGGAAATCCCCGAGGACAAGCCGTCCTCGTCTTCCTCCGGCGGCAAAACGCAGTCGGACGGGAGCACACAGACGCAGAAGCCCGCAAGCGCTTCTTCCGGTCCTGCGGACGCCGCGGACGCGGCCGCGCAGGAGCCGGCAAGCGAGACGCTTTCGGTTCGCGTCTGGCCGGTCTCGGGCGAACGCATCGCAGGGTACAGTATGCAGGAGCTGTCCTTTAACCAGACCACGCAGGACTGGCGCACGCACGACGGCATCGATCTTGCTGCGCTCGCGGGAGAGCCCGTACGGGCGGCCTGCACGGGCACTGTGACTGCCGTGTATGACGATGAGTTTTTCGGTACGACTGTCGTTCTCTCGCACCCGGAGGGCTATGAGACCATCTACGCGAACCTCGCGGCCATGCCGGCCGTCTCCGCCGGGATGCGCGTCACGGCGGGCGATACCATCGGCTCCGTCGGCGAAAGCGCGCTTCTGGAGTCTGCGTCGGCCTCGCACCTGCACTTTGCCGTCCGGCAAAACGGCGAAAGCGTCGACCCCGTCCGCTTCATCGACTGAAGCGATCCATCAAACGAACAGCAAAACGCCCCGGGCAGTTCAAACGAATTGTCCGGGGCGCTTTCTTTATGCGATGCTTTTACCATCGGGTCATATTTTTCTCAAATTTTTCGGTGTAGGCGCGCTTGAGCTCTTCCGCGCCGATCCCATAGCAGAGCAGAACGTCGTTGTAGTACATGAGGACGTCGGCCAGCTCCTCTACCAGCTGCACCCGCACGTCTTCGTTCGCTGCGGCATTTTCTCCGCCGTGCTTTTTGACGATGTCGATCACTTCTCCAATCTCTCCGATCATCCAAAGAAGCTTATTTTTCCCCACCTCCGGGCAAATCGGCTCCCATTTGTGCCGGTATTTCTCCTGCAGGGCCTTCTGCATTTGCTGCATTTCGCCAATCGAAAAATCTTCCATGCTGCATGCCTCCATCCAAGCCTGATTTGCAGACGCGTTTGTATGATAAACCGCCCGCTGTGCAGAGTCTTTGGTCAATCCGCCGGACGCTTGTCCTCCCGCGTGCCGTTTTCCTCCTGGTAGGCAGAGCCCCAGACGACCATGGAATCGAGAATCGGCTTTAAGCTGTAGCCGGTCTCTGTCAGCGTATATTCAACGCGCGGCGGCACCTCGGCGTAGACCTTGCGCGTGAGAAGCTTTTTTTCCTCCATATCGCGCAGCTGCGCCGTGAGCACCTTCTGGGTCACGTGGCCGATGGACTTTTTAAGCTCGCCGAAGCGCTTCGTCCCGCCCATCAGATCGCGCAGAATCAGAACCTTCCACTTGTCTCCGATCAGCATCAGTGTCGTTTCTACCGGGCACGCAGGCAGTTCCATGTTGCAGTCCTCCATTCCGAATAGTATCCTTTTGGTAACTACAGCACAATATTGTGCTTACTTTACGAAAGGATCTTACTGCGCTATTATACTGCCAGCGAGTAAAAAACGCAACAGCGCGTCAAAAAACTTTATTGACACAAGTTTTTTCGGCAGTCTGCGCAAAAATTATTTTGGAGGTATTCAAAATGAACAAAATTGCAGTGCGTACGGTGGAACTCAACAAGGGCCATGTGGACGTGTACGAGAAAAACGGCATCACACTTTACGCCTATCAGACGCACGATCTGATCGACGACGAGGTGTTTGTGCTGGCAAGAAGCGGCCGGGGCGTCGTGATCGAGCTGCCGTGCTTCTTTGATAACATCCGCGAGCTGACCGACTTCCTTGCGCGGGAGGAGATTCAGGTGGAAGCGAAGCTTGTTGCCTATCATGCGGCGGGCGCGTCCTTCCTGCCGGAGGTTCCGGCCTATGGTACGGCCTCCTCTGTCGCCTATAACACCACGGGCGGCGGCGCGGCACTGGTGTCCAATTTCAAAAATGCGTTCGGCGAGAGCTTCGACGCAGGCCTTTGCGGCGTAGATCACGTGCTGGAGGAGGGCGAGGTAGAGCTTGCGGGTATCCACTTTGTGGTAAAGCCCAACGCCGAGGCGTTCGATCTGGAGATCCCGGAGCTTGACTGCGTCTACACCCACATGATGGGCCACGACTGCCACTCCATCGTCGCCGGCTGCCCACATGCGGACGCAATGATCTCCCAGCTGAACTACTACATCCGCCACGGCTTCGACCTGGTGCTCACGGCGCACTACACGCCGGAAGACCTGAAGGACGCGAAGACAAAGGTCTCGTATCTGAACGCGCTCAAGGAAATTGCCCTGACGTGCGAGAGCGCGGCGGAGATGAAGCAGAAGGTGGAGGACGCGTACCCCGGATACAGCGGCCTCAACTATCTCGACATGACAGTCGGCTTCTTCTTTCCCGGGAAATAATACAGAACAAAATGCGGCGGCCCAGAGAAAAGCTCCGGGCTGCCGCGTATTTTATGTTCTGTTTTGACGGGCGCGTCAGAATAGATCCAGCGCGTTATCGAGGTAAATTTTCTCCCGGACGCGCAGCTGGCAGTCCGGTTTCGTCAGGTAATAGAGCAGAAATTCCAGAATCAGGGCGCTTCCGAGCCCGCGGCCTTCGATTTTGAAATTGGAAAAGCCCATCGGAAGGTACGTATTTTGAATGTCCTCGATGCCGATGAAGCCCGGATTTTCCATGGCGCGGGAAAAGCGGTAGCCATATTTTGCGTTCGGCGCTTTGCAGTGGTGCTCCGGGGCGGCTTCTCCGAGATTTTTCTGGCTGACAGCCTCATAGCAGGCGCGCCTGTCCTTGCAGCCAAACGAGCAGCATTCGTTGCAGAGAAATTCGACCTTGTCCTTCAGCGCCTGCGGCAGCGTATTTAATGATGCAAAAGCCTTGTTTAACCGGAAATCCGGCACAACGTATGAAAACTCCGGCCGCTCGAGCTCACGCCGGAGCTGCGAAAAACCGGTCAGGACTTTTGTGGTCGAGGAGACAAAATAGAGCGGGGGATAGGCCACTTTCAGATGGTCCAGCAGCAGCTCCGAGTGGACGATCACGCCGTTTTGCACCGTGCCGCTTTCTGAAAACAGGCGGCAGAGCGCGTTGCAGGTTTTGTCCTTCAAATGCTCCTCGCGCAAAAGAGAATTGCTGAACGTCAGGCGGGCGGAAATTCCGTACTCCCGCATGAGGGCCAGAACGTCCCAGGCCCCGCACGTGCCGGAGCTCACGCGTCCGCCGCCCCAGAGGCAGCCGAATGGCGCGCCGTAGATGGAGCCGATTTCGCACCAGTCGTAGAAATACTCCCGATGCGTGCGGTAGAGCGGGAGAAACGCGGCGTAAAGCTCGTAAAATTCGAATAGCCCGGGCAGATGGTACTGCGCCATTTTTTCGTTCAAACTCTGTCCTTCCCATCCTGCAATTTAAGCGGTTTTCTGCCTGCATTATAGACGATTTCCGCTTGATGCGCAAGCGGCCGGACAGAAAAACGCCACAGCCGCCAACCCGAAGGTCAGCGGCTGCGGTGTCAGAAAAGAAGGGGAGGCTGGAAACTCAACGCGTTTGGGAGGCCTTGAGCTGCAATTGAATTTTATCGGCGAAAAGTGCGATGAATTCGGCGTTTGTTGGTTTTCCACGGGAGTTCGAAATCGTATAGCCGAAGAACTTGCGGAGCGTTTCCTCATCTCCACGCTCCCACGCGAGCTCAATGGCGTGCCGGATGGCGCGCTCGACCCGGGAGGAGGTCGAATGAAATTTTCGCGCGACCTGCGGGTAGAGAACTTTTGTGATGGCGCGCATCACATCCTTGTCGTCAACCGCCATCATGATCGCTTCGCGAAGGTACTGATAGCCCTTCACATGCGCCGGAACACCCACATCGTGGATCATTGACGTGACAAGCGCCTCCACATTTGCGCTCAGGTATCTTGTGCCGCGCGTGACCCGTTCAGCGGTGATGATATCGCCCACGCGCTCGGCGATCATCTTGAGTTTACAGGGCTTACTGAGAAAATACCGCGCGCCGTATTTTTCCGCTGCCTGCGCCGCAAAGTCGGTCATTGCGTTGGTCAGGACAAGACCGATGGGCGGCTTGGGAAGCGCACTTGCTTCCTTCAGAACGGACAGCCCGTCCAGCTTCGGCAGCAATAGATCGAGAATCAGAACGTTCGGCTGCGCGGCGCGCAGAAGCCTGACGGCCTTTTCGCCATCATTGGCCGCGCCCACAACGTCAAAGGAAGAATTCGTTTTTAAATAACACGCAAGATCGGAAGTAAAGCCCTCGTCCGCGTCGGCAATCAGAATTTTAATGCAGTTGTCCATGCTTGACTCCTCTCATTACAAATTACGCTGTCGCCCGGCCGGGCACGAAATTTCGCTGCGATGGATATAAATTAGCACATTCCAACAAAAAATTCAAGATTTTACAAAATAATTTTTACCACTTTTTGTGGACAAAATTCGACAAAATCGGACGGCTTCTGTCCAAACCTGTCCGATTTTGTCGAATTTTCGAAAGCTGCGCCTGTACTGGAGAGAAGCTATGCGTCCTCCGTCATCAAAAATGCCAGCGGGTCAACCGCTTCGCCGTTTATGTACACGCCGAGGTGCAGGTGCGGCCCCGTGGTCCAGCCCGACGAACCGGAAAGGCCGATGATCTGGCCCTGCTTCACGGTATCGCCGGGGGCTGCCAACAGCTCTTGTAAATGTGCGTAGAGGGTCTGTATGCCATCCTCGTGCTCGAGCTGGATGAAATAGCCATATGCCTCATGGTATTCCGCTTTGAGGACCGTCCCGTCTGCCACAGCCAGCACATTGCTTCCGGCCGGTGCATCCAAGTCAACACCTGCGTGGAAGGATACCGTCCTGGAGACCGGATGCTCCAGCCAGCCGAAGGAATCGTTCACAGCAGCATCTGCGTTTTCCAGCGGCCAGACGTACTTCGCTACGGTCATCTCCGGTGCTTTCTCCGGAAATTCCGCTTCGGCCAGTGCCTCCGGTGCGTCCGGTTCGATCGCCTCCGGCAAAGAGGGCGAGGCTTCTATGGCCGCGGCCTGCAGGGGTTCGGGGACAACCGATTTTTGTCCGGATGGAGCGGGGAGCGCTGCCTGTGTAGAAAAGACGCAGGCGGAAAGCGCAAATACGATGGCTGCGCAGACACCGGCCCATTTGGAAACGGGACGGAAACGCGCGATGGCGCGGATGCGGCGGCTCAGGCTGCTTCCGGAAAAGCTGGCAGTAAGCGGCGCGGGCGCCGGACTGCGCGCAGCCATGGATAAAAGCGTCAGGGCGTAGGCCTTCCGGCAGCCGGGGCCAAGCGCCCGCAGAACGGCCTCGTCACAGGCAAGCTCCATATCACGCCCCGCCAATATGACCATGCACCAGACGAGCGGGTTCCACCAGTAAAGGCACAGGCATACCGTAAACAGGAGCTTTCGCACACAGTCACGCCGTTTTACATGCGCCAGCTCATGCGCGAGCACCAGCCGGAACGGTTCGCTCTCTGCGGCCAGACCCTCCGGCAGCAAAATGACCGGTCGGAGTACGCCGAATGTCAAGGGCGCGCGGCGGCTGCTCGTGGCGCGGATGCGGGGCGATTTGCGAAAGCGAAACAGATCCAGCAGCACGTCCATAGATGGGCAGGGCGCGATCCGCGCGGACCGGAATCCTCGCCCCATAAAGATACAGCCGATGCTCACATATGCGGCCAGCAGCACCGTTCCCGCCAGCCAGACGAGAGAAACCGGGGAAACGCGCGCCGAAGCAGAAGGGGCCGACGCCATTGCCACACCATCTGTCAGATCGGGGAAGGGCAGAAGCGTCCGAGAAACTGTTCCCGCTGCCGCAGAAGCGGAAGTCCGCTCAAAAAGGTTCCAGATGCTAAGGCGCGTCGGGATGGATACCGGAAGCAAGAGGCGCACAGCCGCTGCGCACCAGAGCGCCGGGAAAAGCTTTCGGGGCAGATGCCGCTGCAGCCCGAGCCGCAGCGCGAGAACGAGCAGAATCAGCGCGCTTCCGCCCAAAATGGCCGCTTGCAAGCCTGTCATTCCTCCATCGCCTCCACGAGCGCCTTTAATCGCGCAAGTTCTTCCCTGGAGAGCGAGCGGTCCGATAAAATGGACGCGAACAGCAGCTCCGCCGAGCCGCCGAAGACCTTATCGACCAGCGTCTCGGCCTCCTCCTTCTGCGCCTGCTGCTTTGTAATCTGCGCGTGGCAGATGAAATTCGGCTCCCGGCGCTCGATCGCGCCCTTTTCGATGCACTTTTTGATGACCGTATAGGTCGTGTTTTTGTTCCAGCCGATGGTGTCCGCTAACCGCAGCGAGATTTCCTTCGCCGTCCGGTCGTTTTTCTGCCAGAGGACCTCCATGACCTTCCATTCCGAGTCAAACAGCTTCATACAAACCCTCCCAGTGTTGGTAAACTCAGACTACCACATTCGTCCAAAACTGTCAAGATGGCTTGACAAAATTGGACTACTGTGATAGTTTGAATGTAGACTATTGCAATAGTACAAATGAGAAAGGAGGTTCCTGACAGAAAGCCACACAGACAACCAACCGGGATGCGCCGTGCGCGCGGCGGCGCTCCTGTGACTTTGGAAGGAGGACGCGATGAAACAAACTTACCGGCGCTTTTGCGCTGTTTTGCTGATTTTATGTCTGCTGTGCGGCTGCGCGGCGGAAAAAGAGGTCACAGTTATCTCGCTTCCGGGCGAAGAAAAAATGGCTGTGGAAGAACAAAATGCACCGGAAGCCACACCGACTGCGGTGCGGGGGAAAACAGGGGAAGAAGCGTACCATCTCGAGCTTCAAAAGTGCGTGCCGGAAAACCTTAGCGGTATCACGGCCCTGACGGTTCTGGGCGATACGATCATCACCGGCGGCTCCTCGGAAACCGGGCCGTCTCTTGTTCGTTTCCAAGTGACCGGCGGGGAAACGCAAACCTTGGATGTTCCGGACGGGGCGGACTATCTCTACGCGCTGTGCGAAAATCCGGACGGCGGGTTCTTTCTTCTGAGTGGGAGCCTTCCGGCGGGGTATTGGGACGAACGCGGGAATTTTACGTTTCTGTCCGGCGAACCGGAAGGCAGGCTGGTGCTTTCGCGGTACGACGCGAGCTTTTCTTTGCAGGAGACAACGACGCTTGAGAAGCGATACACAGAGTCTGGCGCGCGGTTTTTCCAGATGACAAAGACAGACGAAGGGCTTGCCTTACTGAGTGCGTCGATGCTCGTTTGGCTGGATGACAGCGGCGCGGAGACGGCGCGGCAGGAACTGGACCCGAACGACGGCTGGGCGTTTGCGGCGATGCAGGAGCGGGATGGGATACTTTTTGTTCTCACGCGAGATTTGTTTGGCGGCGAAGCGCCCGAATTACGCGCGTTTGACGCAAAAACGCTCACTCCACTCGAGGCGCAGACGCTGCCGTCTGGCACGGTGGGGCTCGGCCTAGGCGAAGACGGAACGTTTTTGCTGACGAACAGCGATGGGCTATCAAGCTACGACCTTGCGTCTGGAACGGTGCAGACGATCGCTTCTTGGCGGGAGCTCGGCGCGAAGCCGGACGCGGAGCAAATCTTCCAGACGGAAAACGGCTATGTGCTGTTTTCGCCGAACGGCGAGGCAGCCACAACACTTTTCCGGCAGGTGGGCGCGGGGAATGCGAAGACGGTCCTGACGCTGGCCGTCGCGGCCGATTGCCCCGTCTGGTACGAGTTTACGCAGCTGTTCGAGAATTTCAATCTCAGTCAGCAGGAGTATCAGATCGACTATACCATCTATTCGGACTCGCCGTACGGGGACGCAGAGCCGATGGACGTTCTGCGCACAGAAATCATGGCGGGCCAGTCGCCCGACCTCTTTGCCTTTTACTCCGACGGCAATCAGGCCCCGCCGCTTGCGCCCCGTGCGGTCTGTGCAGATTTAAGGGAACTTTTGCCGGACGTGACGGAGGACAGCCTCCTGCCCGGGCTATTTGACTTACTCACGCAGGACGGGGCGCTTTATGTGCTGCCGCTCACGGTGCGGGTCGATACGCTGATCATGCCGTCGAATTTGATTGACAGCCCCGGCGTGACGCTGGAAGATTTGGAAACCGCGCGGGAGAAAATGCCGGAGGACTGGGTGCCGGTCGATTCGTGGAACACGCCGGGAAATCTTTTCGGGCTGACCGCCGCCTTTTGCATCGGACGATTTGTAGATCGCGAAACCGGTACATGCAGGTTTGAAACGCAGGAATTCATAGATATTCTCGACTGGTGCAAGAACTGGGGCGGCGACGGTTCGACGCCGGAAGCACCCGAAAAAACGCTCATGAAGCTCGGCTGGATTTCGAGCCTCAGTTGGCTGGCCTCGCGCGAGGACATCGCAAAAGAGTGGTTTGACGGCGCTGGGTACACCTACGCGGGCTATCCGGTGGGAGAAGGTGGCAGCGCATATCTGGTGCTGACGAGTCTCGGCGTGAGCACATCGTGCCAGAACCTGGCGGGCGCAAAGGCGTTTCTGGCGTACTGCTTTTCCGGCAAGCAGGAGAGCGGCCTGCCCGCAAATATGGAAGTGCTGCGGGAAGAACTTGCGCAGTACAAAGCGGGCAACCGTACCGACTGGTATGGCGAGGTGGAAAACATCAGCGAGGCGGACGAAGCGAAATTTCTGGAGCTTCTAAGCAGCGTTACTGTGCTCGAAGGGATGGACCAAGCGCTGGAGAATATTTTGAGCGAGGAGGCAGATGCGTATTTCGCGGGTGCGGCGACAGCCCAGCAGGCGGCCAAAATCATCCAGTCCCGCGCGAGCCTCTATTTGCAGGAGCAGTATCCGGGCGCATGATGGTATCCTCCCGGTAACTACGCCACGAAATTGTGCGTACTTTACGAAAAAGCGCCCCTGCGCTATGATAGGCCCAACGAAGGGGCAGAGCCCTGAATCCAAACGATAGGGGAGAGCGCTATGAATCAGGCGGAACGAAGATTGTATCTCATCCATACGCTGCTGTCCGAGCGGCCGTCTTGCCGCAGGCAGGAGATTCCGAAGGACGCGGCACGGCAGAGAGTTCTGCTGCGCGGTCTGATGAATGTCCGCCCAGCGAAGCAGATCAGCCCAGAATTTCTCTCGGTGCAGGACGAATATCTGCGGCAGGAGCTTTCGGAGGCGGGCGTGACGCACGTGGAGGATTTGCAGCCGGTTTCCGGCGAGCTTTATCTCTGGCAGGGCGATATCACGAAGCTCTCGTGCGGTGCGATCGTGAACGCGGCAAACAGCGGCATGACGGGCTGCTATGTCCCGAACCACGCCTGCATCGACAACTGCATCCATACCTACGCCGGCGTGCAGCTCCGGCTGGACTGCGCCGAAATCATGGAGAAACAGGGCCACGAGGAACCG
This sequence comes from uncultured Clostridia bacterium, assembly GCA_937967235.1. Lineage (GTDB taxonomy): Bacteria > Bacillota > Clostridia > Oscillospirales > Oscillospiraceae > CAG-170. Next base: position 10,245 of record CALCJW010000070.1, read on the forward strand.
ACCGGACAGGCGAAGCTCACGCGTGCGTACAATCTGCCGTGCAGCTTCGTTCTGCACACGGTGGGACCGATCGTGACGGGAGAGCCCACAAAAGAGGATGAGCAGCTGCTCGCCTCATGCTACCGCTCGTGCCTTTCTTTGGCGGAGGAGAACGGCGTGAAGAGCATCGCCTTCTGCTGCATCTCCACAGGCGTGTTCCATTTCCCGAACGAGCGGGCGGCAGAGATCGCAATCGATACGGTGCGGCAATATAAAAGCGAGACAGGAAGCGAAATGAAGGTGATTTTCAATGTATTCAAGGACCTGGACAAAGAAATCTACGAAAGACTGCTCCAAAGAGCTTGAGCGGCTGCAAAGGGCGCTCCGGGAGGCCGACGCGGTGGTCGTCGGAGCGGGCGCGGGCTTATCGGCAGCGGCTGGATTTTCCTATTCCGGCGCGCGGTTTGAAGCGTATTTCTCCGATTTCGCGGCGAAATACGGCTTTCATGACATGTATATGGGCGGCTTTTATCCCTATGAAACGCCGGAGGAATATTGGGCGTACTGGAGCCAGTATATCTTCATCAACCGCTACATGGACGCGCCGAAGCCGGTTTATGACGAGCTCTTGCAGCTCGTTTCCGGCAAAGACTATTTTGTCATCACAACAAACGTCGACCACTGCTTTCAGAAGGCGGGCTTCGACAAAAAGCGGCTATTTTACACGCAGGGCGATTACGGCCTTTTTCAGTGCAGCGAGCCGTGTTGTCAGGAGACGTTTGACAATGAAACCATCGTGCGCGAAATGGTCGGGCGGCAGAAGAATATGAAAATTCCGACAGAACTCGTTCCCGTTTGTCCGCACTGCGGAAGGCCCATGACGATGAACCTCCGCTGCGACGATACGTTCGTGCAGGACGAGGGTTGGCACAAAGCGGCAGAGCGCTATGAGAAGTTTCTCCGCACCAGAAAAGACCAGCGCATCGTATTTCTGGAGCTCGGCGTGGGCTATAACACCCCGGTCATTATCAAATACCCCTTCTGGCGCATGACGGAGCGGAATCCCAAGGCCGTTTACGCGAGCATCAACCTCGGCGAGGCCATCACAATGCGGGAGATCGAGACGCAGTCAGTGCTTCTGGACATGGACATCGGCGAAGCATTGCGGCAGCTGACGCGATGAAAGCAGCTTGAAGCAAGCTGAAAATAGAGCCTGAGAGCACGCCACCGCCGCCGGTTTTTGAAACCGGCGGCGGTGGCGTCAGAAAAGAAAGGAAGGTTGGAAGCTCAACGCGTTTGGGAGGCCTTGAGCTGCAATTGGATTTTATCGGCAAAAAGCGCGATGAATTCGGCGTTCGTGGGCTTTCCGCGGGCGTTTGAGATTGTGTAGCCGAAGAACTTTCGGAGCGTTTCTTCATCGCCGCGCTCCCAGGCAAGCTCGATGGCGTGCCGGATGGCGCGCTCGACCCGGGAGGAGGTCGAATGGAACTTCCGCGCAACCTGCGGGTAGAGCACCTTCGTGATGGCCCGCATCACGTCCTTGTCGTCAACGGCCATCATGATGGCTTCGCGCAGATATTGATATCCCTTCACATGCGCCGGAACACCCACATCGTGGATCATTGACGTGACAAGCGCCTCCACATTTGCGCTCAGGTATCTTGTGCCGCGCGTGACCCGTTCAGCGGTGATGATATCGCCCACGCGCTCGGCGATCATCTTGAGTTTACAGGGCTTACTGAGAAAATACCGCGCGCCGTATTTTTCCGCTGCCTGCGCCGCAAAGTCGGTCATTGCGTTGGTCAGGACAAGACCGATGGGCGGCTTGGGAAGCGCACTTGCTTCCTTCAGAACGGACAGCCCGTCCAGCTTCGGCAGCAATAGATCGAGAATCAGAACGTTCGGCTGCGCGGCGCGCAGAAGCCTGACGGCCTTTTCGCCATCATTGGCCGCGCCCACAACGTCAAAGGAAGAATTCGTTTTTAAATAACACGCAAGATCGGAAGTAAAGCCCTCGTCCGCGTCGGCAATCAGAATTTTAATGCAGTTGTCCATTTTCGACTCCTCTCATTATATGTTTCAAATTTGCCTGGCCAGACATAAAAACTTGTTACGATGGATATAAATTAACACATTCCAACAAAAAATTCAAGTTTTTTCAAACTGTTTTTGCCACTTTTTGTGGACAAAATTCGACAAAATTGGACAGACCTTATCCGAAACTGTCCGTTTTTGTCGAATTTTAAGATGAACGGCGCCAGATCCTCGGCTGAAAACTTCCGGATTTCGTCCGGCAAGGCGCTTTTTTTCGGATACCGCGCCTTCCGGCGCAAAACGGAGCCGTTCGGGCAAGGCGAATGGCAGCGGCTAAAAAAATGTCAACACACACAAAAAATGTTTTGAAATCTAGCAGTTTTTCGTGTATAGTAAAAGATGACATAAGGCGGCTGATATACCGCCGTCTTGCCGCGGCCGACGGGCGCGGGTTACTTCAGCGAAAAGGAGAGTGGGACGATTGGAAGAGCTGCTTCGCATGGAGCACATCAGCAAACGGTTCGGCAATTTCTATGCCAATCAGGACATCAATTTCTCGGTCGCAAAAGGTGAGGTACACACCCTCCTTGGAGAAAACGGCGCGGGCAAATCGACGCTCATGAACATTCTCATCGGCCTCTACCAGCCGACCGAGGGCAAGATTTTCCTCAATGGGCAGGAGGTCCGCATCGATTCTCCCAGCCAGGCGGTCAAGCTCGGCATCGGCATGGTGCATCAGCACTTCATGCTCGTCGAGGCAATGACGGTGTTTGACAATATCATCCTCGGCGACAAGCACGCGAAGGGCGTCTTCATCGACCGCGCCGCGCGCCGGAAGGAAATTGAGGCGCTGTCCGAAAAATACGGTCTCGACGTGCAGCTCGACAAGCTTATCACGGATATTTCCGTCGGCGAGCAGCAGAGGACCGAAATTCTCAAGGCGCTCTACCATGGGGCGGAGCTCCTGATTCTCGACGAGCCGTCGGCGGCGCTGACCGATATCGAGGTCGAGGGCCTGTTTGCAATCATGCACAAGCTGATTGGAGAAGGAAAATCCATCATCTTTATCAGCCACAAAATGCGCGAGGTGCTGCGCATTTCCGATCGTATCACGATCCTGCGCCTCGGCAAGGTCGTCGGAACGGTCAATCGCGCGGATACCGACGGGCAGAAGCTCGCAAACCTCATGATCGGCAAGGAGCTGACCGAGTCGCAGTATGAAAAGATCGACGCGAGCGGCGCAGAGGTTGTGGCCGAGCTCGATCATGTGGACTTCAACAAGGAAAGCAAGCACAGCGGTCTGATTGATTTGTCTCTAAAAATTCACGCGGGTGAGATCGTCGGCGTGGCGGGCGTGGACGGAAACGGTCAGACACAGCTGGCCCAGCTCATTACCGGCGTTCTCGCGCCGGACGCAGGCGAGGTCCATCTCAAGGGAAAGCGTGTCGCGGTCTTTGACCCGAACGGCTTCATTGAGCACGGCGTGTGCCATGTGCCGGAGGACCGGAATTTGCAGGGCCTGATCGGCGATATGTCCATCGCGGAAAATCTGGTCCTCAAGGATGCGGACGACGCGCGGTTTAGTAAGGGTCACGGTCTGCTTCTGAAAAAGCGCGCCATCGGCGACTATGCCAGGCGGATGGCCGAAAAATACGACGTGCGCTGTACGTCTGTCGACCAGAGCGTGCGCTCACTTTCCGGCGGCAACCAGCAGAAGGTCATTCTCGCGCGGGAGCTGGAGAACGATCCGGCGCTGCTTGTTATGGCGCACCCGACGAGAGGCTTGGATATCGGCGCGACGAGCTTTGTGCATGAGCAGATGATCGGTGCGCGCGAAAGAGGCGTCGGCATTTTGCTCATCAGCGCGGACTTTGACGAAATTCTTGAGATGTCCGACCGCATTGTCGTCTGCTTTGAAGGTAGGATTATGGGCGAATTCTCCGGCAAGAACCCGCCGGTGGAAGAAATCAGCCTTGCCATGACCGGCAAGTGAGAGGAGGCGCAGTATGGAAAAACTGAGAAAAGCGTTTGGCGCGTGCCTCGTGCCGCTGCTGTCGATCCTGCTGGCTTTCCTCATTGGCGGTATTATCATGGCGGCGCTCGGCGCGGACCCGTTTGTGGCGGTCAAGTTCCTCTTCCAGGGCGCGTTCGGCACAAAGGCCGGTATCGGCACGACACTTACAAAAGCAACGCCCCTGATGTTCACGGCCCTTTGCGCGTGCTTCGCGTATAAATGCGGCGTGTTTAACCTCGGCGGCGAGGGGCAGTTTCTGATGGGCTCGATGGCGGCGTTTCTGACCTGCTACTTCACGGGGCTCACGGGCTTTGCCGGTATCGTTCTGGCGCTCCTTGCGGGCGCGCTCGCGGGCGGTATCTGGGGCATGATTCCGGGCGTTCTCAAAATTACGCGCGGGCAGAACGAGATGATCATCTCCATCATGCTCAACTACGTCGCGACGCTTCTTATGGGCGTCATCTACACCAGCTGGATTCGAGACGCGTCCGTTCCGCAGACGCCTGCCATCGACGACGCGGTGCATCTTCCGCGCATCGTCTCCGGCATGCGCTTTACGTGGGGCCTTGTGATCGCAATCGCGGTCGGTCTCATTCTCTACTATGTTCTTTTCTGGACAAACGCGGGCTTCCGGCTGCGCGCGGTTGGCTATAACATGACAGCCAGCCGCTTCAACGGCATTCCCGTCGGGCGGTACATGCTTGCAAGCTTTATTGTCTCCGGTGCGATTGCGGGTCTCGGCGGCAGTGCGGAGCTTCTCGGTACGCAGTTCCGACTCATCAACGGCTTCGGCGCGGGCTACGGCTTCGACGGCGTTGCAATGGCGCTTATCGGGCAGCTGCATCCGATCGCGACGATGCTTGTGGCGCTGTTCTTCGCGGTTTTGCGTGTCGGCTCGACGACCATGCAGGCGGCAACCGGCGTCCCGACGAGCGTGTCGGATATCATTCAGGCGCTTGTGATCGTCTTCTCGGTTGCCGGTATGGCGCTGACGAAGCTTCCGGAATTTGAGGCGTGGAAGAACCGCGTCTTCGGCAAGAGAAAGGAGGGCGCGGCGTAATGGATTGGATTTCGAGCTTACTTCTGGCGACCGTCCGTCTGGCAATCCCGGTTCTTCTCATCTCGCTGGCAGAGCTTTATGGTCAGAGAGCCGGCATGGTGAACATCGGCCTGGAGGGCCTGGCTGCCATCGGCGCACTCGTCGGCTTCCTCGTGTGCTACATCACGGGCTCCAACTGGCTGGGCCTTCTGTGCGGCGCGCTTGCCGGTATCGCGGTCAATATGATCTACGCGTTTTCGACCATCACCCTCTGCGCGAACCACACGGTCTACGGCATGGCCATCAACATCTTCGCGCCCGCGCTCGCGTCTTTTATCTACCGCGTGTATTTTGGCACGGGCTCCGACCTCAAGCAGATCGTTACCATGTCCTCGGTTGCCATTCCCGGCCTTAAGGACATCCCCATCATCGGAGGCCTCCTTTTTGACCAGAGCCCGATGGTCTATCTGACGCTGCTGTTTGTCGTCTTCACTGCCGTCTTCTTCGGCCGGACGCGCGCGGGCCTGAGCTATAAGTCCGTCGGCGAGCATCCGCAGGCGGCCGCGACGCTCGGCATCAACGTCATCGGGGTCAAGTACCTCGCGTGCGTGATTTGCGGGGCTCTGTCCGGGATCGGCGGCGCGTATTTGACGACCTGTTACTCGAGCACCTACACCGACGGCATTGTCGCGGGCCGCGGCTTCATCGCGCTGGCGGCTGTCATCTTCGGCCGGTGGAGCGCGGGTGGGATTCTGCTTGCCTGCCTGTTCTTCGGCTTCTGTGATGCGCTGCAAATCAAGCTGCAGGTTTCCGGCATCGCCATTCCGTATCAGTTCTTCCAGATGATCCCGTACCTCGCGACGGTGCTTGTCCTGAGCCTCATCGGCGCAAAGCAGGCAGGTCCGCGGGCAAACGGACAGCCCTACCGCCGCGAACAGCGGTAACACGGTAACAGCGCCACCTATGGCGTCGTTATAAAATTATTCTAACGGAGGGAAATACATGAAAAAGTTACTCGCCCTGCTCCTGGCAGCTGCCATGCTGCTGACGTTCGCCGCCTGCGCAAGCAAGCCCGCGGAAACGCAGACGCCCGCGGAGACGACGACCGAAGAGACCGCCGCTCCGGCTGCGGAGACCGAAACTAAGACCGAAGAAGCGCCTGCCGCTGAAACCACCGACGGCAAGACCTATAAGGTCGCCATGATCTGCGACTCCAGCATCAACGACGGCGGCTGGGGCGCGGCCTGCTACAACGCAATGATCGCCGCAGCCGAGCGCAAGGGCTGGCAGGCGGAGGTCACAGACTCCATCTCGCAGGACGCTTACTATGATTCCATCGTTGCCTACTGCATGCTGGGCTACGACATGATCTACGCCCCCGGCAACCAGTACACCGACGCTGTCCTGCAGGCGGCCGAGGAGTACCCCGACATCGCGTTCGCCCTTCTGAACGGCGCTGCCGACACGCCAGAAAAGGCTGTCAACAAGAACGTTTCCTCGCTTTTGCCAAACGCCCAGCAGATCGGCTGGATCGCGGGCGCGCTGGCTGGCCTTATGACCGAATCCGGCAAGCTCGGCTTCATCGGCGGTATGGAGCTTGACACCACGAAGGGCAAGATCGCGGGCTTCGAAGAGGCTGCGAAGTATGTCGGCGAAAAGGAAGGCAAGGAAGTCACGCTTCTGAACGTTCCGTACGCCAACTCCTTCTCCGACGCTCCGAAGGGCAAGGAATTTGCCACCGAGCTCATCGCCCAGGGTGCTGACGTGTTCTTTGGCGACGCTTCTGCCGTTGACTCCGGCGCGCGCGAGGCCATCGACGCTGCCAACGCTGCCGCGGGCGAAATCAAGATCTTTGACATCGGCCAGCCTGCCGACATCCTTGGCCAGAACGAGTGCATCATCTGCTCGCAGGTCACCGATAACTCCGCGATGGTCGCCGCTTCCATGGAAGCTGTTGAGGCCGGTACCTTCGGCGGCGAAGTGCTCTACGGCACGCTCCAGAACGGCACCCTGTCCGCTGGCGCTCTGAGCGACCTCGTTCCCGCCGACGTGCAGGAGAAGTACCTCTCCTACATCGAGGAAATGAAGAACGATACGTTTATGAAGTAATTTCGTAATAAAAAATGGGATGCGCTCCGGCGCATCCCATTTTTCTATCTCTTTCTGTAAAACTACGCTTGTGTACAGCTCGTTTATGCGGGGTTCTCCGATAATGGCAGGTCATTGAGCGCGCATGGCGTTTCGGGGAACTGATGGCGACAGTTTTCGATCACTGTCAGCGCTGCATCCAGCCCCGCCTGATTTGCCGCGGCGGAAAGCTCCTGCGCCAGCGGCAGGCAGTCTTCATCGTCCGCGCCGCAGAAGATCCGGAGTGCGATGTCCTTTTGCCGAAGCGCCTGCAAAATGGCCTCCTTGTGCGCCTGCAGGACCGGGATCCACGGGCTTTGCAGAATCAGAAGATCGCAGCGCGCGGGGGTAAACGCAATGGCGCGCAGCAACATATCGCACCCGGCCGAAAAGCCGCCGCACGCGATTTTATCGTAACCCTCGCCCTGCATGGCATCCAAGGCGTTTGCGACCGGAAGGAAGGATGTGTCATCGTAGCTCCAGCGGAACGTTCCGTATCCGTCCGGCTCGGCGCTTTGGATGGTCTCCAGCTGCCAGCGGTCATCTCCCGCCAGAATCGGGGCCCAATCTGCACGCGCCGTTTGCACATTCTGTGTATTGCCGTGGACAGCGAGGAACAGATAGTCGGCCGTTTTCCCGTTCCACGAAAAAACAGACTTTGCCGCCGAGACAGCGTCCGCGTAACGCGCATCAGAGCGTGCTTTCAGCGCGAGAAATTCCGGACTGCCCTCCAGCTGCGCAAGGTCGTCGTCCACCAGAACCTCCGGACGGTACCACCAGCCGTTCTTCTCGATGGCCGTTCGGAGCCAGCCGAGCGCCGCATCCGGCATCCCGGCCCCACCCGCCAGACAGGCCAGAAAATAGAGTGTCTGCGGCCCAAAGCCTCCGGGCTCCTTTTCATAGGCGGCCAGCAGGAACCGGTATGCCTGCGCATAGTCCGTTTCCGCGAGGGACAGGGTTTCTTCTAACAGATCGTTTTCTTTTCTTTCGTCCAAATATGGTTCTCCTTTTCCGTATGAATCTATAATGCTTTATCTATAATGAGCGATATACAGCGATCATACTACAAAAGGAGCCCACTGTCAATGCCGCTGCCTGGGAAAATCAGGCTTCCGTGATCCGATCGATTGTTGCCTGCTCTTCGTCGGAAAACGCGGTGTTCTCCAGCGCCTGGATGTTATCGAGAATCTGAGACGGCTTGGACGCACCGATCAGAACGCTCGTTACGATTCCGTCACGTAAAATCCAGCTGAGCGCCATTTCGGCGAGCGTCTGTCCGCGCCCGGCGGCAACCGCATGGAGGGCTTTGATCTGCTGCAGGCGTTTTTCTGTCAGGTCCGTCGCATGCAGGAAGCGGGGGTCTTTTTTGATGCGGCTGTCTTCCGGAATGCCGTGCAGATACCGGTCGGTCAGCATGCCCTGCGCGAGCGGACTGAACGCGATGATGCCCTTTTGCAGCTTCGCGGCGGTGTCCTTCAGACCGTTATGTTCGATCGTCTGGTCGAAGATGGAGTAGCGGTTCTGGTTGAGGATGAACGGGCAGTGCAGGTCGCTTAGAATTTTGCAGGCTTTTTCTAATGTCGGGCCGTCATAATTGGAAAGCCCGACGTAGAGCGCCTTGCCCGATCGGACCGCCTGCGCCAAAGCGCCCATGGTCTCCTCAAGCGGCGTGTTGGGGTCCATGCGGTGGTGGTAGAAGATATCGACATAGGGAAGGCCCATGCGCTGTAAGCTCTGGTCGAGGCTCGCGAGAAGGTACTTTCTGCTGCCCCAGTTGCCGTAAGGCCCGTCCCACATTTCGTAGTCGGCCTTTGTGCTGATGATGAGCTCGTCGCGGTAGTGGCCAAGCTCTTCGCGGAGAATGCGGCCGAGGTTCTGTTCGGCGCTTCCGGGGTTCGGGCCATAGTTGTTTGCAAGGTCAAAGTGCGTGATCCCGTGGTCAAAGGCCGTGAAGCAGAGCTACTTCATGGTTTCGAAGGGCGACGTGTCCCCGAAGTTGTGCCAGAAGCCGAGCGAGACGGCGGGAAGCAGGAGCCCGCTGTTTCCGCAGCGCGAATAGCGCATGGACCCGTAGCGTGCGGTTTGTGCCTGATACATATTGGTTCCTCCTAATGCAATGATTTTCTTTACATATCCTAGCGCTTCAAGTATACTTGAAGTCAAGAGGAAAATCGAAAAATTCCGGGAGGAACGAGAAAATGAAGGAATATACGATCCGGGAGCTGTCGGAGATGTTCGGTCTCCCTGCGTCGACCATCCGGTACTATGAGGACGAGGGGATTCTTACTAACGTCGGAAGAATGCCGTCCGGTCAGCGCATTTTCACGGACGGCCATGTCAACCGCCTCCGGACCATCTGCTGCTTTAAAAACACCGGAATGACGATTGCAGAGCTCCGGCAGTTTTTTTCCTATGAACTGGACGAGCCCGCGCATCTGGACGACATCCTGACACTTTTGCATCAGCGTCAGGATTCGGTAACGGCGCAGATCGCGCAGCTGCGGGAAGACTATGCCCACGTGCTGCGGAAGATCCATTACTACGAGGACATTCAGGAAAGCCTGCGCCGGAACCAGCCGCTGCCGCAGTGGAAGGATTACAGGCAGCGGACGTATGATGAATAGCCACGCGCTGGCAGAACGGAGCCGCGCCGGCCGGGAGCGTAAAAAGCCGCCCTTCTGAATGGCTAATTCAGAAGGGCGGTTTTGCTTGTTATGCTGAAGGGATTCCCTTGCCGCGCTGGATGGAAAGAAATTCACATCGATCCAGCAAAAAATTCAAGTAAAATGGGGAAACAAGCAGTAATACGAAGAAAATAGTTGCTAGTTACTCCTACTCAAGTCTTGGGCTTTGATTTAGGATTATAAAGTGCACTCTCAATACGCATTTTGTCCAAATAATACACGTATATCGGGCTGTACATAGGTTCCTTACGAATTTTGTAGCCGTTTTGTAGCCAGCTATT
>CALCJW010000071.1:0-5232 GCA_937967235.1 uncultured Clostridia bacterium
AGAGCCGGTGCAGCCCAACAGTCCAAACGGGACGCATTTCATGGCAGAGGTGTCCCGTGACTTCATGGAGCGCGCCGGAGCGAAGGACACGACGGCGCTGCAAAAGCTGCTGCCCTTTTCCACCCTTGCCCTCACGACCCTCAAAGACCGCAGGGGCGTGTTTGCCATGATCGGCAAGGACGAGGATCGCAGCCAGAGCCTCCGGCGTCCCTCCGTCCGCTCCAAGCTGCAACAGACGGCGGCGGAGCAGAAGCAGCCTGCCGCAAAGAAGAAGGATTTGGAGCTGTGACATGGCGAAGCGGAAACGGGACATCCAGCTCAAAGTCCGTGTGACGCCGGAGGAACGGGCGATGATCGAGGCGAAGATGGCGCAGCTCGGCACAACGAACATGGGCGCATATCTTCGGAAAATGGCCATTGACGGCTATGTGGTGAAGCTCGACCTCCCGGAGCTGCGGGAGCTGGTGTCGCTGCTGCGGTATTCGTCCAACAATCTCAATCAGCTTGCGCGGAGGGTGCATGAAACAGGGCGCGTTTACGCCGCGGACATGGAGGATATACTCCAAAATCAGGAGCGGATTTGGCAGGCGGCAAGCGGTATCCTGTCCCGGCTTGCCGCCATCAAATAAAGGGGTATTTATCCCATGCGGGGCGGCTTGCTGCGAGGTAAGCCGCCCCTGCTTTTTTTGCGGTTCGGCATTCTTGCAGGGCAAGGCAGCTTCCTGTATGCTGAAATCAGAAACAAACAAAACTGGAGGGATATTGATATGCGTTTCCTTTTGAAAATCCTCTTTGCGCCCATCCTCGCGGTGCTTGCCGTCGTCACATGGTTTTTCGTGTTCGTCGTCGGCCTCTCCAGCGGCATCCTCTGCATCCCCGCCGCCATTCTCGGCTTCTTCGGTCTGTTCATCCTCTTCGTGGATTCCGTCAGCTACGGCGTGGGGCTGCTGGTGATCGCGTTCCTCATAAGCCCCTACGGACTGCCCATGCTGGCGACGTGGCTGTTAGCAAAGCTCCACGTCCTGCGCTACGCGATTCAGGACAGGATTTACGGGTGATACATTTTTAGAAACGCGCAAAACATTTTGAAAAGCTATATTTTTGTGCAATTTCAGAAACGCCATATTACACAGCAAGCGCGGGGCGATATGCTCCGCGCTTTGTGCTTTATTCGATCTCGTAGTCATCGCTGTCGTCGGCCTCGCCGGTGGTGCAGGTAAAGCACAGGTACGTCCCTGTGACGCCGCTGCCTGCCGCCCAGATGGGTGCGCCGCAGATCATGCACCTTGCGCCGCTTTTCTTGGCGGCAAGGGCCTCCCGCAGCGAGGCGATCAGCTCCTTGCGGTTGGTATCCTTGTTGTTTTTCACCACACCGTCCGCAAATTCTTCAATGGAAATATAGGTGAACATATCAGTCCTCCGATTTAACCGCAACATATTTCTGATTGCGGCTGTTGGGCTTGTCGGGAATGGTCATGCGAAGCTGTCCGCTTTCCAGCAGGGGCTTGAGGTGTGCTTTAATAAAATGGTTCTTGTTTTTCAGTCCACACATGGTCATGATTTCTTCACGGCTTTTAGGCTGCGCACAGAAAGCCAAAATCGTTGCGACTGTGCTGGTGTCTGTGGTGCTATCTGTGGTGGTGACTGGTGTGGTGCCACCACAGTTGCCGCCTAACTTCGTATTCCGAATCGTGGCATAGAGCATGAACGCCTCTACTTTGTATTCCGGCTGCGGCAGACCGGCGGCCTCCATGACCTCATAGAGCCGGTCTACACCCTCGCCGAACTCCTGCACATATTCGTACTCATGCAAAAACTGCGCGATTTTCGGGTTGCGGGAAAAGTGAACGTGACGCATATTGTTCAGCCGCACGATTCCCGGCAGAGTGCCGGGGCTTTCCACAGTGATCCGGTCGTCGAACATCTTGATTTGGATGTCGGTCCCTTTGATGCTGTAATCGCGGTGCGCAACGGCATTGATGATAAGCTCCTTCCACGCGAACTCCGGGTATTCCGGCTCCGTGACAAAGCGCGTATCCGCGCCGAGGTAGGTGCGCTCCTTGATCTGGCTTCCCACAAACTCCAGCGCTTTCTCTGTCACCTGAAGGATGCGCCCCTCAAACATCACGTCCTTGATGACGTTCATCCTTGCACCGACCCTTGCCTCCGTTCCTTCGTAACGCACGAAGCGGATACGGGCGCGGGGAAAGAAGTGCTTCGGATTTTTGCCGAACAGCAGCATGGCCGCCGCGCTGACTTCCTCTTTTCCGCTTCTTTCGGAGAGAAATTCCTTGTTCTCCCGGAGGTATTCCTCCGGGCTTTTCCGATAGCCGATCCTTGAAGTAAACTCCCTGACAAAGCCGAGGTCAAGGTCGTCCAGCCCTGCATCGGGAACCGGCGTGTCTTCAAAATACCGCGTTCCCTTTGCATACATAAGTTGCAAGCGCTCCTCAAAAATGAGCTTCTTGGACTTATCCCCGACGCGGAAGAAAACCTCGTCCGCCTGATTCGCGTGAAGGTCGCTGCTCTGCAAGACTTCGATCAGCAGGATGTGGTCGGCCTTTCCGTTCCTGTTGGTGCAGGACAGCCGCTCCGTTTCCACCCGCACGGAGGGCTTGCAGAAGTCAAACGGCGCGCGCAGCAGCTCATTGATATTCTCTGCGTAGCTGTCAATTCCGGTAATTGTTCCGTCGTCCTCTACGCCAACAGCGATCACGCCACCGTCCGCGTTGGCAAATGCAATCAGGTGAACGGCAAGGGCTTTCGCGTCAATCCGCGCGCTCTTGCGGTCAAAGAGCGGCGATTCCACCGCACCACATATTTGTTCAATCGTCATTTTGCAGCTCATACCCGCACCCCCTCGTCATAAGAAAACGTAAGGCCGTGATCTTCACAGTACCGGCGAATAACGAACATCGTCATCTTATTCGGAACGGTTCTTCCGTTCTCCCAACGGTTTACCGTTGCGCAGCTCACATTCAAATCCTCCGCAAGCTCTTTTTGCGAAATCCTGCGCTCGCTGCGCAGCTTGATAATAGCGTCTGCAAAGCTCATACACTCCACGCTCCTTTTGCATAGTATAACACCTGTTAGGCGCTTTTACAATCGGAGCGGCGCATTGTTCAGAAAAAAGTTGCAAATCCATCCCACCGAAAGGAGGCCGCGCCCCATGGCGACCACACGCATCATTTCCATGCACGTTAATCAGGGCAAGACGATTGCCGACTGCCTGACAGACCGCATCGACTACTCCAAGAATCCAGATAAGACGCAGGGCGGCGAGCTGATCTCCGCCTACGAATGCGACCCGAAAACCGCCGACGCGGAGTTTCTTTACTCCAAGCGGCAGTACCAGACCATCACCGGGCGGGAGCAGCGGCATGACGTGATCGCCTATCAGGTACGCCAGTCATTCAAGCCCGGTGAGATCACGCCGGAGGACGCGAACCGCGTAGGCTATGAGTTTGCCGAGCGGTTTCTGAAAGGCAGACACGCCTTTTTCGTTGCCACGCACACCGACAAAAAGCACATTCATAATCACATCATCTGGAACTCCACCACGCTGGACTACAAGCGAAAGTTTCGGGATTTTCTCGGCTCCGGCAGGGCGGTCGCAAGGCTCAGCGACGCCATCTGCACCGAGCACCGGCTGTCTGTCATCGCAGCGCCCAAGCGCGGGAAAAATCACTACGGTAAGTGGCTGGGAAACAACGCGAAGCCCTCCCACCGGGAGCTGCTCTGCGGCCTCATCGACGCGGCGCTTTTGCAGAAGCCGGACAGCTTTGACACGCTTTTGAAGTTGCTGCGCGATGCTGGTTGCGAGGTCAGGCGGCGCGGCAATACGCTTTCCCTGCGCCATCCCGGCCAAAAGGGCTTTGTCCGTCTTTCCTCCATCGACGGCTATACGAAGGACGAGCTGCGCGCTGTCCTTGCCGGGGAAAAGGAGCATACGCCGCGCAAAAAGCGCAGTCAGACCGCGCAGAGAAAGAACACGCTGCTCATCGACATCGAGGCGAAGCTGCGAGCCGGAAAGGGCGTGGGCTACGAGCGCTGGGCGAAGGTATTCAACGTCAAGCAGATGGCGCAGACCTACAATTATCTGCGGGAGCACGGCTTGCTGGAGTATGCGGAGCTGGAGGAAAAAGTCACTGCCGCCACGGAGCAGTTCCACGCGCTTTCCGCGCAGATCAAGGCGGCGGAGACGCGCATGGCGGAGATCGCCGTGCTGAAAACGCATATCATCAACTACGCCAAGACCCGCGACGTTTACGCCGGATACCGCAAGGCCGGTTACTCCAAAAAATATCTCGCTGAGCATGAGAGCGACATCCTTCTGCACAAGGCGGCGAAGAATGCCTTTGACGAGCTGGGCGTGAAAAAGCTCCCCACCGTCAAGAGCTTACAGGAGGAATATGCCAAGCTGCTGACGGAGAAAAAGGCGGCGTATGCCGAATACCGGCGTTCGCGCGATGAGATGCGCGAGCTGCTGCTCCACAAGCAGAACGTGGACAGGATGCTGGGCAAGGATGAGCGCAGCGAGGAAAAGAAACAGGAGCATGACCGCCAGTAACGGCCATGCTCCCAAGCGTTTCGGAGAAACGCGCAGCCGATTTTGGAAAAATCGTTCAAAGGGTTTCAGGGGCGCTGCCCCTGACAAGCAGAGGGTGGTTTTCGCGGCGGCGGAAACTGCCCGAAAAGCAAAGTGGGTACCTCTTTGCCCTGCTTGCCACGTTTTCTCCCGTCCTTCGCAGCGATGCTTCTTGTGCTCCCCTGCATAGGTAACTTTTCTCTGAACACTTCGCCAGATGCCTTGCGTTTCTTCGGATATTCGTATATAATGTATCATGTTGAGTATTATCCATGCGGAGGTGCGGTATGAACGGGATCAAGGGCTATATCTCCATTCGGGAGGCGTCCTACCGTTGGGGCGTGTCAGAGCGGCGGGTCAACCAATATTGCGCCGAGGGGCGGATCCCCGGCGCGTCCCGGTTCGGGCGCTCATGGGCGATCCCGGAAAACGCGGAAAAGCCCTCCGACCCGCGCTTCAAGGGGCAGCACCGCGATTCCGGCAGGACAAGCACCTGACGAATCCCCTCCGCATTGGAATTGGAAGCATCCGCAAAAAGGAAGTGAACGCTATGACTTGCGACGAGAGCTTGTACCGCCAATATCTGAGCGGTGACGACGAAGGGCTTAATGCCCTGATGAAAAAATACGGCGACCCCCTGACCC
>CALCJW010000072.1:0-16540 GCA_937967235.1 uncultured Clostridia bacterium
GCACCAGTAGAGCATTTCAAAGGCGTAATAGGAGAGCGGCTTGTCCATCATCGCGTCTGCAAATTTCAGATATTCCGCCTTTGTCCAGAACTGCATTTCACGCCCCTTGGCTTTTCCCATGTTGCCGACTTGGGCGGCAGGGTTGACCTTTAGACCGTAATGCCGCACCGCATGATTGAATACGGCGCTGAGCTGGTTGTGGAGCGTTTTCAGATATACCGGGGAATATGGCTTGCCGTTTTCGTCATGGTGATTCAGCATCTCGTTCTGCCATGCCATGATCTCTTTTGAATGAATGTCACACATCTTCCGTTTGCCGAAGTAGGGCACCAGTTTTTTGTAGAGGATATGCTCCTTTGTGCCCCATGTGTTTTCCTTGATGCGTCCTTTCATATCCGCCGCATAGAGCGCGACGAAGTTTTCAAAGGTCATTTCCAGATCGGCGGTTTGCTGCTGCAAAAACGTCCGTTCCCATTCCAGCGCGTCACGCTTGGTGGAAAAGCCGCGTTTCAGCTTTTTTACTTTCTTTCCCGTCCAGTCCTCATAGTAAAAGGACGCATACCATGTACCTTTTTCCTTATCCTTGTATGCTGGCATTGCTGTTTCCTCCTTACTGCCTGTCACGCAGGCCATAGAATTTTTCTTCAAAATACCGTCTGCTTACCCGTCCGGGGATGGTGATAAAGCCTTTCTGCTTCAATTCCTCGTTCATCTCCCGTAGCAGCTTGTAGGCATAGGGTTTGGAAATGCCAAGCTCGTTGGCAACTTCCTCCGCCCGTACAAACAATTCCTGTGTCATAGTGTCACCTCCTTATTGATGATTCGCAAATATGTTAATATCTGCGTCCTTATTATACATTAGCATAAATGTTAATGTCAAGAATTTATTTCGCTTTTTTGTTAATATTTTTCTTGCGTATTTCGCAAATTTGCGCTATACTGTTCTCAAAGGCGGTGGTATGAATGACAGTAGGAGATAAGATCAAGAAAATCCGTGCCTTTCGAGGTATGACGCAAAAGGAACTTGGCGTTGCCATCGGACTGGAGGAAAAGGGCGCGGATAATCGCGTTGCTCAGTACGAAACGAATTACCGTGTTCCGAAGAAAGACTTGCTGAACAAAATCGCGGAGGTTTTGCGTGTAGACCGACAAAACTTCTATACAGATGCTCCGGGGTGCGCAGAGGACTTTATGCGGACATTCTTCTGGTTGGACGAGGATAGTCCGGGGTCTATCCGGCTGTTTCAACTTGTCCGCAATCCGGTCAAAGAGCGAAACGGGGATGATACCACCGCGAAGTACAACGACAGCGACGAATGGCCTGTTAGCCAGCCAGTGGGAATGTACTTCCAATATGGTCTTGTCGATGAGTTCATGCAGGAATGGCTGCTGCGCCAACAGGAGCTTCATGCGGGGCAGATCACGCGGGAGGAATACTTTGAATGGAAACTGAACTGGCCGCATACCTGTGATGACAGCAAAGAGCGCAAGGAATATATTCCTTGGAAAAAGAAATAAGACAAGCAAAAAACCGTCCTGCTGAATTTGTCGTTCAGCAGGACGGTTTTGCTTGTCATTTTGGAATCATTCTCTCGGAGTGCCGGATTTGAAAAAATAGTATCAATCCAGTATCACGAGCCATTTTGACGGGCAAAAAAGCCTGTATTCATGCGGGTTTCCGGCGTTTTCGGAATTACTCCCACTCAATGGTCGCGGGGGGTTTGCTGGTGATATCGTAGACGATGCGGTTGATGCCGCGCACTTCGTTGACGATGCGGACCGACACGCGGTCGAGCACGTCATACGGAATCCTTGCCCAGTCGGCGGTCATGAAGTCGGATGTGGTGACGCCGCGAAGGGCGAGCGTATAATCGTACGTCCGGCCGTCGCCCATAACGCCGACAGAGCGCATGGAGGTCAGAACTGCGAAATACTGGTTCATCTGGCGGTCGAAGCCGGCTTTGGCCACCTCGTCGCGGAAGATGAAGTCCGCCTCGCGCAGCGTGTCGAGTTTTTCCTTTGTAATGTCGCCGATGACACGGATGGCAAGGCCGGGGCCGGGGAACGGCTGGCGCATGACAAGGTACTCGGGAAGGTCGAGCTCTCTGCCAAGGCCGCGCACCTCGTCTTTGAAGAGCATGCGCAGCGGCTCGATGATCTCCTTGAAGTCAACATAGTCGGGAAGGCCGCCGACGTTGTGGTGGCTCTTGATGACGGCGGAATTGCCGAGGCCGGACTCGATCACGTCAGGGTAAATGGTACCCTGGACGAGGAAATCGACCTTGCCGATTTTTTTGGCCTCGGCCTCAAAGACGCGGATGAACTCCTCGCCGATGATCTTGCGCTTGGCCTCGGGCTCGGATACGCCCGCAAGCTTCGAGAGGAAGCGGTCCTCGGCGTTCACGCGGATAAAGTTGATATCCCACTTGGAGAACGCCGCTTCGACCTCGTCGCCCTCATCCTTGCGCATGAGACCGTGATCGACGAAGACGCAGGTCAGCTGATTTCCGATGGCCTCGGCCATGAGCGCGGCCGCAACGGAGGAGTCTACGCCGCCCGAGAGTGCCAGCAGCGCCTTGCCGGAGCCGACCTTTTCGCGGATGGAGCGGATGGCGTTCTGTCGGTAATCGGCCATGGTCCAGTCGCCGGTCGCCTTGCAGACGCGATATAAGAAGTTGCGGAGAATGAGAGAGCCCTCTTCGGTGTGGTTGACCTCGGGGTGGAACTGCACGCCGTAGATTTTGCGCGTCTCGTCGCAGATACCGACCGTAGGGCAGGCGGCGGAGTGCGCGCAGAGGGAGAAGCCCTCGGGCACCTTTGCCATATAGTCGCCGTGGCTCATCCACGTGATGCTGCTTGGCTTGAGCCCATGGAAAATCTCACAGGAGGTATCGAAGAAGGTCTCCGTTTTGCCGTATTCGCGCGCGGTGTCATCCTGCGCGGCGGTTACCTTGCCGCCTAAGTTGTGCGCGATGAGCTGGCAGCCGTAGCAGATGCCGAGAATCGGAAGACCGAGGGTGAAAATCTTCGGGTCAACCTGAGGTGAACCTTCCGCGTAGACGCTCTGCGGGCCGCCGGTGAAGATGAAGCCGATGGGATTATACTTCATCAGCTCGTCAAGCGGCGTGGTGCAGGGCTTGACCTCGCAGTATACGTTCGCCTCACGCACGCGGCGCGCGATGAGCTGGTTATACTGCCCGCCAAAATCCAGAATCAATACTACCTGTGATGCCATGTCTCTCCTCCTAAAACTGGGTGCTAATCTGTATTATCGCTTTGCCGCCTCCTCGAGAGAGGCCGCAATAAAGCCCTGGAACAGGGGATGCGCCTTGTTGGGGCGCGATTTGAACTCCGGATGGTACTGCACGCCGACGAAGAACGGGCGGTCCGACAGCTCCACGGTTTCAACGAGCCGTCCGTCGGGAGAAAGACCTGAGAGCGTGAGCCCCGCGTCCTGCAAGACCTGCCGGTAGTCGTTGTTGAATTCGTAGCGGTGGCGGTGACGCTCGGAAATCTCCAGAGTGCCGTAGCAGCGCTCCATGGTCGTACCGGACTGAATCTCGCACGGGCACGCGCCGAGGCGGAGTGTGCCGCCCTTGTCAATTTCGTCGCTCTGGCCGGGCATGAAGTCGATGACCTTGTGCTTGCAGATTTCATTAAACTCGCCGGAGTCCGCATCTTCGATGCCGGCAACGTGACGAGCAAATTCAATCACCGCGACCTGCATGCCGAGGCAGATGCCGAAGTAGGGAAGACGGTGCTCGCGCGCGTACTGCGCCGCTAAAATCATGCCCTCGATGCCGCGGCCGCCGAAGCCGCCGGGGACAAGAATGCCGTCTACTCCATGCATTGTATCAGCGAGCGAGTCCTTCGTCAAGTGTTCCGAGTCAATCCACTTAATATGAACCTCGCTTCCGAGCGCATAGCCCGCATGACGAAGCGCTTCGGCAACGGAAAGATACGCGTCATGGAGCTGCACATACTTTCCGACCAGGCCGATGGTGACAGACTTGCTTGCACCCTTTTCGCGCGCAACCATCTGCTCCCACTCGGTAAGATCGGGCGTGGGCGCGTCGATCTGAAGCTCGCGGCAGACGACAGAGGAGAAGTTGGACTTTTCGAGCATCAAGGGTGCTTCATAGAGGCACGGGATCGTAATATTTTCAATCACGCAGTCGGGCTTTACGTTGCAGAACATCGAAATTTTCTGGAAAATCGAGGACTCGAGCGGCTCGTCGCAGCGGAGCACGATGATATTGGGGTTGATGCCCATGCCAAGAAGCTCCTTCACGGAGTGCTGCGTGGGCTTCGACTTATGCTCGTCAGAGCCACGCAAAAACGGCACCAGCGTGACATGGATAAAAAGGCTGTTCTCCCGTCCGACTTCGAGGGAAATCTGCCGAACCGCTTCGATGAAGGGCTGCGATTCAATGTCACCGATGGTGCCGCCGATTTCGGTAATGACCACATCGGCGTTCGTCTTCTTGCCGACACGGTATACGAAATCCTTGATTTCATTTGTAATGTGCGGGATGACCTGCACGGTCGAGCCGAGATACTCGCCCCGGCGCTCTTTATTGAGGACGTTCCAGTAGACCTTGCCGGTTGTGAGGTTCGAGTATTTGTTGAGGTCTTCGTCGATGAAGCGCTCGTAGTGGCCGAGGTCAAGGTCGGTTTCCGCGCCGTCTTCGGTCACGTAGACCTCTCCGTGCTGATACGGGCTCATCGTGCCGGGGTCGACGTTGATGTAGGGGTCGAGCTTCTGCGCCGCGACCTTGAGTCCGCGCATTTTGAGAAGTCGGCCGAGACTTGCGGCCGTGATGCCCTTGCCGAGACCCGAGACCACACCGCCGGTTACAAAGATGTATTTTGTCATAACTGCTTCCTCCGCATTTCAATTTCTCTGTTTCAATCTATGTTATTTGTAGGTTGCAAGGATATTTTCCGCGATGGTTCTTCGTGTGACGCACCGGTCCATGGCCTGCCGCTCAATGAACTTGTGCGCCTCGTTTTCTGTCATTTTGAGCTGCTCGATGAGCACCCACTTCGCCCGGTTGACGAGCCGGATCTCCGCCATCTTTTCCTCCAGTGTCGCAGTCTTCTGTTCCATGCGGCGAAGGCGCGCGCGCGTGGCGCAGAGGAGCTGGAGCGTGGAAGAAAAAAGCGCGGGGGAGGTCGGCTTCTGGAGCGTCAGAACACCGCTTGGCGCAACGCGCGCGGTCACGTCGGGGTACTGCTCGGCGCGCACGAGAAGAAGAACGCCCGTCTGCGTGCTCTGGCAGATATCAAGGGCGAAATTCGTGCCGAACTCGTCCGGCAGCGGCGCATTGATGATCAGAAGATCGTAGCTGCGCTCGAGAAGACATCGCCGGGCGCTTGAAACGTCCGGGGCCTTCGTGATGGGCGAAAAGCTGTGCTCGGGCAGGAGCGGGAGCACGGAGTCCATAAATTTTGCGGACGCGGAGACGAGCAGCACGCTGTAGCTTTGCGTTACGCTATCCATTTGTGCGCGCCTCCTTTCCGGGGTGGGGTAGCATCAACGGGTGTAATAAGCGACAAGGGTCTCGGGGAGGTACCGGCGGGCAAATTCGCTTGCGTGCGCTGCCTGCTTGGCCTCGTCGAGTGTTTCGGGGAGCTTTCGGTAGCTGGCGGTCACCTGCTCGGGCGCTGTGAAGAGGTTCACATCGGCGGGCGCGGGCAGGGAAGACGCGGCTCTCACGCCATCAAGCCCCGCGTAGATGAGCAGCGCAAAGGCAAGATAGGGGTTACATGAGGGGTCCGGCGAGCGGAGCTCGGCTCTTCGGTACTCGCCGGAGGCGGCTGGAATGCGGATGAGCTGCGAGCGGTTCTCGCTCGACCACGAGATGTACCGCGGGGCCTTGCGGCAGCCGAGGCGGCGATAGGACGCGTCCACGGGGTTTAAAAACACAGTCAGATTGTAAATATGGTCGAGGATACCGGCCATAACCTGCGGCATAACATCCGCGCCGCTTGACGACTTCACGGAAAGGTTGATGTGCATGCCGCTTCCCGGTGCGTCCGGCAGAGGCTTTGGCGAAAAATCGGCGTAGAGACCATTTCCAGCAGCTACAGTCGAAACGACGCTCCGGAACGTGACCGCATTGTCTGCGGCAGTTAAGGGGTCCGCGTAACGGAAGTCGATCTCGTTCTGCCCGGGGCCTTCCTCATGGTGCGAACTCTCCGGGCGGATGCCCATCTGCTCAAGGGTCAGGCACGCCTCGCGGCGCACATTTTCACCCTTATCCTCCGGCGCAACGTCCATGTATCCGGCCGTGTCATACGGAACCTTTGTGGCAGCTCCCGTATCGTCCAGCCGGAAAAGGTAAAACTCCATCTCGGGGCCGAAGAAGAACGTGAGTCCTTCCTGTTCCGCCTCCTTCACAGCGTTTGCAAGAATCGCGCGTGTGTCCATCTCAAACGGCCGGCCGTCCGGGTAATACACCGAGCAGAACATGCGCACCACGCGCCCGTGCTCGGGTCTCCACGGCAGAATGCAGAGCGTCGACGCGTCCGGGCGCAGGACAAGGTCGGAGTGTACCTCGCCGCCGAAGCCCGCGATGGCCGACGCGTCGATGGAAATGCCGTAGGCAAACGCGCGGTCCAATTCGTCCGGCATGATCGAAACGTTTTTGAGCCGGCCCATCACGTCGCAGAACGTCATGCGGATGAACTTCACATCCTCCTCAATGACATATTGCAGGATTTCTTCCTTTTCGTAAACCATATCAAGCAGCCTTTCCTAAAAAAGAGGGCGCTCACCCGAGCAGGTACCGCCCCCGCCCGAATGAACGCCATTGCTCATTCTATCTTCGCTTCTTACAATATTAAAAGTCATTTTATTACAGCTTTTCATATGTACCATATCATAGCATGCCGGAAAACGGCTGTCAATCCGCTTTGCAGGCAGAAATGACATTTCGTGCAATCAGACAAGACGGGCGCGGAAACCCGGCCTTCCATTGGCGGAAAATGATGAAAGACAGAACGCAAAATGCAGGAGCAAAAAAATTTCCTGCAAATTTTCAAAAATTCTGCTTGACAAACGAAGGCCGCATGCGTATAATGCGGAGCATAAGGCAACGGCGTCTTTGAGCAATGGGGCTCAGAGGCGTCTTTTCTTATTTTGACGGAACCTGTGGTACCTCGTCGTAAGCCGATGAGATCATAGCTTCCCGAACGATTCGTTTTTTATACAGAATACAGGTAACGAGGAAACCGGGGCAATGGCGTCTTTTTGGGATTTTGACGCCTTGCCTCGGCTTTTATTCATACGAAAGGAGTGGCGTAACATGCAAACGGTTTCTGATTATTTCGGAAGTCTGGTGTTTGACGACAGAGTCATGCGCGCAAGACTTCCGGCCAAGGTCTACAAGTCCCTGAAAAAGACGATCGACGAAGGGGTGAGTCTGGATAATCAGGTGGCCAATGCCGTAGCCGAGGCCATGCGCGACTGGGCAGTCGAACACGGCGCGACGCATTTTACCCACTGGTTCCAGCCGCTGACCGGCATCACCGCCGAGAAGCACGATAGCTTTATTTCCCCGTCGCCCGACGGCGGCGTGATTATGGAGTTTTCCGGCAAGGAGCTCATTCAGGGCGAGCCGGATGCGTCCAGCTTTCCGTCCGGCGGCCTGCGCGCAACGTTTGAGGCACGCGGCTACACCGCTTGGGACCCCACGTCCTACGCGTTTTTGAAGGGCAAGACGCTCTGCATCCCGACGGCGTTCTGCTCGTACGGCGGTGAGGCGCTCGACAAGAAAACGCCGCTGCTGCGCTCGATGCAGGCCATCAACAAGCAGGCGATGCGCGTTTTGAAGCTCTTTGGCAACGAAGACGTGAAATGCGTCAGAACCTCCGTCGGCTCCGAGCAGGAATATTTCCTTGTTGACCGCGAGATGTTTGACAAGCGCAAGGACCTCGTCTTCTGCGGCCGGACGCTCTTTGGTGCGAAGCCCCCGAAGGGACAGGAGCTCGATGATCACTATTTCGGCTCCATCAAGCCGCGGGTCGCGGAATTCATGGAAGACCTCAACGAGGAGCTTTGGAAGCTTGGCATCCTTGCCAAGACCGAGCACAACGAAGTCGCCCCGGCGCAGCATGAGCTGGCCCCTATTTATACAACAACCAACATCGCGACCGATCACAACCAGCTGACGATGGAGATCATGCAGAAAGTTGCCCTCCGGCATGGTCTCGTGTGCTTGCTGCATGAAAAGCCCTTCGCGGGCGTCAACGGCTCCGGCAAGCACAACAACTGGTCGATTGCGACCGACACAGGCGTAAACCTTCTGACGCCGGGCGAAACGCCGTATGAAAACGCGCAGTTCCTGCTCTTCCTGTGCGCGGTCATTCAGGCCGTCGACGATTATCAGGATTTGCTGCGGCTGAGCGTTGCGACGGCAGGCAACGATCACCGGCTCGGCGCAAACGAAGCGCCTCCGGCGGTTGTATCGATCTTCCTGGGAGACGAGCTGACCGCGATTTTAGACGCGATCGAAGCCGACGCACCCTACAATGCGGCAGAGAAGACGGTCATGAAGCTCGGCGTGCATGTGCTTCCCAAGTTCCTGCGCGACACGACGGACCGCAACCGCACTTCGCCCTTCGCCTTCACAGGCAACAAGTTTGAGTTCCGGATGCTTGGCTCGGCCAACTCCATTGCCTGCACGAACATTATGCTCAACGGCGCTGTCGCGCAGTCGCTCAAAGGTTTTGCCGATGCGCTAGAGAAGGCAGATGACTTTGAAGGCGTGCTGCACGATCTCATCCGCCGCACGATTCACGCGCACAAGCGCATCATCTTCAACGGCAACGGCTACGACGACGCATGGATCAAGGAAGCAACCGAACAGCGCGGCCTTCTGAATTTAAGAACCACGCCCGATGCGATGCCGACGCTGCTGGAAAAGAAAAACGTCGACATGCTGACCGGCCTCAAGATTTTCACGAAGGCGGAGCTCGAGTCGCGCTACGAGATCATGATGGAAAACTACGTCAAGACTGTCACCATCGAGGCGCAGACGATGCTGGACATGACGCGCAAGGAGATCCTGCCCGCCGTTGCCGGCTACACGAAGGAGCTCACCGAGACACTGGCTGCCAAGCGCGCGATCTTACCGTCGCTGCCGGCAAAATACGAAACCGGCACGATCACGAAGCTCTCTTCGCTTCTCGACCAGATCGACGCGGCGGCAGACGAGCTTGAAAAAACGACGCTCCAGATCAAAGCCATTGACAGCGTCACCGAGTCCGCGTTCCAGATCCGCGACGCGATGCTTCCAAGAATGGCGGCGCTGCGCGTGGTGTGCGATGAGGCAGAGCCTCTGACCGCTGAACGCTTCTGGCCGTTCCCGACGTACGACAAGCTTCTGTTCGGCGTGAGATAAATTTGTTTGTCCAATTTATTTTGATTTATTTTTTAGAAGGAGGATTCTTATATGAACCGCAATGTGAACCGTTCCTATGAGCTTGAAAGCCCCTACCAGTTCATCAACCCCGCACATTCGTTCCTGATGGAAAGCGTCCACGAGCAGCACGATTTTTTCGATTCCTGCTTCGCCAAAGATGCAGAATTGTATCTTTCCTGTCTGGATACCAGCGCGTGGGACTAAGACGCGCCGGGCACAAGACAAGATAAATAGAATACCCAAAGGCGTTTGAGCCGGGAAAAGTACCGTAAAAGGCTGCTGATAGAGAGCGTGGGCAAGGTGGAAGCCGCGCAGTAAGCGTTACGCGAAGAACACCCGGCGAGCCGCAAGCTGAAAGGAAACATAGTTTCTCAGTAGGTGTGCCGGGCCTGCCGCCCGTTACCCAGGCAGAGCGTTAGAAGACGCGACAGAGACAAAAGATAGGTGGCACAGCGAGACAGCACTTGCCCTATCGAATGCTGATTCAAAATTCTGGAGGATTTTATCATGTGTTCGATTATGGGTTACTGTGACGTTTGTGCCGCCTTTTCTGAATTTCAGAAGGGTTTTCTGAAGACCACCTCCCGAGGCCCCGATGACAGCCGCATCGTCGATACCGGCAAGGGCTTACTTGGCTTTCATCGCCTTTCCATCATGGGCTTAACGCCCAGCGGCATGCAGCCGTTTGAGCGCGATGGCAGCTACGTCGTCTGCAACGGCGAAATTTACGGGTTCGAGAAGCTCAAAAAGGAGCTCGAGAAGAAATACGAGTTCGTCAGCGGCTCGGACTGCGAGATATTGCTTCCTCTGTACTTTGAACACGGCGTGGACATGTTCCGGGTGCTCGACGCGGAGTTTGCACTGATTCTTTACGACGGACGCACGAAAGAGTATATCGCCGCGCGCGACCCCATCGGTATCCGGCCGCTCTATTACGGCTACGACAAAAAGGGCGTGATCGTCTTCGCCAGCGAGCCCAAGAACTTAGTCACACTCTGCGACAAGATCATGCCGTTCCCTCCCGGACATTACTACAAGGACGGAAAGTTCGTCTGCTACTGTGACATCGCAAAGCCGGAGACGGTCTGTCACGATGATCTGGACACGGTGTGCGTGAAGATTCACGACAAGCTCGTTCGCGGTGTCGAAAAGCGGCTCGTGGCCGACGCGAAGGTCGGTTTTTTGCTCTCGGGCGGTCTTGATTCGTCGCTTGTCTGTGCGATCGCCGCGCGCAAGTCGGATACGCCCATCCGCACGTTTGCCATCGGCATGAGCGAGGACGCGATCGATCTCAAATATGCCAAGCAGGTAGCAGACTACATCGGAAGCGACCACACCGAGGTCTATATGACGAAGCAGCAGGTGTTCGATAGTCTGGAAGAGGTCATCCGGATGCTGGGCACGTATGATATTACGACCATCCGCGCGAGCATGGGCATGTACCTTCTTTGCAAGTGGATCCACGAAAACACCGACCTGCGCGTAATCCTGACGGGTGAAATTTCCGACGAGCTGTTCGGTTATAAATACACTGACTTTGCGCCCTCTGCCGAAGAATTCCAGAAGGAGGCCGAAAAGCGCATCCGCGAGCTTCACATGTACGACGTGCTCCGCGCCGACCGCTGCATCAGTGTCAACTCGCTAGAGGCCAGAGTCCCATTCGGCGACCTCGATTTTGTCAAGTACGTCATGTCCGTCGACCCGGAGCTGAAACTCAACAAATACGGCAAGGGCAAGTATCTGCTCCGCCACGCATTCGAGGGCGATTATCTGCCGCACGACATTCTCTACCGCGAAAAGGCGGCGTTCTCCGATGCGGTCGGCCATTCGATGGTGGATGATCTCAAGGAATTTGCGGAAAAGCAGTATACCGACGAGGAATTCGAGGAGAAGCGCAGGAAGTATACCCACGCGCAGCCGTTCACGAAGGAATCGCTTCTGTACCGCGAGATCTTCGAGCGCTATTATCCCGGCCAGTCCGAGATGGTTGTCGATTTCTGGATGCCGAACAAAACGTGGCCGGGCTGCGATGTGAACGACCCGTCGGCGCGCGTACTTTCAAACTATGGCGCAAGCGGAAAGTGAAACGCTTCACACGATTTTAACGGCACGCTGCGAAATCCTGAAAAAAGAAATTCTTAGGAAAAGTTTACAAATGGCCGAAAAAAGCCGGTTTTCCCATACAAACAGTGCAAAAACCGGGGAATTCACAATTCGTACAAAAATATTTATATATTTTTTACAGCAAAACACTTGAATTGACGCTAGATTTTGTGTAAAATACAAATGCAGTTGTTCCTCTCTGGAGAGCCTCTTACAAGAGCGCCGAAGGTGTAAGGCGGTTCGCCGATCTCTCAGGCAAAAGGACAGAGCAATGACCTTGCTACGTCCTTTCCGCGACTCCCGTCCCGCAAGGCGGAAATAATCAGGAAAGGATGGACGATCGGGGGATCGTCCGAAGGCAAAATCTATGCAGGCAATCATTAGTTTTATCACCGGTACCCTTAACACTGTAGCATGGCTGTACATCTTCCTGCCGTGCACCATCCTCTTTGGTCTTTATCTGACCATCCGCAACCGTGGTCTTCAGTTCACGAAGTTCGGCTACGTGATGAAGAACACACTGGGTAAAATGTTCCAGAAACAGGAGGCAGGCGAAGGCGCAGTCACGCCGATGCAGGCTGTCTCCACGGCGCTGGCGGCTACGGTCGGCACCGGCAACATCGTTGGTACCTCCCAGGCCATCGCCCTCGGCGGCTACGGCGCCATCTTCTGGCTCTGGCTGGCTGCCTTGCTTGGCATGATGGTCAAGTACTCCGAAGTTCTGCTCGCAATCAAGTACCGTGAGCGCGACGCGAAGGGCGACTGGGTCGGCGGCCCGATGTACTACGTCAAGAACGGCCTCGGCAAGGGCTGGCAATGGGTCGGCATCCTGTTCTGTATCTTTGCAGCCATCGCCGCTTTCGGTATCGGCAACATGTCGCAGGTCAACTCCATCGTCGGCTCCATCAACAACGCTGTCGATGCGTTCATCCCGTCCGCAGCTGCGGAGCGCGGCACGCTGAACCTCATCCTCGGCATCGTTTTGGCTGTCCTCGTCGGCATTATCCTCTTCGGCGGCATCAAGCGCATCGGCGCTGTCGCGGAAAAGCTCGTCCCGGCTATGGCGCTTCTTTACATCGTTTTTGGCGTTACCGTTATCGTTGTCCATGCAAATAATATCATCCCCGCGTTCGGCAAGATCTTCTCCACCGCTTTCAATCCGCAGGCCATCGGCGGCGCGGCTGCCGGTATTGTCCTGAAGGAAACCATCGTCTGGGGTCTTCGCCGCTCTGCGTTCTCCAACGAGGCCGGCCTCGGCTCCGCTGCAATCGCACACTCCGCGGCTGACACCCCGGGTCCTGTCCAGCAGGGTATGTACGGCATCTTCGAGTGCTTTGCCGATACCATCGTTATTTGCTCTCTGACTGCTCTTACCATCATCTGCTCCGGCGTTGAGATCCCGTTTGGCGTCAAGCCCGGCTCTGAGCTCATCACCGCCGCATTCGCAACCGTCTTCGGCGATAAGATCGCTTCTACGTTCGTCGCGGTTGCTCTGACGCTCTTCGCGTTCACGACGATCCTCGGCTGGTCTCTGTACGGATCTCGCTGCTTCCAGTATCTGTTCGGTCTGAAGGCTGCTTCGGTCTACAAGGCTTTGTACGTCGTCATCATCGTTGTCGGCGCTGTTTCCTCCATCGACGTCGTGTGGGATATCTCCGATACCTTCAACGGCCTGATGGCTGTCCCGAACTTCATCGCCTTGATCGCCCTGTCGCCTGTCGTCATCAAGATGACGAAGGAATACTTCTTCAACAAAAAACCGGCATAATAAAAACACTTACCTTAAAATCGCAGCATCTTTTCGATAGGTGGAATAAATTGCAGAAAACGGCTCCGGGATTTCCCGGAGCCGTTTTTCGTGGATTGAAGGGAGAGATTCTGAGCTTTGCAGGAGCCAATGCCCACGACCCAATCGGCAGTACGCTTTCAATTTGCAGGGGTCGATGCCCACATCGACCCGGCAGACAGAATCGTTTTTACGAAAGTCTTTGGCGAATTCGTTCGTGCCAATGGGGCGATGTGGGCTGTCCGCCCCATGGGAAGTTACGAATTTGCCGAAGATTATCGATCGGAAATTATGCGGCGGCGGTTTCCTTGGAGGGAAGCTGGGCGATGACGATGGCGATGAAGATAACGAGGCAGCCGAGAAGCTCTCTTGCGCTCAGCGCCTGATGGAGGATAAGCCAGCCGAAGAGGACGGCAAAGACCGATTCCAGACTCAGAATCATGCTGGCAAGCGTGGGGGGGACGAGCTGCTGGCCAAGGATTTGCAGCGTGTAGCCCACGCCGCCGGAGCACACGCCCGCGTAGACGATCGGGAGCCACGCGCTTTGGATAGCCGCCCAGCTCGGATGCTCCAGAAGAAGCATTGGAAGAATGCTGACGGCCGAGGCTGTGAAGAACTGGACGCAGGACAGGCGCACACCGTCTAAATCGTGGCACGTGCGGTCGATAAAGAGAATATGGCACGCGAAAAAGACCGCGCACAGAAGCGTCAGCCAGTCGCCGGCATTCACGCCGGAAAGCCCCTCGCCGCCCGCGCACAGAAGATAGAGGCCCACGAGCGCGATGATCGCGCAGACCCAGTTCATGAGCTTCACGCGGAGCTTCACGAACAGACCGAGGAAGGGGACGAGGATGATATACATGGTGGTAATAAAGCCGGATTTTCCGACCGTCGTGTGGATGATGCCGTATTGCTGGATGATGCTGGCCGTGCACAGAAGAAGGCCGCAGACCACGCCGCACAGAAGCTGCCGCTTTGCCGTCATTCCGGACGGGCGGACGGAGATTCCCTTTTTGTCGCGCAGGAAGATGACCGGTACCAGCACAAGGCCGGCGAGAAAGTATCTTGCCGCCTGCATGGTAAAGGGCCCTACATAGTTCATGCCCTCGCTCTGGGCGACGAACGCCGCGCCCCAGACCATGGCGCAGAGCAGAAGCATCAGGCTGCCGCGGGTTTGCTGTTTCATGGGTCAAGTCTCCTTTGTGAAAAATCTGCATGAAAACAGCATAATTATACGGCATTTGCCGATAAAAGCAAGCGTGCGTGCAAAAAACCGGCAGGTAGTTGTGAAGCGGCCCGAAATGTGGTAGACTATTTGTACAAATTGTGTGACAGGAGGCTATCGGATGGCAGAGAAAATCCGTTCGCGTGAGGAAATCGCGCGCGAAGATACATGGGCAATGGAGGACTTATATGCGTCGGACGCGGCGTGGCTCGAGGATTTGGAAAAGCTAAAGACGCTTGGCGCAAAGCTTCCGGAATACGCCGGGAAATTATCTGCGAGCGCGCAGACGCTGCTGGAATATCAAAAGCTGGGCGAGGAAATTTCGGTGCTGCTGGACAGCCTCGCGAACTACGCCCAGCGCAAAAGCGACGAGGACACAAGAAACGCCGTCTATCAGGACCTGACCGGCAAGCTCACCAAGGTCTGGGTGCAGCTGGGCGCGGACACGGCCTTTGAGGTGCCGGAGCTGCTGTCGATCTCCGATGAACAAATGGAGAAATTCTATGAGGAAGTGCCTGAACTGAACCTCTACCGGCGGCATTTTGACTCCATCCGCCGCAAGCGGGCGCATATTTTATCGGAAAGCGAGGAAAAGCTGCTGGCCATGGCGGGCGAGATGGCGGGAACGCCGGAGGAGGTCTACTCTTTGTTCGCGGATGCCGATCTCACGTTCCGTCCGGCGCTGGACGCAAACGGCGAGGAGCACCCAATCACGCAGGGAAGCTATATCGCGGCGATGGAGTCGCCCGACCGGACGCTCCGCAAGAATGCGTTTGAGAGTTTGTATGCGGGCTTCGGCGCGTATAAAAACACAGTAGCCGCAACACTTGCCGGACAGGTCAAGCAGCTCGAGTTCTTCTCAAAGGCGCGGCACTATACTTCGCCTCTGGAAGCGTCTTTGGACGCGACCGAGGTGCCTGTGAGCGTGTACCATGAGCTCATTGAAGCCGTGCACCAGAACATGGACAAGATGCACCGGTACATGCGGCTTCGCAAGAAGCTTCTGGGCGTCAGCGAGCTTCATATGTACGATCTCTATACGCCGCTGGTTGCCGCGTCGGAGGAGCGGATTCCCTTTGCGGAGGCAAAGAAGACCGTCGCGCAGGCGCTTGGCGTCATGGGTGAGCGGTACGGGAAGATTTTGCAGGAGGGATTCGAGAATCGCTGGATCGACGTGTATGAAAATACCGGCAAGCGCTCGGGCGCGTACTCGGCGGGCGCGCGTGTGCACCCGTATGTGCTTTTAAACTACACGGGGACATTGGACAGCGAGTTCACACTGGCGCACGAGATGGGGCATGCGATTCATTCGTACCTGTCCAACAAGACGCAGCCGATCGTCTACTCTGACTATGTGATTTTTGTGGCCGAGGTCGCGTCGACCTGCAACGAGGCGCTTTTAATGCAGCATCTTCTCAAGACAACAACGGACAAAAAGCAGCGCGCCTATCTCATCAACCACTTCTTAGAGCAGTTCCGCACGACGCTTTACCGGCAGACGATGTTCGCCGAGTTTGAGCTCAAAATAGCGGAACTAAGCGCGCAGGGCGTGACGCTGACGGCGGATGTTCTGTGCGAGGAATACCGCAAGCTCAACGCGCTTTATTACGGAGAAGACGTGGTGCTGGACGAGGAAATTGCGCTCGAGTGGGCGCGGATCCCGCATTTTTACTATAACTACTACGTCTTCCAGTACGCGACAGGCTATGCGGCGGCGATTGCGCTCTCAGAGGGTATTTTGAAAGACGGTGAGCCCGCGGTCGAGCGATACCTCGGCTTCCTCTCCGGCGGATGCAGCAAGAGCCCGATTGAGCTTCTCAAGGGTGCGGGCGTTGACATGACGACAGCGGAGCCTGTCAACCAGGCGCTTGCGATGTTCTCGAAGCTGCTTGACGAAATGGAGGCGCTGACGGCGTAAATGGAAGAGCTTTTTCTGCCGGTGCTGCACAGCTTTGAAAATAACAACGTCTTTACCGGAAGCTACGGCGCGCTGCGCTT
>CALCJW010000073.1:0-9147 GCA_937967235.1 uncultured Clostridia bacterium
ACTTGAAAAGTGCGAACATAAAAATAGTTTCATCAATATTCTCCTTTATAAATTTCGATTAGTTTCATTATAGCAAACGATCTGCCAAAGTGCAATCGCAGCCATCCGGAGCATTCCGGACGGCTGCGTTCCGTTCATTCGATCAATGCTTGTCAGTCTTCTGCCGCTTCAACTCCGCCAGCTCCGCTTTCATCTCCGCGATCAACACCTTCAGCTTCTCCTCGCATTCCTCGCGCGTATGCGCATACACATTTCGCGCGTGCTTTTTGCCGTCGATCCATGTCGGGGAGTATCGTACATGGTCTCTCCAAAGGTCAAATACATCTCTTCGCCTTCAAGATCCGCTGCTCGCTCCTTGATCCTCAGCAGTCATCTTTGAAATGGCCTGCTTTAAGGTCGTCCCGGCAGTGAATCAGATTGAAACGAATCTCTACTGCCAGCGCAGCCTAGAGCGTAGCTGGATGGACAAAAAGAGCGTGGCGCACATGGCGTATACACCGCTTGGTCAGGGCAACCGGAATGAAATGTTCGCCGGCCCCGCCGTGCGTGCCCTCGCTGAGAAGTACGGCAAAACTCCGGCGCAAATCCTGCTCCGCTTCCTGACGCAAAAAGGTATCGCCGTCATTCCCAGAAGCACCAAACCGGAGCATATCCGGGAGAAGTTTGCCCTGTTCGATTTTACACTGACGCCTGACGAAATGGCGCAGCTTTCTGCGTTGGACAGAAAAGAACCGCTGATCGGCAAGCCGGAAACGCCGGAGTTGGTGGAGTTTTCACTGACGTGGTAACAAATCCGCGTCCAAAACATAATGCAGCCGCCCAAAGTGTGGGCGGCTGCGGTTATCTCAGTCCTCGATTTTTTCTTTGTCCAGCATTTTGATAACCCGCGCGGGGTTCCCGACCGCTACGGCATAGTCTGGCACATCCTTCGTGACCACGGAGGCCGCGCCTATGACGGCGTGCCGCCCCACGCGCACACCGGGCAGCACCGTCGCGCCTGCGCCGATCCACGCATAGTCCCCGATCTCCACCGGCTTGCAGGTCAGAACGTCCAGATCATAGGGATCGTGGTTGTTGGAAAGCAGTTGGACGTTGGCGGCAATGCGGGCATGATCGCCAATGGTGATGCCGCCCCGCGCCATCGCCAGCAGATTGGAGTTGACAAAAACGCCCCTGCCGATCTTCAGCATATCCAGCGCCGCGCCGCTGAGCGGCGGTGCAATGGTGCTGCCCTCGCCGAGATTCTTGCCCAGCAGCTCGCGGAGCAGGGCGTTGTATTCCTCCGAAAACGGCAGCGTGTGGTTCAGCCGGAACAGCAGCTGCGCCGAACGCTGCCGGTCGGCGCTGTGCGGGATGGTACGCAGATCGACCCGAATTTCTTCACATTCCATTCAGTGAACCTCCTGAATCCAGTTTTCAAGCGCTGCTTTCGCTCCGTCCACGCTGCTTCCATGAATGGCAAGACCCTTGGTGACGCGGGCTTGCGGCGCGGCTTTCTGAATGTCCTGTACGGTATGGGAAAGGCCGCTTCCTTCGTGCGTGCAGAAGGGGTGAATCGTCTTGCCGGTGAAATCATAGTGCTCGAGGAAGGTGTAGACCGCCATCGGCATTGTTCCCCAATAGTTGGGGTAACCCAGATAAATCTCATCGTAGGCATCCAGATCATCGGGCAGATTTAAAACCTCCGGGCGGGCTTTCTTCTGCAGGTCGGCCTTTGCCTCTGCAATGCAGGTCTTGTAGCCCTCGGAATAGGGCTGCTCCTGTTCGATTTTATAAAGTTCGCCGCCGGTCAGTTCGGCCAGCATGTTGGCTGCTTTTTCTGTATTGCCGACGGCAATGCGGCGGTACGCACCGCCAAAGTAATTTTCTCCCGCACGGGAATAGTATGCGATCAATGCTGCCATGTCAAAACTCCTTTTCACTTCATGTTATGGGCTTATTGTAGCCGGTTCGGCTTCTGTAATCAATTTCGCTTTTACGCCTTTCGGATAAGGAAAACTGATAGAAGAAGCGGCAGAACTGTTTTTATGACAGTTCTGCCACTCTATGCGTTACAGGATAGACATGAACCACTCCACGGTTTTCGGATCATAGTGGGAGAAGAACAGGCTCTCGCCGCCATCGAGGGCTTCGATCGCCGCCATATCCTCTGCCGTCAGTGTGAAGTCAAAGAGGTCAAAGTTCTGCTGTATCCGGTCCTTGTGCGTGGACTTGGGGATCACGACAACATCACTCTGGAGCAGGAAGCGCAGGGCGGTCTGTGCGGCGGTTTTGCCGTACTTCTCGCCGATCTGGGTCAGAACGGGGTTGGTGAACATATCCTTGCGGCCTTCCGCAAACGGGCCCCAGGATTCGATCTGGCAGCCGTATTTCTTGAGATATTCTTTGGCCGTCTTCTGCTGCTGAAACACATGTGTTTCGATCTGGTTGACGGCCGGCTTGACCTCCGCGAAGTGCTGGATGTCCAGATACCGGTCAGGGCCAAAGTTGGAAACGCCGATCGCGCGGAGCCTGCCAGCCTTGTACAATTCTTCCATTGCGCGATAGGTACCGTAATAATCACCGAACGGCTGGTGGATGAGCAGCAGATCGAGATAATCGGTGCGCAGCTTGCACATGGATTCCTCAATGGAAGCCTTCGCTTTTTCATAGCCTGCGTTTGTGATCCAGACCTTGGTGGTCAGGAAAAATTCCTCGCGGGGCAGACCGGACTCTGCCAGCGCTTCGCCAACACCCTCCTCGTTGTAATACGCCTGCGCCGTATCAATGCTGCGATAGCCCACGTCGATGGCGTCCAGCACGCAGCGTCTGGTATCCCCCGCCGGGGTCTGATACACGCCATAGCCCAGTTTGGGCATCTTGATTCCATTATTCAAAGTTACATATTCCATGATCATACCTCCATTTTTCTGAAAAGCTGATTTCCTTCTGATTAGATACTTTACACCGAAATTCAGATGTTGTACACTATCGATATTGCAAAGAACGTTTCAGAATATGAAATGCAAGAGGTAACACGATGATTGACCTGTATGAACTGCGGCAGCTTACAGCCTTTGCTGATCTCGGTACATTGAGCAAGGTCGCCGAAGAATTTCACATTTCTACACCGTCTGTAACGCGCTCCATGCAGCATCTGGAGGATGCTTTTGGCGTGCCGCTGTTTATCAGAGGGAAAAATAGAATTGAACTGAATGACACGGGAAACACGGCGGTGGAGTATGCCCGAAAACTCCTCGCTGAAGTGGAGCAGGCCGTTGCGCAGGTACGCGCCTTCGATCAGCGGCAGCGGACGATCCTTGTGAAATCCTGCGCGCCTGCGCCGCTTTGGGAACTTTTGAAAGCACTCAACGCCGCACAGCCGGAAAAAATGGTTGCTTCCGCCATCTGCCAGAATGAAGAGGTCCTGCGCGCATGGCAGGACGGCTCGTGCGACATTGCCGTTCTGCCGTTTCCGATTGACGGTGGAAGCCCTTTTATGCAGGAAAACCTGTTCGTCTGCGTCCCGAAAGATCATGAACTTGCGACGCACAAATCCCTGACATTTGCAGACATCAACGGCTTCAATTTTCTGCTGCGCACGGAGCTTGGCTTCTGGGATGCCCTCTGCCGCGAAAAAATGCCAGCATCCAAGTTTTTGGTGCAGACAGATAATGCTGTGTTTGACGAACTGGTTCGGGCTTCCTCGCTGCCGTGCTTTAGCACGGATTATGGAAATCTTCAGGACGGCTATCCGGAGCGGGTCAATATCCCGCTGGCGGATGAAGAAGCCCATGTGATATTCTATCTCGCAAAGAAATAACAACCGGCGGAGAAGGACTTCCTTCTCCGCCGGTTTGCGTCGTCATAGATATCTGCCGGTGATACTGTTTTTGTTTTCCCGGATCTCCTGCGGCGTGCCGCTGGCGACGATCTGCCCGCCCGCGTCGCCGCCGCCCGGCCCCATGTCGATCACATAGTCGGCGTTTCGGATTACATCCAGATCATGTTCAATGACAATGACCGTCGCGCCATTGTCCAGAAGCGCCTGAAAGACGCCGAGCAGAACCCGCACGTCCAGCGGGTGCAGCCCGATGGAGGGTTCGTCGAAGACGAAAACAGAATCGGTCTGCGTTTTGCCGATCTCGCTTGCCAGCTTGAGCCGCTGCGCTTCGCCGCCGGACAGGCTCGGTGTTTCCTCGCCGAGCGTGAGATAGCCAAGGCCAAGCTGCCTGAGAATGTTCAGCCTTTGGCTGACGGTTTTCATGTCCTTACAGAAATCGATGGCAGAATTCACATCCATATCCATCAACTCCGGCAGAGACGCGGATACGCCTGCCTTGTTTGTGAGCCTTATATCATAGGCGGCCCTTGTATAGCGCGAGCCACGGCAGTCCGGGCAGGGAATGTCAACGTCCGGCAGGAACTGCACGTCGAGGCTTACTACGCCCGTTCCGTCGCAGCCGGGGCAGCGGAGTGAGCCGGTATTGTAGGAAAAATCGCTTGCCTTA
The DNA here is from genome assembly GCA_937967235.1 of uncultured Clostridia bacterium. Lineage (GTDB taxonomy): Bacteria > Bacillota > Clostridia > Oscillospirales > Oscillospiraceae > CAG-170. The sequence goes on from CALCJW010000073.1 coordinate 4,491, forward strand.
TAACGCTTTTCTTTTGCGTCAGTGGATTTTGCATAGAGTTTGCGCAGTTCATCATGCACACCCGCGTAGGTGGCGACCGTTGAGCGGACGTTGATACCAATGGGTGTTGCGTCAATGAGTTTGACGTGCGCGATACCATCAGCTTTGATTGCACGGATATGTGCGGACAGGGAACTGCCGTTGATATTAGCGTCCAGTGCGGGAACGAGGCTTTCCAATATCATCGTGGTCTTGCCAGAACCCGATACGCCTGTTACAACCGTCAGCCGTCCTTTCGGAATATTGACCTCAAGCGGTTTGACCGTGTGAATTTGGGATGTGGACAGATAAATCGTGCCGTTTGCAAACAGCGCGTCCTTTGCGGCACAGGTGCGCAGCCTCGTTTCGGCTTTGCCGGAAAGAAATGGCCCGATCTGCGAGGCCGGAGTTTCTTCTATGGTGGGAATTGTCCCCTCGGCAATCACATGCCCGCCCTTTGCGCCCGCCTCCGGCCCCATTTCGATAATCCAGTCGGCTTCCTTCAAAATCTGCGTGTCGTGGTCAACCAGAATCACGGAATTGCCGTCTGCAACTAAATCGTGCATTACCCCGGTCAGGCCTACAATATTGGACGGGTGCAGACCGATGGACGGCTCGTCCAGCACATACAGAACGCCGGTTGTCCGATTGCGGACAGCGCGGGCCAGCTGCATCCGCTGGCGCTCGCCGGTGGAGAGCGTGGACGCGGAGCGGTCAAGCGTCAGGTAGCCCAGTCCCAGATCCATCAGCCGTTTGGCGGGGCTCTGGAATGCCTCGCAGATGCTTTCGGCCATCGGGCGCATTTCCTCCGGCAGACTGCCGGGAACACCTCGTACCCACTCTACCAGCTGTGACAGTGTCATCGTGCAGGCTTCATCCAGCGAAATCCCTCGCAGCTTCGGCGCACGGGCAGCGCTGGACAGCCGCGTACCGTGGCAATCCGGGCAGATATCCTCTTTCAAAAATTTTTCCACGCGCTTCATGCCCTTCTCATCCTTGACTTTGGAAAGCGCGTTTTCGACGGTGTAAACGGCGTTAAAATAGGTAAAATCCAGATCTCCGGCTTGACCGGTATTCTTATTGTGATAGAAAATGTGCTTTTTCTCTGCCGGACCGTGGTACACGATGTCCTTTTCCTGTTCGGTCAAGTCCCGAAACGGAACGTCCGTCCGCACGCCCATTTCGCGGCAGATGTCCGTCATCAGCGACCACATCAGGCTGTTCCACGGCGCGACAGCGCCCTCGTCGATAGTCAGCGTGTCATCGGGAACCAGCGACGCCATGTCCACGGTATGTACCATTCCCGTTCCGCCGCACTTGGCGCACGCGCCCTGCGAATTGAACGCCAGCTCCTCGGCGGACGGCGCGTAAAAATGCGCGCCGCATTCCGGGCAGACCAGTTCCTTTCCGGCTGCGACAAGCAAAGACGGCTCCAAATAGTCTCCGTTCGGGCAGCGGTGGCTTGCAAGGCGGGAATACATCAGACGCAGGCTGTTGAGCAGCTCTGTTCCCGTGCCGAACGTGCTGCGGATACCCGGCACGCCGGGACGCTGATGCAGCGCCAGTGCGGCGGGGACATACAGCACCTCGTCCACGCTGGCTTTGGACGCCTGCGTCATTCTGCGGCGGGTATAGGTGGAGAGCGCTTCGAGATACCGGCGCGACCCTTCCGCATACAGCACGCCCAGCGCCAGCGAGGATTTGCCGGAGCCGGACACACCCGCAATTCCCACAATTTTACCCAGCGGAATATCTACATCAATGTTTTTAAGGTTGTGGACTTTTGCGCCACGAATCAGCATTTTATCAATCATACATGACCTCATAGATTATTTCTGGTTTCGTCCGAATCGCTTCGGGCGGCTGTATTACAATTAAATCCGTTTTACGGAAGCCGATAGACCGCTAATCCGCCGCAGCCAATCACGATGATTTTCTTCATTTTACATACCTGTAAATCTAGATTTGCCCCGTGGTGGCAAGCATCACTTCATGCAGCGAAAATACACCATCGACCCGTCAGTGTGAACGTCGGTTTCCCGGTACAGGCTCTGCAAAATTGCCCGCAGTTCGTCCTCCGTCTGGAACGGCGGGGAGAACCAGCCCTTTTTTGCGAGAATGTTTTTACCAGCCAGTCCGTCCGTCTGGACTTTCCCCAGATATAGAAGCAGGCGATGAACGTGCCGCCGGGCTTCAGAACGCGCCATGTTTCGCCAAACGCTTTCTGCTTGTCGGGGAACGCGTGGAAGCCGTTCATGCTGACGACGAGATCAAAGGCTTCGCCGGCCATTTGCAGCTTCCCCACATCGCCCTGTACGCACTGAATATGCGAATAGCCGCGCAGCCGCTTCTCGGCCTGCGCCAGCATATCTATGCTGTAATCCAGACAGGTAATGCGCGCGTTTTTCAGCCGCGCCCATTTGCGTTCCGTGAACACAGCTGTTCCGACCGGAACATCGAGAAGCGTGCCCGAAAAATCGCCTGGAATATAGGACAGGACCCTTCGCGCAATCTTCCGGTCGTCCGTGCCGCTCCAGAACAGCCGGATGTATAATCTGCTGAATAAATTCCCCTGCGTGAGAACATCGTCATAGATGTTTTTGGACGCTTCGTAAGCGGTTTGTATTTTATCTGTCATGTGATTGACTTCGTTTCCTGATGAAAGCGGTTTGAAATTTGAATTGCAGATTTCATAAAACAGAACTCATGTTGGCAATTAAAGTTCGCAGTTTGGCCCATTGTTCTGTATTTAATCTTGTAATAGCCCCTGTTCGGCTTACTGTGATAAAGTCCCGGAACTGGCTGATATGAATCGGCATATCCAAAAGGAGAATATGATCAATTTCGGCATACCAAGGGCTTCGCCAATATGGAGCGTCCCACCCGGGCGCTTCGGTTTGGAAAGGTTCCTTTGCAACGCGGCCAAAGGCAACAATGCAGCCTGCATATTTTTTATATAAAGCCTGCTGTGCTGCTGCAAAGTGCCCTAAAGCGCTGTCTTTCTGCCCGGCTTTTCGGATTTGGGTGTAAAGACGTCCAATATGGTCAACAGAGGTTTTTGCGCACATGAACAGGACGGTATCTCCCACCACAGCCTGTTTATCCACTGTCCATTCAAGAGGCTGAAACTGCCTCCAATGCAGAAGCATATTGAGATTGCTGATTCCGCCGCGTCTGAATCGGTCTTCTAAATCCTGCATTTCTACAGGTGATTGAAAATTTGTAATAAATGCGCTCATAATGTCAACTCCGATATGACCTAAGCTTCCACAATCAAAATCCCTTCTTGCCCTGCCGGTAATTCCTCTTTTATGAAGCCGTTCTCAAATAGCGCGGCGCCGCCTCTGGCGGCCCCGCAAGCATCGGCTTGATCCAGACATACGGAATTGACGTAAAGAACGGGGACGTTGAGTTTCCCAGCTTGCTTTGCATATTCAAGCTTCGCGGTGCGGTTCCATTCCGAGGCGCTGTAGTCCGTATAGACCGGCCACCAGACAATATCCGGCTTCAAGTCGTGATAGTTTCTTCATACCAGAAGTCGCCGCACAACCCGACAGCGGCCTTTTTGCCGAGAAAGTCAAACGTGTGAAATCCGCTGCCCTCCCGGTATTCCTTCCCCGCAGACGGCTCCTTCCAGCCAGGAGATACTCTGCGGTATAAATCGAGTATCCGACCGGTTTGATCGATGGTCAGCTGGGAACTGAAAAACGCGCCGCAGTCCTGCTCGAGGAAGCCGAAGGATATCGCAATGGCGTGCTCTTTTGCCAGCTGGCACAGTTCGTGTATCACACGGCCCTCACGGAAAACAGCAACCGCCATGTCATGTCCGGCTGTAAAATTGAGACTGTCAAAGCCCTGAAGAAAGGCTTCTCCAAAGATCACGGCATCTGCCTTGCCTGCACATTTTCCAAGTGTATCGGCAAGAACCGCCTTGTTATATTCGATGTCTCCATTGATAAAACCGGCAGCTGCAAGCGCGCATTTCATTCCCATCATCCTCACAAACTCTGATTTGTTTCATTATAGCAAAATCGCGGCCAAAGCGCAATCGCAGCCGCCCGACACCGGGCGGCTGCGTTCCGTTCATTCGATCAATGTCTGTCGCCCTTCTGCCGCTTCAACTCCGCCAGCTCCGCTTTCATCTCCGCGATCAGCACCTTCAGCTTCTCCTCACATTCCTCGCGCGTATGCGCATACACATTCCGCGCGTGCTTCTTGCCGTCGATCCATGTCGGGGAGTAACGGCCTTCAAACAGGTGGTCGTTGATCTGGCTGATGCAGCCCGTGCCGGGCTTGCGGACCTTGCCCATGTAGGGCTGAAAATCAACGATGGCGGGCGTATTCGCCTGCGGCGCAGGCTCGTCCGGAAGTTCTGCCTTTCCGATGCCGCAGTCGATCTTCCGCGCGGCGGCGTGCTGCATATCAGAGGTTGCGTGCGTGTAAATGTCCAACGTCGTGGCCGCCGACACATGCCCCAGCATGGCGGAGAGCGTTTTTACGTCCATCCCATTTTGCAGCGCCAACGTTGCGAATGTGTGCCTGAGGTCGTGAAAACGCACCTGTTTGCAGTTTGCGTGCTCCAAGATCAGCTGCAATCGGTCGTAGACCGAACTGGGGTTGAGCGGCATATCCTCCAGCA
>CALCJW010000074.1:0-14545 GCA_937967235.1 uncultured Clostridia bacterium
GGAAGAAGGCGGCCGTCATACCCCGTTCTTCAACAACTATCGTCCGCAGTTCTACTTCAGAACCACTGACGTTACCGGCATCATCTCCCTTCCCGAAGGCGTTGAGATGTGCATGCCTGGTGATAACATCGACATGAACGTCGAGCTCATCACCCCGATCGCTATCGAAAATGGCCTGCGTTTCGCTATCCGTGAAGGCGGCCGTACCGTCGGTTCCGGCGTTGTCATCGCGATCAACGAGGACTAATTTCCAATGAAAAACGAGGATGCTTCGGCATCCTCGTTTTTTATTGTTCCAAGGAACGCGGGGCGTTCCTTGGATGGGGATACAGTCCGACTGCGCGCATAATTTTTGCCCCGTAGGGGCAAAAATTCCACACTTGCGGACTGAGCTGTATTTTTACCCGCAAGGGGCACGCGACAGCCGTAAGCGGTAAGCCGCTAACGGCTGTCCTGTCCGGACGGCGGAGCCGCCGGATAAAATGGATTTGATTTTATTTCGCCATCTGCGGATGACGAAACACTGCGAGGCTTTTTGGGGTGTGAACATTTCTGGAAGAATTTCAGGTTTTTGTGGAAAAATCAGTTGAAGTATAGTATGATATAATTAGCGTTTCAAGAGCCTTACGCATAGAATGCGTGGGGTGATTTTGTGATTTGGGACGTTTTGATTTGCGCGCTCTGGTGCGTGGGGATTCTGGGGCTTGTCTGGGTGCTGGCGGGGTGGTTCTTGCTGCCCTTGTCCGGAAGACAGCTGACGGTGATTTTTCCGGAGGAAAGGCCCGGTGCATTGGAGCGGCAGCTGCGGACGATCGAGTGGTTGCGGGCCGTGGGGCTATCGCGGGGCGAGGTTTTTGTCATCTGCGACCGGATGGACGCAGCGGAAAAACGCGAGGCGGAGGCCTTTGCTCGCGACAGAATCTATTTGCACGTTGGTACGCGGGCGCAGCTTTGCGCGATTGTAAAGATGGGATGGAACAATGACGAGGCAGGAAGAACAGATGATTCGCGGGACGGTGCAGAGCGTCCTGTTTCAGAACCCGGAAAACGGATATAGTGTTTTAAAGCTCCGCACGGAGGACAGCGAGCTTGTGACTGTGGTCGGGACGATCCCAATGACGATCGTGGGCGAGCGCTTGGTGATTGCGGGCCGGTGGGGACATCATCCGAACCACGGCCAGCAGTTTGAGGCGGAGTTTCTCGAGCGGCTCATGCCGGAGACAAAGGCGGAGATTTTTTCGTTCCTTTCCTCCCGCGCGGTCAAGGGCATCGGCGCGAAGACGGCGGAGAAGATTGTTTCGCGTTTTGGCGCGTCCAGCCTCGACGTGCTGGAAAATGAGCCCGAACGGCTGACGGAGATTCCGGGGATTACGGAAAAGAAGGCGCGCGAGATGAGCGAGAGCTTCCGCCGCCAGTCCGGCATTCGCCGGCTGATCGAGTTCCTGACAGCGCACCGTCTCCCGCCTGAGCTTGCCGTGCGGCTCTACCGCGTGTATGGCGAGCTGGCCCAGGACGCGCTGCGGGATGACCCGTACTTACTGACGGACCCCTATTTCCACGCGGATTTTTCCCTTGTCGACGCGTTTGCGCTGGAGCTCGATGTAGAGGCGGACGATGAGCGGCGCGTGGAAGCAGGTATCTTATTTGAGCTTTCCTATAATCTTTCGAACGGCCACACGTTCATCCCCCAGCCGAAGCTCTGCGCAGCAACGGCGGCGCTTTTAAACTTGGAGACGGAGCTGATTGAGGAAGGTATTACACGCCTTACGGAGCAGGAACGGCTGGTGGTCGACGCAATCGCCGGCTTGCAGGCGTGCTACCTGCCGGAGTTTTACGAGGCAGAGACGTATATCACAGCGCGGCTTTTGCAGATGGCGGAAAAGGAGCTTCCGGCTCCTAAAAATTTGGACGCGCTCGTTTCGCAAATTGAGGCGGAGCAGGGGATTTCCTATGCAAGATTACAGCGCGAGGCCATCCGCAAGGCGGCTACACAGCAGCTTCTGATCGTAACCGGCGGCCCCGGCACGGGCAAGACGACCGTCATGTCCGGTATTTTGTCGCTGTTTGACTCGATGAAAGTCAAAACGCAGCTGGCGGCGCCTACCGGCCGCGCGGCCAAGCGCCTTTCCGAGGTGACAGAGCGCGAGGCGTCCACGATTCACAGACTGCTTGAGGCGCAGTTTGACGAGGCGACGGGGCTCATGTCGTTTTTCCATGATGAGGACGAGCCGCTCAAGATCGACGCGATGATCGTGGATGAAACCTCGATGGTCGATTTGCAGCTGATGCTGTCTCTTCTGCGCGCGCTTACGCCCAACTGCCGCCTGATTCTGGTCGGCGACCCGGACCAGCTGCCGTCGGTTGGCGCGGGGAATGTGTTCTCCGACCTCATTCGCAGCGGAAAAATCGCGACTGTGCGTCTTACAGAAATTTTCCGGCAGGCGCAGGAGAGCTTGATCGTCATGAATGCCCACGCGGTCAACCGGGGCGAGCTTCCTGATTTATCGCGCAAGGACAAGGACTTCTTCTTCATGCGCAGGCGGACGGCAGAGAGTCTCGTGCAGACGGTGCAGGAGCTCTGCGCGACGCGCCTTCCCAAGAACATGGGCATCCAGCCGTGCGATATTCAGGTGCTTTCCCCGACGAGAAAGGGTGACACGGGCACGAGAGCCTTGAATCTGGCGCTGCAAGCCGTCCTGAATCCGCCCGCGACGGGAAAACGCGAGAAAAAGCACGGAGATTTTTCCTTCCGCGAGGGCGACCGGGTGATGCAAATTCGGAACAATTATGATATACTATGGAAAAGGTGCGACGGTCTCGGCGCGGGGACCGGTATTTTTAACGGCGACATCGGAACGATTGCGCGCATCGACTTTGAAGCGGAGCTCGTGACGATCGACTTTGACGACCGGCGCGCGGAATACAGCTTCGACATGCTCTCCGAGCTTGAGCCCGCGTACGCGATGACGGTGCACAAGAGCCAGGGCAGCGAGTACCGGGCGGTGATTTTATCCGCGTTCTCGGGCTCACAGCTGCTTCTGACGCGGAGCGTTCTCTATACGGCCATCACGCGCGCCAGAGAGCTCTTCATCATCGTCGGCAACGAAGAGGTGATTGCCGCCATGACGCGCAACGACCGCCAGCAGCGGCGCTACAGCGGCCTCAAGCTCCGATTAGAGCAGGGAGAGCCGTCCTGATGCGCGCGCTCGATTGGCTGCTGGACCTTCTGTATCCGCCGAAGTGCGTGATTTGCAGAAGGCTTCTTGCGCGCGGCGAACGGGACATCTGCCCGGACTGTTTTGACAGTCTTCCAAACTTCGAGGGCGAGAAACCGCAGGTGGGCGGCGCGGACGGCCTCAGCGTGACGCTCTTTTATGAGGGTGCAGTGCGCGAGTCCTTTCTGCGCTTTAAATTCTCCGGCCGCGACTTTTACGCGGATGTGTACGGAACATGGATGGCAGGCAGAATCTTAGATGAGCTCGGGCGCGGCTTTGACGGCGTGTGCTGGGTTCCTGTGAGCAAAAAGCGGCGCAAGTCGCGCGGCTATGATCAATCGGAGCTGCTGGCCAAGCGCGTTGCAAAGGATCTTTCGCTTCCCACGTGTGCAGCGCTTCAGAAGCACGCCGAGCGGAACCCGCAGTCGCAGCTCAAGGACGCGGCGCTCCGGCAGGCGAACGCATCCGGCGCGTTTTCCGTGCGGCCCGATGCAGATGTTTCCGGGAAAACGCTTCTTTTGATCGATGATATTGTAACGACCGGCGCGACGCTCTCGGAGTGCTGCCGGATGCTCAGGCAGGCGGGCGCGAAGCATGTTTTCTGCGCGGCGTTCGCTTCTCCACGCAAGGAAAAGGAAAGGTGACGAACCCATGAAGCTTTCAAGAGATATCGGTATCGACCTTGGTACCGCGAATATTCTGGTCTATGAAGAGGGCAAGGGAATTGTCCTGCGCGAGCCGTCGGTTGTGGCGGTCGATAAGAACACCGGCAAGGTGCTTCAGGTCGGCGCGGCAGCCAGAAACATGCTCGGAAGAACGCCGGGCAATATTGTGGCCGTGCGGCCGCTTCGCGACGGCGTGATCTCAGACTATGAGATGACCGAGAAAATGCTCGATCAGTTCCTCAAAAAGATCAGCAAGTTCTCCCTCATCAAGCCCCGCGTGATCGTCTGCGTGCCGTCCGGCGTGACGGAGGTCGAAGAGCGCGCGGTCATTCAGGCGACCATGGAAGCGGGCGCTCGGCGCGTGTATCTGATCGAAGAGCCGTATGCGGCGGCGCTCGGCGCGAAGCTCGACATCACGGGGCCGGACGGCCATATGGTGGTCGATATCGGCGGCGGCACGACGGATATTGCCGTGCTGTCTCTCGGCGGTATCGCAACGTCGTCCTCTATCAAAATTGCGGGCGACACGTTTGACGAAGCAGTCGCGGCCTTCATGCGCAAGCGCTACGGCATGATCATCGGCCTCAACACTGCCGAGGAAGTGAAAATCACCATCGGCTGCGTCTATGACCGGCCGGAACCTGTCAGCATGGTGGTCAAGGGCCGCGACCTCAAGACGGGGCTTCCCAAAGAGGAAATGGTGTCCTCCGTGGACCTCATGGAGGCCTTCAAGCGGCCTGCGCGGCAGATCGTCGACGAGGTGCTTGCGGTTTTGGAGCTGAGCTCTCCGGAGCTTGTGGCAGATGTGGCGCGAAATGGGATCGTTCTGACTGGCGGCGGCTGCCAGCTCTATGGCTTCGATTTCCTGATCTCCGAGCGCACGGAAATTCCCTGCACGATTGCCGACGACCCGGATTCCTGCGTGGCCCTCGGCTGCGGCAAGAGCCTCGAGTGGATCAACTCCATGCAGGAAGGTACCATCAACCTTGCCAGAAGGAAACTTATGAAGGAAGGTTAATGCACAAGCGTTCCCTCGATTGCATACGATAAAAGACCGGAGAGGCGGCTCTCCGGTCTTTCGTATATGAATATGTTTCAAAAAGGTTTGAGGGGGCGATGCCCATATCGACCCAAGGGAAGTCACGAATTCGCCGAAGATTCCCGTAAAAACGGCATCGACCCCTACGTGTTGAAGCAAACTCACTGCAATTGCATGGCGGTATCGTGGTAGAGTCTTAGGATTTCGTACAAAAGCTCCATGTGCTGAAAGTCTTTGCGGTAGACAAGGTTCATCTGTCGCACCATGCTGAGATTTTCGATCGGCAGAGCCGTGAGCTTCCCCTTGCGCAGCTCATCCATACAGGCGCTGCGCGCGAGAATCGAAACGCCAAGGTCTTTGCGGATGAGGTCCTTGATGGTCGCGATGTTGTCGACTTCCATGGCAACGTCGAACGCGTCGATGCTCATACCGAGGCTGAGCAGGTGCGCCTCAAAGAGCTTCCTCGTCGCGGACGACGGCAGGCGCAGAATCATGCGCTCTTTTTTGAGGTCCTCGAGGGTCACCATCGCATGGCGCGAAAGGGGATTGTTGTTGGAGAGCACACAGACGATGCAGTCGGTGTCCAGCATCAGCGCGTTGAGGTCGGGAGAGGGGACCGTACTGTCCACAACGGCAAGATCGAGTTCAAAGTGCTCCATCGCATCATAAAGATTTTTTATGGTATCGGTTGTAATTGTTATCGATACGCCGTCATTTTCCCGGCCAAATTTCGCGAGTACTTCTGTAATCAGGTTGCTCTCCGCCGTGTGCGTGATGCCGACGCGAAGGCGGGTGAGGCGGCGGTCGGAGGATTTGAGCTCCTGCATCATCTGCTGCTCGAGGGCTTTCATGCGCCGGACGTACTGCACGACGATTTCACCTTCCGGCGTCAGCTGAATCTGCCCTTTTTTCCGCAGAAAGAGCGTCACGCCGAGCTGCTGCTCGAGCTCCTTGATGTGATGGCTGACGGCGGGCTGGGTGAGGCTCAGGGCATTTGCCGCGCGGGTGAAGCTGCCGAGCTCCGCCGCGGTGAGAAGCGTACTGAGTTTTGGATTGAGCATGGCTCTGCACTCCATTCATAATTTTTATGATATACTTAAAAAACATAATTTGCATTTATCTGTTCCTAGTTATATCATAAGGTACAACGAATTGCAAGGAGGGAGCGGAATGCTTGGAGCGTTTTCACAGAAGCTGGCGCAGTCCGGACAGACGGCGGGCGTGATCATCTCGGTCGCGCTGATGCTGTTTCTGGGCTTCGCGATGACGAGGATCACAAAAGCGCTTCGCCTGCCGGACGTGACGGCCTATATCCTGACGGGTATTTTCATCGGCCCCTACTGCCTGAACCTGATCCCGGCAAACGTCATTGGCGGCATGGATTTCATTTCCGATATCGCGCTGGCGTTCATCGCGTTCAGCGTCGGCGAGTTCTTTAAGCTCTCCACGCTCAAAAAAAGCGGCCTCGGCGTGATCGTCATTACGCTTTTGGAGGCGTGCATGGCGTCGGTCTTCGTGTTCGTGCTGACGTATTTTGCGTTGGGACTCGATCTCGCGTTCTGTGCGGTGCTCGCGGCGCTTGCTTCAGCGACGGCTCCCGCGTCCACGGTCATGACCATCCGGCAGACAGGTGCGAAGGGCGACTTTGTCGAGACGCTGCTGCAAATTGTGGCGTTAGACGACGTGGTGAGCCTTGTTGCCTACAGCATTGCCATTTCCATCGCGCTGGCCGGGAGCGGAAACCGGGGATCAAGCTTTGAGACAATCATAAAGCCGATCCTGGCGAATCTCTTCGTGCTGGCGCTCGGCGGATTTTTTGGGTTCCTGCTCAAGCTGCTGTTCCGCAAGCGCTCGACAGACAACCGGCTGATTGTGTCGCTTGCGACGCTGTTCGCATTCTGCGGAGTGTGCGCGCTTCTCGGCGTCTCGCCGCTTCTTGGCTGCATGTCGATGGGCATGGTGTATATCAACCTCACGAACGACGCGAACCTTTTCCAGCAGCTGGCTTATTTCAGCCCGCCGGTATTGCTGTTGTTCTTTGTGCGCTCGGGGCTCAGCTTCCGATTGGATACGCTCTTTGGCGCGCAGAACACGCTCGGGAGTGTGCCGCTGATTTTGGTCGGCGTGCTCTATTTTATCACGCGCATTCTCGGCAAATACGCGGGCGCGTGGCTCGGTTGTCTGGCGGTCAAAAAGCCCAGGCGCACGCGGGACTATCTCGGTCTGGCTCTCATTCCGCAGGCGGGCGTGGCCATCGGTCTGGCGGCGCTCGGCGCAAGGACGCTCGGGGGCGAGATCGGGCAGGATCTGCAGACGATCATCTTAGCCTCGTCGGTTCTCTATGAGCTCATCGGCCCCGGTTGCGCGAAGCTGGCGCTTTATCTGTCGCATTCGTATTCCACAAAGCTCGAGGAGCTGGTCGACGTGGAGGAGTCGGCGGAGGAAGCGCCGAAGAAAACGGAGCTCGAGCTTCTCATCGAGCGCATCCAGAAAATCCAGCAGGAGCTGCCCGCGCACAACGTCGATATCAGCCCCGAGGAGCAGGCCTTCACGCAGGCAGCCGTGGAACAGCGCGAGCAGATGGGCTTTTCGCGGATGACAGGACGAAACACAACGGCACGAAAGGGAGGATGAGCAATGTACGATCCAATCGGAAGCGTTCTTGGCGCATGGAGCGCGGGAGACGGACTTTGGGCGATTGCGTTCCGGCTGGCATTGGCCTTGACGTTTGGCGCGGTCCTTGGCTGTGAGCGCGCGGCAAAGCGGCACGCGGCGGGACTTCGCACATTTGTCCTTGTCTGCATGTCCGGAACGGCCGCTATGACGCTCGACCGGGCGAGCGGCGGCTTGCCGCTCATTTCGGCGGCCGTGGTGCTGGGCATTGCGATCATCAGCACAAACTCCATTCTGTTCAGCTCCAAAAGCCAGATCCGCGGCCTCACAACGGCGACAGGGCTCTGGTCGTGCAGCCTGCTTGGGCTCGCGCTTGGCGCGGGGCTCTATACGCTGGCGGCGCTCGGCTTCGCGGCGATTCTGGCCTGTCTCTCGTGGCTTCCGGCGTTTGAGACGTATCTCAAGGACCGGTCGAACCATTTTGAGGTGCATCTGGAGCTCAAGAGCAAATACAATTTGCAGGATTTTGTTACAACCATTCGCCGTCTTGGCCTCAAAATCGACGACATTGAGGCAAACCCCGCCTATCTCAATTCCGGCCTCAGCGTCTATACCGTCGCCATCACCATCAGCAGTCAGGAACTTAAAAAATATAAGACCCACAAGGAAATCATCGAAGCGCTGCGCTGCTTAGAGTATATTTACTACATCGGAGAGCTTTGAGTTTTGACAGACTGCGCGCCGCAGGAAGCTTCCTGCGGCGCGCGTTTTGCTGGAAAAAGTTCTGAAAAATGATTTACATAACGTTTGGACGCGGCGGCGGAATTTGGAGAAAATGGTGGATGATGGCGAAAAAGGCAAATATTTGACCGGTAAAATGGAGCGAGAACCGCAAAAAATGCGGCAGAATCCGCCAATCTTTCAGAAATCTTACAAAAATGGTGGAAATCTCTGAAAAGTTGATGTATAATGTCTTCATACAGGAAGGCAGGGGAGAGTATGCAGCCGCACTCCGAACAGAACCGGCAGAAGAACCGGAAACCTAAATCGCGCAAGGCCAGGCGTCGCCAGCAGCAGGAGCAGAGAAAGTTCCTCCGGCAGAACTCCTGGCTGATTTTGCTTGCGGTTCTGGTGCTGGTGGCACTGATTCTGTTCATCTGCGTCATTACCGGCGGCCGGGAAGAGCCGCAGCAGGAGCAAGAGCAGACGGAGAAAACCAGCCGCTATGAGAAGGCCTATCTCTGCGCCGACAGTCCGAGCGTAAGCTATCTGAACGATGATCTGGAGCCCGCCGGGACCGCCGTGCGCGGCAGCGCGGTGACCGTTTCGTCGGAGCACACGCGCAAAAAAGACGGTGTGACGTATTATCTTACCTATCTCGATTCGCTCAAATACGGCTACGTATCGGAGGAAAATCTGACCGATAACCCGAACGACGTGATGCGTGAGACGAGCGTTTTTGTGCGCACGCCGCAGAACCTGCGCCTCGACCCGGAGACGGTGGAGCTGGGGGGGCTTCTTGAGAAGGGGACGGAGCTCAAAATCGTCGGCTACGACTACATGACAGACGGCGTCGTCCATCTCTATGAGGTGACAAACGGCGAGGAGAAGGGCTATATTTCGGGCGAATATACCGCCAGCACGCAGGAATCAGCCATGGAGGTCTACGACCGCTTCGGAACCTACATGATTCACGCGGGACGCGCGGACCGGTATGGCGGCGGCGACGGCGAGAGCCTCGACTATTATCCCCGCCAGAAGGCGAGCTTCACGGAAAACGTCATGCCCGAGCACGTCTACGCGCTCTATCTCACCTGCGACCCGGACGTGCTGGGGAATATCGACGCGTACATCGCCTACGCCAAGACCACGAAGATCAACGCCTTCGTTGTCAACATCATGGACGGCACGTCCATCGGCTATGACTCCGAGGTCTTCCGCAAATATTCGCCCACGGCGGATTCCTACGCCAACAACACGCAGGAGGAATACAAGACCTGCATCCAGAAGATCAAGGACGCGGGCTTCTACGTGATCGGCCGTCTGACCACCTTCAACGATTCATTCTTTGTCAGCGACCACCCAGAATACGCGATTTCCGACGCATCGGGGGACCCACTGTATATCGCGGGCAGCTACTGGCCGAGCGCCTTCTGCCGCTATGTGTGGGAATACAAGGTAGAGCTGGCCAAGGAGGCCGTCAGCCTTTTCGGCTTCAACGAAATTCAGTTCGACTATGTCCGTTTCCCGGACGGCACGTATTACTACGAGGAAGACGGCAACATCGACTACTGCAACGAATATGACGAGACGAAGGCGCAGGCCATCCAGCGCTTTCTGATGCTCGCCTGCGACGAGCTGCATGACGTGGGCGTGTATGTCAGCGCCGACGTGTTCGGCGAAACCTCCGGCAGCTACGTCACAGCCTACGGCCAGTACTGGCCCGCCATCAGCAACGTCGTCGACGTGATCAGCGGCATGCCGTATCCCGACCACTTCGCGCAGAACGGCACGTACCGGCCCTGGGAGCATCCGTATGAGACGCTTCTCGACTGGGCGAAGAACGCCACCAAGCGCCAGACGGAAACGCCGAGCCCTGCCATCGTGCGCACGTGGATTCAGGCTTACGACGCGATTCGCCCGCCGTACAACACCTACGGCGCGGAGGAGGTCAGCGGCCAGATTCAGGCGCTGTTAGAGAATGGGCTGGACGGCGGCATCATGGCATGGAACGCGATGTGCAGCATCCCGAAGCTTGAAACGCTCAAGCCTGCGTTTGACGCATTACCGTAATAGACGAATCAAAAAACGCGCGCTGCCCGGATGTCGGGCAGCGCGCGTTTTGTCACATTTTGAAGGTGCGCTGCGTAAGCTGTATCATACGAAAGACTGATGCAAACATGCAAGATTCAGACCCGGGGAAAGCGGGTTCGTTAGGAGGAAAGCTCATGCAGCAGAGAATACCGCTTGCAGCAATCGCGCCAGGAGAAACGGTCCGGGTGGCGGAGATCCGCGTAGAAGGCGCGCTGCGGCGCAGACTGTTTGACCTGGGACTGATTCCGCAGACGCTCGTTTCGTGCCGCTTTGCCGCGCCTGCGGGATCACCGATGGCCTTCACGGTGCGCGGCGCCGTCCTTGCGCTGAGAACGAGAGACGCGCAGGAAATTTTTGTGGAGCGCGTGTCATGACGAAGAACCGGCAGACGAAAGCGACGCCGGTTGCCGCGTTGGCGGGAAACCCAAACGTCGGCAAGAGTACGATTTTCAATGCCCTGACCGGCATGCGACAACACACCGGAAACTGGCCGGGAAAGACCGTTTCGCTCGCGCAGGGTGTTTGTGTGTACAAAGGCGAGGAAATCCGGCTGGTGGACCTCCCCGGTACATACGCGCTGGTCAGCAAATCGCAGGAGGAGATACTGGCAGCCGGATTCATTTCCGGCGGCGAGGCCGACTGCGTGATCGCCGTATGTGACGCGACGAGTCTGGAGCGCAGTTTGATCCTGGCCCTGCAGGTCATGGAGCTGACCGACCGGGTAATCGTGTGCGTGAATCTGATGGATGAGGCGCGAAAGCAGGGAATAGAGATCGACCTTGCCGCGCTGTCATTTGAGCTCGGCGTGCCGGTTGTGGCCGCGTCGGCGAGCAGAGAAGAGGGGATGAGGGAGCTGCTCGAGCAGCTGCGCAGAATTCTGGACGGCTTTGAAGCACCGAGAGCGCGGCGGTGCGGCGTGGTGTCCGATTCCATCCGCGAATCGCATTTGGGCGCGGAGGCGCTGCGTGGTGCGTCGGAGCAGGACTCAGACGAGATTGCGGCGCGGTTCGTGCGGCGGGCGGAGGAAATCGCAAAAAAGGTTGTGCGCGAAACGAGGCAGGACACAAAAACGCGCACACTCCGGGTTGACCGGCTGCTCACGGGAAGGGTGACAGGGCTGCTCTTGCTGGCGGGGCTATTGGGGCTCGTCTTCTGGCTCACGATTCAGGGCGCAAATGTGCCATCCCAGCTTTTACAGCGCGGTTTTGACGCCATGGAGGCGAGCTTGTGGGCGGTGGCTGACAGTTTCCACGCGCCTTCATGGCTCTCTGGCGCGCTGATTGCAGGGGTCTACCAGACGACGGCGAAGGTTGTTTCCGTGATGCTGCCGCCGGTTTTGATTTTCTTTCCACTCTTTACGCTGCTGGAGGATGCGGGATATCTGCCGCGCGTGGCGTTTCTGATGGACGCGTGCTTCGAAAAATGCGGCAGCTGCGGCAAGCAGGCGCTTACGATGTGTATGGGCTTTGGCTGCAACGCGGCGGGTGTGAGCGGCTGCCGGATCATTGACTCCGAGCGTGAGCGGTTGATCGGAATGCTCACAAACGCGCTTGTTCCGTGCAATGGACGATTTCCGACGCTGCTGACGCTCGGCGCACTCTTCTTTGGGGGAAGCGACGCATGGCTTGCGGCCTTGATTCTGACCGGCTGCGTGCTGCTTGGCGTGGGCATGACGATGGTCTCATCGCTTTTGCTTGGGAAAACGGTTCTCAAAGGTACACCGTCTCATTTTACACTGGAGCTTCCGCCATATCGCAGGCCGCAGATCGGGAAGGTGATTGTCCGCTCGCTGCGGGACAGGAGCCTCTTTGTGCTCGGAAGAGCCGTTGCGGTTGCCGCGCCGGCGGGGCTCCTTTTGTGGCTGCTTGGAAATGTTTCGTTTGACGGAATGCCGGTACTGGTGAAGCTTTCGCGGGTGCTTGACCCAGTGGGAATATGGCTCGGGATGAACGGCGCGATTCTATTGGCGTTTCTTTTGAGCTTTCCGGCAAATGAACTGCTGCTTCCGGTCTGTGTGATGATCCTATCGGCCGGCGGGAGTCTCGCGCAGGCGCAGACGATGGATGTGAGCTCGCAGCTGGTGCAGGCGGGCTGGACATGGAAGACGGCGCTCTGCGTGATGGTTTTCACGCTTTTCCACTGGCCGTGCAGCACGACAGTTCTGACCATCAGCAAGGAATCCGGCAGCGCGAAATGGGCATTTCTTGGGATGCTTCTGCCGACAGCAATCGGGGTTCTTCTTTGCAGAGTCCTACAATTAACACTGTAGGAGACGATGCCCACATCGTCACGGCAAAATGTATTTCCGAAACGCGAAAATCTTCGGCGAATTCGTTGGTGCCCAATGGGTCGATGTGGGCATCGACCCCTACGCACAATTTGGAAAATTACAGATCAAAACGCAAAAAACACGCTGCATGATTTCATGCAGCGTGTTTTGATAGGCAACAAGTAAAATTACTTGACCTCGACCTCTGCGCCAGCTTCCTTGAGCTCGGCAGCGAGCTTCTCCGCGTCGTCCTTGGAGATGCCTTCCTTGAGGTTCTTGGGAGCGCCGTCGACGAGCTCCTTCGCTTCCTTCAGGCCCAGGCCGGTAGCGGCACGGACGACCTTGATGACAGCGATCTTGTTGGCGCCGGCGGACTTCAGCACGACGTCGAACTCGGTCTTCTCTTCCTCAGCAGCAGCAGCGCCGGCAGCGGGAGCAGCAACAGCAGCGGCAGCGGCGGAAACGCCGAACTCGTCTTCCAGAGCATGAACCAGCTCAGCCAGCTCCAGAACGGTAAGGGTCTTAACTTCTTCGATCATAGCAGTAATCTTTTCGGATGCCATTGTAATTACCTCCAATTAAATGTTTTGTGTTCAGGTTAGGTGAAAGTGAAATTAAGCTTCTGCTTCCGCAGCCTCTGCGGGAGCGCCGCCCTTCTGTTCCAGAATCTGATTCAGGACAACAGCGAGGGACGAAATGGGAGCGAGGAACGTGCCGAGAACCTGCGCAACGAGCGCGTTCTTGGAAGGCAGCTCGCCGAAGGACATGAGCTCGTCAACCGACAGAACCTTACCTTCAACCATGCCGCCCTTGATCTTGACGACGTTCTTGTTCTTCTTGGCAAATTCGCAAATGACGCGAGCCGGAGCGATGGGGTCTTCCGTGGTGGACGCCATGGACGTCGTGCCGTTGAGAAGCTCGTCGAACTCGGTGTAGCCGGCCTTGTTGGCGGCGAAACGGGTCAGCGTGTTCTTCACGACAGAATATTCGACATTCGCAGCACGGAACTGGTTACGCAGCTCGGTATCCTGTGCGACGGTGATGCCCTTGTAGTCTACAAAAACAGCAGAAGTAGCGTTCTGAATTTTATCAGACAGAGCATCAACGATGGATTTCTTGGTCTCTAAAACCTTTGCGTTGGGCATGAATGTCACCTCCGAGAAATAAAATGTCCTCATGCCAAAAGACATGAGGACACAGAAAATGTTACCATTTTTGCGAAACCTCGGCAGGACGGACGCTTGTCCATTACGGCATGATGCCTCCTGCTGTCTTTGGCAGCTAGATTATTATAGCAGAAAAATGGAGAATGTCAAGGACAAAATTACAGCTTTGCGGCTGCGACCTTGATGCCGGGGCCCATCGTGGAAGCGACGGTGCAGCTTCTGACATACTGGCCCTTTGCAGCGGCGGGCTTTGCCTTGATGACAGCGCCCATGAGCGCGTTGAAGTTCTCAACGAGCTTCTCGGTGCCGAAGGAAGCCTTGCCGATCGGGCAGTGGATGATGTTGGTCTTGTCGAGACGGTACTCGATCTTACCGGCTTTGATCTCCTTGACAGCGGCGGTGACGTTGGGGGTCACGGTGCCAGCCTTGGGGGAGGGCATGAGACCCTTCGGGCCAAGAACCTTACCAAGACGACCGACGATACCCATCATGTCGGGGGTAGCGACGACAACGTCAAAGTCGAACCAGTTTTCCTTCTGAATCTTTTCCACGAGCTCCATGCCGCCGGCGTAATCAGCGCCTGCTGCGAGGGCTTCGTCGAGCTTTGCGTCCTTGGCGAACACGAGGACCTTACGGGTCTTGCCGGTGCCGTTCGGAAGAACGATCGCGCCGCGGACCTGCTGGTCAGCGTGACGGGAGTCAACGCCGAGCTTGATATGAACTTCGACAGTCTCGTCGAACTTGGCCTTTGCGGTCTTGACAAC
>CALCJW010000075.1:0-14007 GCA_937967235.1 uncultured Clostridia bacterium
TTCATAATGTTCAAAAACGGCGCAAACTCGCTGCTTTCCCGTTTGTCGCTGTCTACACCGTTGGCAATGGCGATAAAGCGCACGCCGTTTTCTCTGAACATCACTTCGGTATAAAATCCCACTTGCAAGTAATCCCTACCGACGCGACTTAAATCTTTTACAAGGACATGGGAAACCTCGCCGCTTTCAATGCTTTCAATCATGCGCTTCCAATTCGGACGGTCAAAATTAGCCCCAGACCACCCATCGTCGGTAAAGTGGACGCAGTTAGTAAAGCCATGCGATTTTGCATAATCTTCAAGCAGCTTCTTTTGATTGATAATCGAATTGCTGTCGCCTGTCAGTTCGTCGTCGCGGCTCAACCTCTCATAAAGGGCTGTGATTTTTCCGCTTCCTGTTTGCTTTGTTTTCATGGGTCAATTCTCCTTTCTATGGGCGATTTCTTATCCCCCTTTCATAGCATATAACATCCGTATAATGCTTGGGCGGTGTGGTCTTGCCCTCCTTTACGGCAGCTTCGGCGCACTCCAACACCTGCCCCTCCGACAGCTCCGGCAGCGCGGCGGCCTGCTTTTCCTGCGCGAGATACTGCTTCCAGCCGGGTGTGAGGGTGGTTCTGCCCTTGACGGTGAATACAGCGCCGCCGCACTCCAGCGTAACGGCGGTTTCCGCATAGCGGTGGGCGTCGCTGGCCGCGCGGAGAAGCTGCCCCGCCACAAGGCGCAAAATCTCGCGCTCGCCCAGCGGCAGGACGGAGGTATCCGCCTTGCCCGCGCTGGCGGTGGGGAGAATGGCATGGTGGTCGCTGACCTTGCGGCTGTCGCAGACCTGCCTTGCGTTCACGCCCTCCGGCGCGGTGGTTTCGCAGATGGCGGCAGCAACGGACACAAGCTCCGGCACAGAGGGTTCCAGATCATCAGTGAGGAAGCGGCTGTCCGTGCGGGGATAGGTGCAGAGCTTCTTTTCATAGAGGGCTTGCAGGTAGTCAAGCGTCTGCTGTGCGGTATAGCCCAACGTGCGGTTGGCATCCCGTTGGAGCGCGGTCAGGTCGTAGAGCAGCGGCGCTTTCTCCGTTTTCTCCGTGCGCTTCACCGTCCTGACCGTTACCGGCTGACCGGCGCAGGCGGCGGCGAGGGCGTCCGCCTCCGCTTTCTCTTTGAACTTTTCGGACACGGCGGCAAAATCGCCGCAGCGAAGATTTACCGTGTAAAAGGCTTCCGGGCGGAACGCCCCGATCTCCGCCTCCCGCTGGACGATGAGCGCCAGCGTGGGCGTCATGACGCGCCCAACATTCAGGGTACGGTGGTAGAGGACGGAAAACAGGCGCGTGGCGTTGATGCCCACCAGCCAGTCCGCGCGGGCGCGGCAGAGGGCGGACTGATGCAGCCCGTCGTAATCCCGTCCTGGACGAAGGTCCGCAAAGCCCTTTCGGATGGCCTCGTCCTCCATGGAGGAGATCCAAAGCCGCTTCATGGTTTTCGTGCAGCCCGCCATGTAGTAGACGGTGCGGAAGATAAGCTCCCCCTCGCGCCCTGCGTCGCAGGCGTTGATGACCTCGGATACGTCCTCCCGGCGCATGAGGTCCCGCAGCAGCTCGAACTGTTTGGCTTTGTCCGCTTTCAGCGTGAAGCGCCAGTTTGCGGGCAGGATGGGCAGATCGTCATAGCGCCACTTGGCGTACTTTTCATCGTACACATCCGCGCCCGCCAGCTCCGCCAGATGCCCGAAGCACCAGCTTACAAGGTAGCCGCCTCCCGAAAGATAGCCGTCGTTGCGTTTGGTCGCGCCCAACACGGCGGCGATGGACTGGGCGACGGAGGGCTTTTCCGCAATCACTAATTTATGGTGTGTCATATTCTTTTTTCTCCTTTTCTGCATAGCAAAAAGCAGCCCCGAAGGACTGCTTTTCGTGTCTGTTTTTCTAATCGTATATGGGTCAGGGCCGTTCAAGGCACCGCTTCCGGTATCGCTCGGCAGCCTCGGCAAAGGCTTTGCGCTCGGCGTCGGTTGGGTCCCGTGTTCCATCCAAAAGGCGGCACTGTTCATAGCTTTCCACCGCGCCGGTCAGCCTGTCCAGCAGCGCCTCCGGCGTGAGGCAAATCTCAGCGGTGTCCCAATTTTCACGCCTGTCATCCCATGTGAGGTAGGTATAGCCGTGCCGGGTCGGCACCACCTCCACGCCGGTATCTTCTGTAAGGTGCTCCCTGAATGCCTCCAGCACCCGTTCAAAGCTCAGCATCCGTATCACATCCTTTTTCACTGCATCTGGTCTCTCATAGGTACATTGTGCATCGGCGGGAGAAGACGGCAAGTGTCGGGGTCCTAACGCTCCGGCGCTTTTGCCCGCAGCTTCTCCCGCAGGTCGGTGTCACGGTAGCAGGGACGGAGGCAGACGGTGCCGTAGCGGGAACAGCCGCAGCAGAAATGCCCCTCCGGGGCGGGGGTGCGCGGCGTTCCCTCTTTTCCCGGATAGGGGCGCTGCATCATCAGCCGCTCCAGCGGGTTTTTGGTGAACAGGGTCATGCATCCGCGTCCTCCGTTTCCTCCGGCTCGTCCGCATCGTCCTCGTTTTCGTATTCCTCGTCCTCATCATCGCCGTAGTCGTAATCGTCCAGATCGGCGGGGCCTTTTGTCTGGGGCTTCGGCTTACGCAGCTTAAACCAGTACAGCGCGCCGCCGCCCGCCATCAGGAGCAGCAGCGCCACGACCAGCAGGCCGCTGCCGCCGCTTTTCTTTTCCGGCTCAGGATCAGGCTCCGGCGTTGTCTCCGGCTCCTTTTTCGGCTCCGCCGCCTTGCCCGCGCACTCGGTCATGTTGGCCCTGCACACCTCGCAGGCGGTGTTGACCGCACCTGCCTCGCACTTGTCCTTGCAGGAGCAGACGGGGGCGGAATCCTCGTCGATGAGTGCAAGCAGGTCGCTTTCGTCCACAAGGTTCAAAAAGTAGGTTTCATACTGATCTCCGTCCTCGTCCAGCGGCTTATCGTAGTCAATCACCAGATAGAGGGTATGGCCGTTGCGGGTTTCCACCGCGATGAACTGCTTGTTGGTGTGCTTGTCATAGAGCAGGTCGCGGGTGACGGCGCTGCCGTTTTGGGAAAAGCCCATCCCTTTCTCAATGGCGACAGGCGCGGCGGTATCGCTGGGTTCCTGTGCTTTTGCCGGCTCGGCGGCGGGCGTCTGTGCCGCAGCGGTCTTTCCCGTGCTGCCGGAGGTGTTGGAGGGCTTTCCTGCACCGGTATTGCTGCCGTTGCTGCCGGTATTGCCGCTGCTGCCGGTATTGCCGGAGAGCTGCTTCCTGCAATCGCAGTCTGCGGGACAATGGGTGCTGTGCTGCTCCGGCGTGGGGCTGGGCGCAGGCGTTTCCTTTTCATAGAAGGGGTTGGCGATCACCAGATAGCCCGTGCGGTTGCCTGCATTGTCCACGCCCATGATGTAAAAGTGGGAATCCCGCGTGTTTTTGTCAATGCGGACGCTGAACTCGCCGTTTTGCAGGGTGGTATAAAGCTCATCGTTCACATAGACCCCGGCTATGCCGGAGAGTGCGTCGGCGGCCTCCACACGCAGCAGCGTACCGTTGACGCCCGCCCGCAGCCGGGGCGCTTCAAAGTCCATACAGGATACGGTCAGCTCCTTTTTATGCTCCGTGCCGTAGGGGTCAGTGATAAAGATAAACACGGTACCGTTGTCCGGCACCGTGTAGCGGGCGCGGCCGTCGTGGGCAAGCTGCTCCGTCAGGTCAGTTCTCTGCGCGTTTTCGCCCAGTGCTGCCTCCGCCTTGTTCCAGCCGGTGCCTTTCTTATCCACGACACGGACGGTGATTGTTACCGGTGCATTGTGCCAGCCTGTCGGAATATCTGCGTCCAGCGCGTATTCCGCCTCCGGCTGCGGCGTTTCCGTCGTTTCAGGCGGCGCGAGAGCCGGTTCCTGTGTGTCCGGCGTTTCTTCGGGCGTGACGGGAAGCTCGGCCTCCACGATCTCCGGCGTGCTTTCCGGCGCGCCGCCTGCCGGGGCGTCCTCCATATCCGTCGCCATGGCCATGCCGGACATGGTGAAAAACATCATCGCAAGGCAAATCATCGCGGCGGCGCTGCGCAGCAGCCTGCGGCCTTTGAACTTATTCTTCATGCGCATATTCCGTATCCTCCTTGGTATTGGGTGTGATAAAGGGCGCACCGCCCCTTTTGAGCTGTGTGAGGAACTGTGCCAGCTCCTCCATGCTCATGCCGGTGGCGCGGGCAAGGCCGATGATGTCGGTATTCTCCAGCTCGACGATGCTCTCGTCAAGCTCCCGGTTGCGGGAGCGGAGGGCAGCGATCTTTTCATCGTTTTTCGCCCGTTCAGCCTTGAGCTTTGTAATCTTAGGGTTCATTTTTTGCTCCTTTCAGTGAGATCAGGGCGCAGGTACGCGCCCGTAAGCAAGGAAGTGGGATTGCCAATAGCTTGAATTGAGGCTTGTGTACTGGATGGGGTCGCCGCAGTGGAGCATCATATTGTTGCCCACATAGATACCCACATGGGACGCGCCGGTGGTGTCATAGGTGCCTTGGAAGAACACCAGATCGCCCGGTCGGACATTGGCGGCGGACACCCGCGTACAGAGCTGGCGCAGTCCCTCCGCGCCCAGCCTGCCGAAGCTCCAGCCCACGCCGCAGTTATTGTAGACATAGCTGACAAAGCCGGAGCAGTCGAAAGAGGTGGCGGGCGTGCTGCCGCCCCAGATGTAGGGGTAGCCGAGATACTTCTCCGCCTCCTTGATGATGGCGGCGAACTGCGCGTCCTCCAGCGCTTCCGGGGGTATCTCGTACTTCTCATAGTCGGCGGTGTAGTATTTCCCGATGTACTCCGAGCTGCCGAACAGATCCGGGCGGTTGCCCAGAGTAGCCATATACATGGCGTAAAGGGAGAGCTGATCCTGCGACATGATATAGACCGGCACATGGGAGAGGTTAAAGTTTTCCAGCTTTACGGTGCAGATGTAATAGGTGTACGGCACCTGCACGGTGTATTCATAGCTGTGCAGATTGCCCTCCGCATCTGTATAGTAGCCGGTTCGGGTTTCCGTGCGGTATCTCGTTTCCGTGGTGACGGTTTCCGTTAGGATGTACTGCTTTTCAAACAGCATCTCCAAGATGCCGCCGACCTCGGAGATTGTCCACTCCTTGCCTTTCAGGGCGGTGATGGCGGAGATCAGCACATAGGGGTCATGCTCGATGTCGTCCAGCTCGAAGTGGTACTCGTCGTAGTCGTGGGTGCTTTCGTAGGTATCGAGATACTGCTGCAATTCCGCTTCCATGGCGCAATACTGCGCCTCTGCCGCCAGCATATCCGCGTCCTCGCTGGGGTAGGTGGATACGTTGATGCCGGTTGCCCCGCCCTGAATCAGCAGGGAGCAGGAGGAAACGGTGCAGAGGATGAGGACGATTATTGCCGCGATGCCGCCTACAATAAGAAAGCCCTTTTTGTGACGGGCGATGAACTCGCTGGCTTTCTTTGTGTTCTCTGTGGCTTTCCGCGCCGCCTTTGCCGTGGCTTCGGAGGCTTTGACCGTATTCCCGGCGCTTTTTCCGGCTTTGGCGGCGGCGTACTCCCGCTTGATGGCCTGCTTCTGCTGCCAGCGGGAGTAGGGATTGCTGGAAAACTGCGGGTCGTGGTGCTGTGCCGTTTTGTCCAGCGCACGGAGGTTGGCGCGGTCTGCCTTGGCCTCGGCGCGGTCTGCGCGGCGGTAGGGCTTCTCCTTGTGGGAGCGGTGGGCGTGCTGGGCAAGTCGCACGGCGCGCTCCGCCGCCTGCTCCACGCCGTGGGCGCTCTCCACCCCCACATTGTCCTGCTCATGCTCCCGAATCTCCCTGTGGACGGCGGACAGCGCCGCCGCACCGGGCGCGTCTCGCAGGGCGTGGGTGAGCTTGGAGGGCGGTCGCTTCTTGTCCACCTCCTCAAAGGAAAGGCGCGTTGTGACCGCGCCGGTTTTCGGGTCAACGACGCGCTGCTTTTTCTTTACGGTTTTCTTGGGTATCTTCGCCTCGGCCTTTTCCAGCTTCTTCATGCGCTTGTCCGCTTTTCGGATGGCCTTTTTCAGTTCCGGCGCTGCCAGCTCCTCGTCGGTAAACAGCAGCCGGGGCGAGCGTTTACTCATGGGGATTCACCTCCGTTCGAGGCATACGGCACATGAAGGAAATCCAGCACGCTGCCGCAGCCCAATTTATGGATACAGAAATCGTACTGCTTGGGATGTGTCAGCGCCATGCGCTGAAAGCGGTTCGGCTCCTTTTCCAGATGAACGCCGAACATACAGAACATACAGCCGGTGCGCTTCGCGCCGGTGGTGGTCAGCCTGCCGTTTTCCTCCACGATCTCACCGTAGACGGAGGCATACGGGATGCCGGTCATTCTGAGATGGGTCAATACGTCCTGCTCCGTCCAGAAGGACATGGGCTGAGAGGTGGGGTCCCGCTTGTGATAGGCGTTGCATCCGATTTTGAGATAGACGCTCTGGCGGCGTGCGCTCTCACAGGCCATGGTCGCAATGATCTGCTTTCTACCGGTTTCCCGGTTATATCTGTGCAGGGGCCGCTCCTTCATCACGGCGCAGCAGGCGTCGGAAACGAAAAACGGCGCATCCAGCAGGATACGCCATTTCATGTATCGTTCATTGTATTTTGAGGGCGTACCGTCACGGTTTAATCCGTTCAGATGGCACAGCGCCCACGGGCTGCCACGCTTTGCATAGCGAACGCGCCGTGCCACGTCCTTGGAAACGACGGGATAGCCGTATTCCGATATGACCTTGGAAAAGGGCATCTCCGGGCGCAGCCACGTTACATTGGGTACGGTTTTCACAAACTCCCGTATCTCCGGGTATTCCAGCCCCGTGTCCACAAATACGGCGGGAATGTCGGGGAACGCCCGCCGCGCAAGATCCAGCAGCACGGTGCTGTCCTTGCCGCCCGAAAAGGAAACGGCGACCTTGCCGCCGTAGTGGTGATACCATTCAATGATCTTCGCCTGCGTCACGCGAATTTTCCGCTCCAGCGGCCACGCCTGCATGACGCTCAAATCCTGCCGGGTGTAGGCGTTCATACCGCAACACCTCCGATCCGTTTCTCTGCCAGCGTACAGTATTCCGGGTTCAGCTCAATGCCGATGTAGTGCCGTCCGAGCTGCCTTGCCACCGCCGCCGTAGTGCCGGAGCCGAGGAAGGGATCCAGCACCACGCCTCCGGGCGGGCAGCCTGCCAGCAGACAGGTTTCCGCCAGCTTTGGCGGGAAAGCGGCGAAATGCCCGCCCCGGTACGGCACGGTGTTGATTTGCCACACGTCCCGCTTGTTGCGAAGCTGCGGGATGTCCTCATCGGCGTACCCGTTCGGGCGGTGGTCGTTGAGGTGTTGGTGCTTCTGACCGGGAATATCCGCGGAATATTTGTTGCCTGCACCAAATCCGCGCTTCATCCGCGCAGGAGTGGAGGCCGCAACCGGCTCCGCGATGGCGGCGGCATCATAATAGTAGCGGCGGGACTTGGACAGCAGGAAAATATGCTCATAGCAGCGGCTTGGCCTGTCCTTGGTGCTTTCCGGCATGGGGTTCGCTTTCATCCAGATGATGTCCGAGCGCAGATACCAGCCGTCTGCGCGCAGCGCGAACGCCAGCAGCCACGGGATGCCGATCATGTCCTTTGCCTTGCAGCCCTCCACCTTGCCGTTGAGGGCGACCGCCTGACCGGTCCTGCCGTTGGGGTACTTGGGGTCGAGGGCTTCGCCCTGATTGCCCTTTCCGGCATAGGTGTCCGCGATATTGAGCCAGAGTGTTCCGTCCGGCGTGAGAACGCGCCTGACCTCCCGGAAAATGGAAGTCAGGCGCTCCACATACAGCGCCGGGATTTCCTCCCGTCCGATCTGCCCGTCCACGCCGTAATCCCGCAGGGCGTAGTACGGCGGCGAGGTGATGCAGCAGTTCACGGAATTGTCCGGCAGGGTTTTCAGCACGGTCAGGGCGTCGCCGCAGTAAATGCGGTCAGCCTGCATAGTCGAACTCATCCCTTAGAAGCGAGGTAAGCCCCTCGACAGCCGTGAGGATGTCCCTGCACACGCCGGTCAGCTCAGATATGGCCGGTTCTCCGTCATACTCAAATACGTCGGCGTCCTCATTGTCCTCGTCCGCCTCACGCTCTGCGGTGTATTCGCGCTCCATGCGCTCGGCATACTCGCAGCAGCGTTCGCCGGGGCAGCAGGGATTTTCCGCAGGGACATAACCGGCGTATTCCGGCTCAATCAGGTCGTTTTCGATGAGGTCGGACAGGTCCGCAAGGTCACGGGACTTGAGGTAATTGAGCGCCATGCCCCAAGAACTGAACATCTCCTCGCAGCGCTCGTCAAAGTCGAGGGTGGATCTGCGTACCAGGTCCAGATAGCTGTCCTTCTCGGCTCCGTTTTTGATGTAGTGCATGAGGATGGTCGCCATCCACAGCAGCTCCAGCTTTTCCTCGATGTGGCGCAGATAGTCCTCGCCGTGGATCAGGTACAGATTTTCTTTTTCCATTGTGATGCTCTCCTTTACATTATTTATAGTAGAATCAGGTCAGACGATCTCGTCCAGCATGGAGAGGAACAGGGTCTTGCCCTTGGGCGTGACAAGGGTATATACCCCCTGATGCCCGTTGACGGCGATATAGTCCTTTACGAAGAACAGGCCGTCGCTGGCGGGCTTGGCATAGGGCAGCAGCGTACCGGAGGGCGCGCGGTAGAGATAGCGCTTGCGGATGAGGAACGCGGTGAACATTTTCTCCGGCACCTTCAGCTCCTTTGCGGTGGCGCGGAGATTGGTGCAGCACTCCGGGTGGATGAACGCATCGTAGAAGTCCGCCTTGGGCTTTGCCAGCCGCAGCTCCTGCTGAAGCAGCTCGTTCTTCCGCTGTTCCTCCAGCATCCGCTGCGCCATGAGCAGCACCAGCTCCGGGTTTTCCAGCACCTGCTCCAACACGGATTTCGTCATGTACGCGCCGTGCTTGCGGATGGCAGGAATGACCTCATGGGTGATCCAGCGCTTGAACGCCTTTGCCTCCGGCTTGCGGGAGGTGATCACCAGCGAATACAGCCCGGGTTCGTTGATGATTGCCATGCGCTGTTTCCCACCAAGGGTATCAATAGTGCTGATACCCTTTTCATCATCATCCAGACGCTCAACCGTCATGCTCGGATTCCCCAGTTCCAGCGCTTTGCACACATCCGCCGCTACGAACCACGGCTCGCCGTTGAGGTTCAGCGTTCGCACCTTTCCAAAGGCGTCGTTTTCAAAAATCATCAGTTTGTTTTCCATCGTGCAATTCCTTTCTTGTTTTGTTATGCAGTCTGCTCCTGCGGCTTGGTGGTCAGCAGGTCATAGAGTTCCCCGCGGGGGAAACGGTCTACAAAGGGAAGAATGACGTTGCCGTAAAAAAGCAGCCCTTCGCCTTCACCGCTGTGGGTGACATACGAGAGCTGATGCGGGGAGATATTGAGCTGTTTGGCGAGAATCTGCCGGTCGCCGCTGGCCTGATTGAGCATGAGGATGAAATCGCTGTTCTCAAAGATGTTCTCCACCTCGCGGGAGGATAGAAGGTCCTTGACATTCTGGGTGATGCCGGTGGGAATACCGCCCCACTTGCGGAAGCGCTTCCAGATTTCCACGGTGTAGGCCGCCGTCTGCTCCTCGCGCAGCAAAAGGTGCATTTCGTCAATGTAGTAGCGAGTGGATTTGTGGGCTTCCCGGTTGACGGTCACTCGATTCCACACGGCGTCCTGCACGATGAGCATCCCGATCTTCTTGAGCTGCTTGCCAAGCTCCTTGATGTCGAAGCTGACGATGCGGTTTTCAATGTTGATGTTGGTGCGGTGGTTGAACACGTTGAGGGAGCCGGAAACGTAGATTTCCAAAGCCGTGGCGATGTACTGCGCCTCCTTTTCCTCCTGCCGCCGCAGCTCGTTATACAAGTCCTCCAGAATCGGCATATTCTCCGGCACAGGGTCGCTGAGATAATCCCGGTACACCATGCGCACACAGCGGTCGATGATGGTCTTTTCCACCGGCATGAGGCCGTCCTTGCCTCCCACGATCAGCTCGCAGAGGGAGAGGATGAAGTCGGATTTCAGGCTCAGCGGATTTTCATCGTCCGAATAGTTGAGATTCAGGTCCATAGGGTTGATGTAATGCGGGCTTGTGGGGGAGATTTTAATGACCTGTCCGTGCAGGCGCTCCACCAGCGGTCCGTATTCGGCTTCGGGGTCGCAGATGATGATGTCATCGTCGGTGACGAGGAACACGTTGGCGATCTCCCGCTTCGCCGCAAAGGATTTGCCGCTGCCGGGTGTACCAAGGATGAGGCCGTTGGGGTTCTTGAGACGCTTGCGATCTACCATGATGAGGTTGTTGGAAAGGGCGTTCAGCCCGCAGTACAGAGCTTCCTTGCCGTCCTGAAACAGCTCCTGCGTGGTAAAGGGGATAAAAATAGCGACGCTTGATGTGGTCAAGCCCCGCTGTATCTCGATCTGGTTCAGCCCCAGCGGGAGGCTGCTCATCAGCCCCTCTTCCTGACGGAAATCAAGGCGGGTAAGCTGGCAGTTGTACTTCTGGGCGATGCTGGCCGCCTGAAATACGTTGTTGTCAAGCTGCTGGCGGCTGCCTGCGGTGTTGACCACAATGAAGGTCAGCAGGAACATTCTCTCGTTGCGGCTTTGCAGGTCTTGCAGCAGCTTCTTCGCCTCCGTGCCGTAGGTGGCAAGGTCCGAGGGGATGATGTCCATGTCGTATCCGGCGCGGACGGCCTTTTTCTGCTCCTCAATGGTCATTTTCTGCAAATCGGTGATCTTGCGCTTGATGGTCTTGATGGCCTTGACCTGATCCACGGACTGGACGTGCATACTGACGATGAGGGAGCTTTCCATGTCGAGGAAGTCCGCCAGCATCCGGTCGTTCAGTTCGGGGGCTAAAATCTGCAAGAAACTGGCGCAGCCGATGCGCCTGCCGACGCCGAAGGAGCGCCCCGTGCGGAACTCAAAGGAGCTGGGGGCGATGAAGTCCTTGACCGAAAGCCCGGAGGGTGCCAGCCAGTCCCACGAGAAGCGGAACGGCTCCTGCTCGTCCATGTGCAGCATCCCGTGCAGCAGCCGCAGCCGCTCCATGCCGTTCATCGGTTCCGCTGCTACGCCGAGGCGCTTGAAGTTGTTGAGGATGTCCGTTTCGATGCGCTCTAAGCGAGGCTTTGCCGCTTTCAGCCCATCCGCCTCCACGCCGAAGGTCAGGTACTTGGTCTTGATGAGACCGTTGTTGCCGCGGGCAAGCTGGTTCTGGAGCATCTGGGTGTATTCCAGACGGATGCTGTCGAAATCGTCGCCCTGCGGCGAGATGGTGATGTACCTTGCGTAATTGTCCTTGTTGGCGGACATATTCACAAAGGAGAGCTGAAAGCGCACGGAGCTGTCAAAGTAGTTGAGGAAGTCGCACCAGCCGTCAAAGATGGCGGTCTTGTCCTCGTTCTGGTTGAGCTGATAGTTGATGTCCTGAAACTGGACGGTTTTCGTGTAGTAGCTGTCCGTCACGCGGCAGATGCCGTCGGGGAACATCCGCTGAAACGGGATGCTGTCCTGTGCGGACTTCTGTTTCTTATCCTGCCGCTTCGCTCTTGCGATGGCGGCCTCGATCTGCCTGCGTTCGGCGCGGGTGAGTTTTGTGCGGGTGGACAATGCGATACACCTCCCGGTCTAAATTGTCCTGCCGTTCCAGAACGGCGTAGAAATTATTGGTTGCGTAGGGGCGCTGCTTGGGGCGCAGGAAGCAGACCTGCACGATGTTGCGGACGATCTTTTCAAGGGGCTGTCCGTTCTTCTCATACATGGCCAGCAGGAAAAAGGGCAGCATGAGCAGGATCATGCAGATCGCCGCCGTGCTGACGCCGGTATGGGCTTTGAGCAGGAAGAACAGCGGAACGCCCAGCGCCGCACCAGCGCCAAAGCAGATGAGCTGGCGCTTCGTCAGGTTCAGCAGCACCTTGGTCTTGACCGCGTTCAGGTCTTTGGGTACGGGAACGTATGCCATAATAATGATGTACCTCCGTCAATGACTGTTGAAAATTGACTTTGCGAGACTGCTGGTTTTGAACAGGGTGAAGCAGAGCAGCACCGTGTAGCCCATGCACAGCCAGATGGCCGTGGAAATGTTGTCGTCGATGAGCATATTCTGTACCAGCACCGCATAGATGGCGATGCAGATGATGATGAGAAAGCCCTGAAACGCCAAAGCCAACAGGGAGCGGAGATAATTCTGCCCCATGCCGCCCCATTCCTTGCCCATCATGGTGGCCATGGGGATGGGCGCGATGCTGGTGACGAGGTAAATCTCGATCATTCTGCCGTAGATGATGATGAAAATGCAGATGGTCAGCCCCCACATGGAAAAGCCCACCACGAAGGATTGCAGCCACAGCCCCAAAAGCGTCCACACGTTCATCTCCAGCAGCCTCGCCTCAAGGTCCGCGATATGGTCGGCAAGGTTGATGGAGGTGTTGCCCACGATAAGGCCGGAGGCGCTGTTTACCACGCTCTGCGCCGCCTCAAACACGCCCATGACGATATTCCATGTGTTGGACACAATGAGGACGGCTGCCGCTGTCTTGAATACCCACTTAAAGAATACCCATGTGTCGATGTCGTGGAGGTTATTGCGGTCCGCGATAAGCTGTATCAGCTCCAGTGTCATCACAAAGGCGAGGATCACGCCGGCGATGGGCAGGATCAGGTTGTCCGAGAGGGAGCGTATCATGCTGTAAATATTGGCGTTCCACGCCTGCGGGGTGCTGCCGATGTGTCCCGCCGCCTCCGCGACCTTGGCGTTGACGTTATCAAAGAGGCCGGTGAGGTTGTCCATGATGCCCCCGACCAGCAGTTCCTTGAGCCATTCGGTGAATTTTTCCCATATCAAATCCAATGGGTCAGCCCTCCTTTCCCGCCCCCGCCCGCGTCAGGCGGGCAGGGGCGAAGGGTTTTACATTGCGGCATGGACGGGATTAACCGAACAGCCCCTTGAGCAGCGGCACGAGGATCATACCGATGAGCGCCACACCGCCGCCCGCCATGAGCTGTTTCATCCCTTGCGATTTTGCACCTGGATTATCATTTCCGTAACCTTCCAGCAGGTTGATCACGCCCCAGATGCCAAGACCGGCTCCGAGGGCAATGACGAGGGTCTGCAACACATCGACTGCGCTATTGAAGAAATCCATAGTTTATGTGCCGGAATCGTTTCTTTTTGGTTTTTGTAGTGGAAACCGCAAAGCCGGAATAAGCTGGCCGCGCTGTGCGGCTGTCGATTCCGGCTTCTCCTTTCAAATTTTCGGTTGTGCTTTCCTCCGACTTTGCGTTTCGCCTGTATCTCTTGCATTGTCGGCGTCCTCCTTTACGGAATGGGTGTCTGATGTATATATAAAAATCCGCCCGTTCAGGCGGATTCTGAACCTGCGGCCGCGCCCGCGTCAAAGACCTCAAATTCCTCCTCCGGCTTCAGCTTGAGCTTTGTGGAGAGGAATTTTTCAATGTCAAAGGCGTTTTTCGGGTCCGCGTCGGAGAGGTATCGGTAGTTGGGGTGTTTTGTGATGTCGTATTTGTCGGATAGAAACGGCCTGACGCCGCGAAGCTGCAAGATACACTTGCCGCCATTAAGAACGGCAAGCTCATCCTGACTCATCAGCTCCTTGCCCAGCTTCTGATAGTTCAGGCTGTGGGAAACCTCTCTGCCGCGGCTTTCGCCGGTGTTGAAGGTGTCAATGGTTTCCTTGCCCAGTGCGGCGGACAGCTCCTTTAATGTGGTCGGCTCCTTGCCGCCGAGGAACACGGAGCTGTCGCAGTTGCCGATGATGGTGTCGCAGTTGTCCTTGTAGAGCGCCTTGAGCTGGCTCTGTGCCTGCAAGACAAGGCAGGCGGAGATCTCGCGGCTGCGGATGGTGGCCACCAGCTTTTCCAGATTGGGAATCTGCCCGATGTTG
>CALCJW010000076.1:0-52565 GCA_937967235.1 uncultured Clostridia bacterium
GTTCATGTTGGGGTGGCCCTGCAGGTAGCTGTCAAGGTGCCGCAGCGTGGGCAGATCCTCGACCGGGAAAAATCCGCGATATGCAAGCGCGGCATAAAGGCCCGGCGCGGTATGGCCCTTGGAGAGGACAAAGCGGTCGCGCTTCGGATCCTTGGGGTTCTTCGGGTCGATCCGCAGTTCCCGGTTATACAGGTAAGCAAACAGGTCCGCAGCGGACAGGCTTCCGCCGGGATGGCCGGCCTTGGCTCCATGGGTGGACTCGATCACGCCCATACGGACCTGGCAGGCTTTCTTTTTCAATGCAAGCTTCATTTCCTCTGTCAAAGAAACGCACCTTCCTTTATTTC
The DNA here is from genome assembly GCA_937967235.1 of uncultured Clostridia bacterium. Taxonomy (GTDB): domain Bacteria; phylum Bacillota; class Clostridia; order Oscillospirales; family Oscillospiraceae; genus CAG-170. The sequence goes on from CALCJW010000076.1 coordinate 348, forward strand.
CGTTGATTTTTGTTTTTTCTTGCAAACAAGTAACGCCTCAAGCGCATTTTGTCAGTTTGTATTTTACTACAAAATTCCGTTCTGCGCAAGCTTGAATATGGCGGCGCTGTGTAAGGTCCCGTCGCGCCAGGTAAATTTTTTAAATACCAGTCCGGGATACCTTACAGCCAGCATCCGCTTTCCCCGGCGCGGACGGAGGCTCCCTTGACATATGAAGGGCTTGTCCTATAATGTATGAAGTTAGAGTGGAACATACGGATGGATGGGGGACTGTGTATGGGAGACAATTATTTTCTGCTGACAAATTTACTTTCCGAGGACGAACGCAAGGTGATCACCAGCATCACCGCGCATATTGAGCGCGGCGAAAAGCGCGCGGGCATCCAGCAGATCGCCGCCGAGAACTATCTCTCCACGGCAAGCATCATCAAAATGTGCAAGCGCCTCGGCTTCGACGGCTACAGTGAGCTCTATTACCACCTCAGCCGTCAGCTGACCGGCACGGACAAACGGACGGAGGACACGCTCGGAAGCTTCGTCGACAATTACTCAGACGAGCTTGTCAGCCGCTTCTGCGAGCTGCTGCGCGCACGCCGGAAGGGCAAAATCTTTACAACCGGCGAGGGTTTTTCCAACATCGTCGGCACGTATATCGTCCAGCGCATGTCCATCTGCGGCTTCATGGCCTTCAGCAACGTCCATTTTTACGACTACATGATCTTTCAGGAGGCGCAGAAGAGCGCGGACGCGGACGAGCGCGACATCATGTTTGCCGTCAGCCAGAGCGGCGAAACGGAGCCGGTTTTAAACGACGTACGGCATGCGAAGCAGCACGGGCAGAAGATCATCTCCTTCACGCGCCGGAGCGACTCCACGCTCGCGCAGCTCTCCGATCTTGTCTTTGTCGTCGACGGAGCGAAGCAGACGCTGGCGGGCAGTCTTCCGAATCCGTTTTTCGGGCATATCATCCTGATCTTTGAAGAGCTGATGGCCAGATTCTTCTCCCAGACGCAATAAATACTTTTTTTACGAAAGCGGAAATTTTTTTCTTCAAGGGATGTGCTATAATCAAGCTGCGGCAGAAAGAACCGGAATTCGCCGCGAAACCTGCTCCGGCGCTTCCGCCCGGAAACCGCTGCGAAGCAGAGCAATGAATATATGGAGGATCAATCAATGAAGAAGAGTCTTGCACTTCTGCTTGCGCTTGTCATGCTGCTCGGCATTCTGGCCGGCTGCGCCGCAAGCAGCACCACCGAACCAGCTGACAGCAGTGCGGAAACCACTGCTCCTGCCGAGACCACACAAACCGAAGAACCCGCCGCCGCGTCCACCGAAACCGAGGAACCGGCCGCAAAGTCCATCGAAACCCTGAAGGTCGCCTTCGTTCCCTCCCGCGAGCCGCAGGAGATCATCACCGCGACCGAGCCCCTCAAGGAGCTTCTGAAGACGGAGCTCGCCAAAGAAGGCTATGACGTCGGCGAAGTCGAGATCACCGTCGGCACCACCTATGAGGCAGTCGGCGAAGGCCTCGAGGCCGGTACGATCGACGTTGGCCTCATTCCCGGCGGCACGTACGTCCTGTATGACGACGGCGCGGAGGTCATCCTGACCGCGACCCGCGACGGCCTCAGCAAGGACTCCGACGACGCCAAGGACTGGAACGACGGTCAGCCCACTGAGGCTTCCGATAAGCAGGCTGTCTCCTATCGCGCGCTGTTCATCGCTGGCCCGTCTGAAAAGGGTCAGGAGCTGGCCGCTAAGGTCAACGCCGGTGAAGAGCTGACGTGGGACGACCTCAACAGCGCCAACTGGAGCGTCATGGGCACGTCCTCCCCGGCCGGTTACATCTACCCCGCTCTGTGGCTCCAGGACCGCTACGGCAAGGGCATTTCCGACCTCAGCAGCGCCGTTCAGTCTGACTCCTACGCGAGCGCGTTCGCCCGTCTGGCCTCCGGTCAGGTTGACGTTCTCGTGACCTATGCCGACGCGCGCCGTGACTATGCCGAGCGCTGGAACTCCGAGTTTGGCCGTGAAGGCTCCATCTGGGAAGAGACGAACGTCATCGGCGTGACCGCCCCGATCTACAACGACACCATCTCCGTCAGCAAGAACTCCGAGATCATGGACGCTGACCTGATTGCCGCTCTTCAGGACGCTTTCATCAACATCGGCAACACCGAAGAAGGCAAGGCCGTCATCGCCATCTACAGCCACAACGGCTATCAGAAGGCGCAGGCCTCCGACTATGACAACGAGCGCGCCGCGCAGAAGCTCATTCAGGAGCTGACCGCAGCGAACTAACGGAACTTTCCCACGCGGGGAGGACTTGCACGGCAGATACCTTCCGCTGTGCGGTCTTCCCCGCGCTTTTTATCATCAGGGGTCCAGCCGAAACCTGTCAGCAGGTATCGTCCGCGCTGCCGGGCTTCCGCTGCACCCCGGAAATGAGGACGCTTTATGATCATATTTGACCACGTATCCAAAGTATATCCCAACGGCACGGTCGGCCTCGACGACGTGAGCCTGCGCATTGAAGACGGCGAGTTTGTCGCGATCATCGGCCGCTCCGGCGCGGGAAAATCAACGCTCCTGCGCGCTGTGAACCGGATGCACCAGATCACCTCCGGGAGCCTTACCGTAAACGGTACCGACGTGACCGGGCTTTCCGGCAAACCCCTTCGCAAGTTCCGGCGCGGGATCGGCATGGTGTTTCAGTCGTTTAATCTCGTCACACGCACGAGCGTCATCAAAAACGTGCTTTCTGCCTGCGTGCCGGACATGCCGTTCTGGCGCGTGCTTCTGGGTGCGTTCCGCAAAGAGGATAAAATCCGGGCGCTCGAGTCCCTTGACAAGGTCGGCATTCTGGACAAGGCCTATATGCGCGCTGACCAACTCTCCGGCGGCCAGCAGCAGCGCGTCGCGCTGGCGCGCACCCTGACGCAGGATCCGCACATCATTCTGGCAGACGAGCCCGTCGCCGCGCTCGATCCCGTGACGGCCAAACAGGTCATGGAAGACTTTGTACACATCAATCAGGAGCTTGGCATTTCGATCCTGCTCAACATCCACCACGTGGAGCTGGCGCTCGAGTACGCCGACCGCATCATCGGCATCCGCGCCGGTAAGATCGTCTACGACGGACCGTCGAAGCAGGTCGATCAGGCGGTTCTGGATACGATCTACGGAGAGGACATCGCATCGGAGGCTGCCGTATGAGCCTGTATGACCGCATCTTCCGCCCCCGGCGCTACACGCTTTCCGATGGAACCGTCGTCGAAGAAAAGCGCAGCCGCGCGCCGCTGGTGCTTCTGATTCTTGTGGTTCTGACGGCCGTGTCCGTCCGGATCACCGGCTTCAACTTCTCGGTCCTTGTGAAAAAGGGCAGCAAATTCTTTGACATTCTCAAGGCAATGTTCCCGCCCAATACCGCGTATTTAGGAAAGATCTGGCAGCCGCTGCTGGACACGATCAAAATGTCCTTCCTCGGCTCTTTTATTGGCGCGGTGCTTGCCATTCCGTTTGCCATCGCCGCGGCAAGCAACATTGTAACGAACCGCGTTGTGGTCTTTCTCGTGCGTTTGTTTTTGAGTCTTGTTCGGACGCTTCCGACGCTTGTCTGCGCGCTGATTGCAACCTACATCTTTGGCCTTGGCACCATGGCCGGTACCTGCGCCATCGCGGTCTTCACGTTTGCCTACGTCGGAAAGCAGCTCTTTGAGATCATCGAAACGGTCGACATGGGCCCGTACGAGGCGATGGAGGCGCTTGGCGCAACGAAGCTCCGCGCGTTTGTCACGGCGGTTTTCCCGCAGGTGCTGCCGACCTATCTGTCGGTATCGCTGTTCTGCCTCGAGGGTAACGTGCGCTACGCGTCGATCCTCGGCTATGTCGGCGCGGGCGGCCTTGGCCTTATCATGAACGAAAAAATCGGCTGGCGCGAATATGACAGCCTCGGCATGATCCTCATTGTGCTGTTTGTCACTGTCATGATCATCGAAGCGGTCAGCCACGCGCTGCGCAAGCGCCTGACGTAGGGAGGGGACGGCAATGAACGAAAAAATTCAAAAGGCCTATGCCTCCGCACCCAAAACGTGGCTCTGGCAGCTGCTGGCGGCGTTCTGCGTTGCGTGTCTGCTTGCCTGGTCCGGCTCGGCCGTCAAGGTCAGCAACCCCACTGGAAACGGCCTGGAGGTCGCAGGGAACATTCTCTCCGGCATTTTCCACCCATCGGCAAAACTTCTATTTACCCTCGGCACAGACGGCGTGCCGTATCTTCTGCTGGAAACCTTCTGCATCGCGTTTTTGGGAACGATCGTCGGCGCGGTCATTTCGCTTCCCCTGTCGTTCCTGTCTGCCAGCAATCTGGTCCCCAAGGCCGTGGCTCTCATCGGACGCGTTCTCATTGCGGCCATCCGCACGATCCCGGCCTTTGTCTATGGCCTGATGTTCATCCGCGTCACGGGTCCCGGCCCATTTGCGGGACTTCTCACGATGTCCCTGTGCTCGATCGGCATGGTGTCCAAAATGTTCATCGAGAGCATTGAGGACCTCGACAAGCGGATTCTGGAATCTCTCGACGCGGCAGGCTGCACGACGTTCCAGAAGATCCGCTACGGCATTTTGCCGCAGCTGACTGCGGACTTCATCTCCACGATCATCTACCGCTTCGATATGAACCTGCGCGACGCGACAGTCCTCGGTCTTGTCGGTGCCGGCGGCATCGGCGCGCCCTTGATTTTCGCCATGAGCTCGTACCGCTGGAATGAGGTCGGCGCGATTTTGCTGGGGCTTATTGTGCTGGTGCTCATCATCGAGTGGATCTCGGCAAAAATCCGCGTCAAGCTGGCTCGGGGGTAAGGCGATGCAGGAACGAAAGCTGACGATTTACTTTACCTCCGATCTTCACAGCTACATCTACCCCACCGACTACCGCAGCCAGACAGAAAAAGATCTCGGCCTTTTCAAATGCGCCAGCCGGTTCCAAAAGGACGGCGACACGCTCATCATCGACGGCGGGGACCTGCTGCAAGGCTCGTCGTTTGGAGCCTACTGCCACGATACGATCGGAAGCGCTGAGAAGTTCGCCGAGATCATGAACCGCTGCGGCTACGACTACGTGACGCTCGGGAACCACGATTTCAACTACGGCATGGCATATCTGGACAGCTATCTTGATGCGCTGCATGCCAGATGCGTCTGCCAGAATGTCCGCCGGGCCGATGACTCCACTCGCTTCCCCGCGCGGGTATATACGCTCGAAAACGGGCTTCGCGTCGGCATTGTCGGTATTGTGACCGACTACGTGAACATCTGGGAGCGGCCGGAGCACCTGTCCGGCATTACGATCGAAGACCCACTTCCGGCGGCGGCCAGTGCGCTCGCGGCCTTAAAAGGAAAAACCGATCTGACCGTCTGCGTCTATCACGGCGGCTTTGAGCGAGACCTTGCAAGTGGCCGGACGCTTTCGGCTACGCGCGAGAATGTCGCATATCGGATCTGTCAGGAGCTTTGCTTCGATATTCTTCTGACCGGACACCAGCATATGTCCGTGCCCGGTCAGATGGTGCAGGGTACCTTTGTTGTCCAGCCGTCTGACAAGGGGCAGGAATTTTTGAAGGTGGAAGCCGCCGTATCGGATGACGGCGCGCAATTTTCCAGCCGGACGATCCATGCGGGAGGCCCCTGCCGCCCGGAATGGCTGGCGGAATTTTCCGGCATGGAGCGCGGCGCGCAGGACTGGCTCGACGAGGTCGTGGGGCACCTGCCGGAGCCGATGACGATCGATACCCCGCTGCATATGGCCGCCTCTGGAAACCCGCTAGCTGATCTATTCAATACCGTGCAGCTTCTGGCGAGCGGCGCGCAGATTTCCGTCACAAGTCTTGCAAACGACCCGGCGGGACTTCCGCAGACCGTGCGGCGCAGAGACATTCTGAACGCGTACCCGTACACGAATACGCTCACTGTGATGCAAATCACGGGCGCGGTTCTGCGCCGGGCGATGGAGCGCAGCGCGGAATACTTCACAAAGGGCGAAGACGGCTCGCTTGCCATCTCAGACGCCTTTTTGAAGCCGAAAGTCGAGCATTATAACTATGACTACTACGCGGGCGTGCACTATGTCTTTGATTGCTCCAGACCCGTCGGTCACCGCGTGACAGAGCTCAGCGTAAACGGAGCGCCCGTCGCGGACGAAGATGTTTTTACCGCCTGCCTCAGCAGCTACCGCGCCAGCGGCACCGGAGGCTACGACTGCTATTCCGGCTGCCCGGTGCTGCGCGAAATTGGGACGGAAATGTCCGACCTGCTGCTGGACTTTTTTAAAGACCCCAATGCGCCGGAGCGCATCGTCCCCTGTGATTTCCGCGTCATCTAAAAAAATCTCAAGCGCCGGAGAGGATGTTCTGTATCCCCTCCGGCGCTTTTTTAGGTCGCAAATGCAGCTGTACTTCCCATTGACAAGTGCGTCCGCGTTTCGTATAATTCCGATGTAAATCATCTAATATATATCATATCATCTATTTTTTTGATAGAAAGGGTGCGGGCAATGGCTCCGAAAAACAAGTTTACGAAGGAAGAGATGGTCGCGGCGGTGCTGCGCGTCGTGCGGGCAAAGGGCGCGGACGGTCTGACCGCCAAAACAATCGCCGACGAGCTCGGCACGTCCACGCAGCCGATTTTCACCGCCTTCGGCTCCATGGGCGGCATCCGGCAGGCGGTCTATGCTGCCGCTGTGCGCGTGTACGACGACTATACCAAAATCGGTTTGCAGGAAAAAATTCCGTTTCTCGGCGTCGGCACGCAGTACATCCGCTTCGCGCGGGAGGAGCCCGAGCTCTACCGGCTTCTGTTTCTGACGCAGACGCAGGAATTCAGTGCCATGCAGGCCATGCGGCATTTGCAGGCGCTCGTCCGCCCGACGCTAATCACCGTCTATCACATCACCGAAGAAGAGGCAGATTTCTATTTCCGCAATCTGTGGCTGGTGGTGCACAGTCTGTCGACGCTGATCGTGACCGGCGACTGCCCGTATCGGGACCAGGAAATCGGCCAGATTCTGACCGGCTTCAGCTTAAGCACCTGCAAGGCCATCAAGGAAATTCCGGGCTTTGCAGCGGGAACGTATGACCGCGACGCAGTCTTCCGCGCGCTGGTCAGCCGGGACGCAGCAGGGTTTTGATTCAAAAACAGAAAACGGCAGGACGGTTCCATTCAGAATCATCCTGCCGTTTTGTTTTCTTATTCCGTAAGCTCGCCGCGTAAATTTTTCTGCATCTGCGATTTCACAAACGCCATATCATCCGAGACAGACATCAGGTAGTAGCTCTTGGCAAGGGCCGCCTCCGTCGTCATGTCCCGGCCGTTGACCGCGCCGACTCTTCGCAGCGCCGAGCTTGCCGCATAGGTCCCGAGGCTCACCGCGCCCTGGCTGCACTGCGAGCAGACGGTGATGATCGTGCCGTTCTGATACGCCCGTTCAATGATCGGCAGCAGCGCATTCTGCGCCGAGCCCGGAATATTGCCCGCGCCGAAGGTCTCGAGCACCACGCCCTTTAATTTGTCCGTCATCAGTGACGCAAAATAGTCGAACTGAATGCCCGGGAAAATTTTGATCACGCCGATGGGGAGCTCCTTAAACGGCTGAAAATGGAACGCTTCCTCGCTCGCCGGGCGAAGGACCCGTTTTTTGTATTCGATCTGGATGCCGGCATGGGCCAGCGGCGCATCGTTCGGCGACTCGAAGGCCTCAAACTGGTCGGACGAGCGCTTCGTGCTCCGGTTGCCGCGCAAAAGAACGCCGTTAAAGTAGATGCACACCTCATGCACCTGCCCGGAGGCGGCAATGAGCAGCGAGCTTATGATATTGTCGCGGCCATCACTTCGGATCTGCCCGAGTGGAATCTGCGAGCCGGTAAAAATGACGGGCTTTGAGATGTTCTCCATTATAAAAGACATTGCCGAGGCGGAGTACGCCATCGTATCGGTTCCATGGAGCACAACAAATCCGTCATAGTCATCATAGCGCGCGGCAATCGCTGCGCCAATCTGGTTCCACTCGCGAACCGTAATATCCGAAGAGTCGAGCAGCGGTTCAAACTCCACCACGTCCCATTCCGGCATATCCGCCCAGTATAGATCCGGAATCGCGCGCAGCAGATCTAAAAACGCGCCGCTCGAGGGAACGTAGCCTTTTTCGCTTGGCACCATGCCGATGGTGCCGCCGGTGTAGAGAATGCAGATGCGCTTTTTCATAAGAGCCGCTTCCTTTCTTCTTTATACGCCTTTCATCGTGAGGCTGATGCGCTTGCGCTTTTCGTCGACCTCCAGTACCTTGACTTTTACCACATCGCCGACCGAAACGACCTCCGACGGGTGACGGATATATTTGTTGCAAACCTGCGAGATATGCACCAGGCCGTCCTGATGCACACCGATATCCACAAAAACGCCGAAGTCGATGACGTTGCGCACCGTGCCGCTGAGCTCCATGCCGGGCTTCAGGTCCTTCAGCTCCAGAACATCCGTACGCAGAATCGGCGCGGGCAGCTCGTCTCTGGGATCACGCCCGGGCTTCACGAGCTCCTTCACAATATCCTGCATCGTCGGAACGCCAATCTCACACGCCTGCGCCAGCTTCTCCTCGCCGTAGAGCTTCACGCGCGCAGGGAGCTCCTTCAGCTTCTCCGTTCCGACATCCGAGAGCTTGAGACCGCACAAGGTGAGCATCTGCTCGGCCGCCTTATAGGACTCCGGGTGCACGCCGGTATTATCCAGCACCTTGCCGCTCTCTGGCACGCGCAAAAAGCCTGCCGCCTGTTCAAACGCCTTAGGGCCTAATTTCGGCACTTTTTTCAGCTGCGCGCGCGCGGTAAAGGCGCCGTTTTCCTCGCGGTAGAGAACGATGTTTTTAGCCGTCGTCGCATTAAGACCCGAAACCTGCTTAAGAAGCGGCATGGAGGCCGTGTTCACATCCACGCCGACCGCGTTGACGCAGCTTTCGACCACTGCGCCGAGTGCGCTGTCGAGCTCCTTTTCCGGCATATCGTGCTGATACTGCCCCACGCCGATGGCCTTGGGGTCGATCTTCACGAGCTCTGCCAAGGGGTCCTGCAGCCGTCTTGCGATCGAAACCGCCGAGCGGAGGTTCACATCGAACTGCGGAAATTCTTCCGCCGCGAGCCTCGAGGCAGAATAGACCGACGCGCCCGCTTCATTGACGATCATATACGATACCCCGGGACACTTCCGAATAAGCTCGACCGCCATCGCCTCCGTTTCGCGCGAGGCCGTGCCGTTTCCAATCGCCAGATGCTTCACGCCGTGCTTGTCGATGAGCCGCTTGAGGCTGTCAATCGCCTCCTGCTTTTTGCGCTCGGAAAACGTCGGGTAGACGACCGTCGTATCGAGCACCTTGCCCGTCGCGTCGATGACAGCCACCTTGCAGCCGTGCGCGTAGCCGGGGTCGAGCCCCATCGTGACAAAGCCTTTCACGGGCGGCTGCATGAGAAGCGGGCGGAGGTTGAGCGCAAAGTTGTGAATGGCCGCCTCGTTTGCCGCGTCGGTCAGCATCGTCCGGAGCTCGCGCTCCATGCTGGGCGCAAGAAGCCGGTCGTAGCTGTCTTCGGCCGCCGCGGCCAGAAATGCCATCGCAGGCGAGCCGGGCTTTACGACGCGCTTTCTGATCAGCTGCATCGCCTCCGCGCGGTCCAAATCCAGCGCGACCTTCAAATAGCCCTCCTTCTCGCCCCGGTTGAGGGCCAGCACCTGATGGCTCTGGAGCTTCGAGACGGGCTGATGGAAATCATAATAAAGCCGGTAAACGGAGTCCTCGTCCTCCTTCGCGGCCTTACTCTCGCACAGGGCGCTTTTCTGCATCCGCGCGCGCAGGCTCTTGCGAAGTTCCGCGTCATCGGAAATCCACTCGGCGATGATGTCGCTCGCGCCGGAAAGCGCGTCTTCGATTGTCTCCACGCCCAAGTCGGGATTTAAGAAGTCCTTCGCCAGTTCCTCGGGCGCTTTCCCTTTCCTGTCCTGCGCAAAAATCGCGTCCGCCAGCGGCTCGAGGCCTTTTTCCTTGGCGACGGTTGCGCGCGTGCGGCGCTTCTGCTTGTACGGCCGGTAGAGGTCCTCGACCTCGGCGAGCGTCGCGGCATTGTCGATCGCAAGCGAGAGCTCGTCCGTCAGCTTTCCCTGCGCCTCGATGGAGGCTTTTACTTCGTCCCGGCGCTGCTGCAAATTGCGCAGATACTGGAGCCTTGTCTCAAGCGTCCGAAGCGCCGTGTCGTCCATCGCACCGTGCGCCTCCTTGCGGTAGCGGGCGATAAAGGGAATGGTGTTGCCTTCATCCAAAAGCGTCACCACGTTGTTCACATATTCTTCCTTGCAGCCCAGCTCTTCGGCCAGCAGCTGTATGATCGTTTTCATTCGGTTCTCCTTTCGCCGCCGCGCCTCGGCAATTTGCCGGTTTTCCGCGCTGCGCGGACAGCGAAATTAGTATATCATAAATCCCGGAAATATGATATACTGGAAAAAACGAAAAAGCGAGGCTGCCATGAGATTTGATACGGTTCTGATTGACGTCGACGATACCCTCTTTGATTTCCGCAAAAGCTCCTTCGAGGCCTTGGTGAAGGCCTTTGCCGAAATCGGCGTCACATTCACCGAGGAAGACATGCCGAAATATGAGGCATTCAACGACCAGATGTGGAAGAGCTACGAGCTGGGCGAAATTGAAAAGGATTTTATCTATGCCGAGCGCTTCCGCCGCTATTTTGCGTCCATCGGCTTGGACGCTGACCCTGTGGCCATCAACCAGCGCTATCTTCTCGAGCTTGCCGAAGGACGGAACTTCATGCCGCACTGCAAAGAATTACTGCAGGCGCTGCACGGGAACTACCTCGTCGTCATCGTCACAAACGGTGATACCTACGCGCAGGAGCGGCGGATTGAACGTTCCGGCATGGCGCAGTATTTTGATTACGTTTTCATCTCCGAGCAGCTCGGCACCAAAAAGCCCGAGAAGGATTTTTACGACAAGGTTTTCGCCCAAATCGGAGAAGACCGGCGCAAAAGCGCCATCATGGTAGGCGACAGTCTGTCCTCCGACATGCAAGGCGGCCGCAACGCCGGGATTCCCACCTGCTTCTACGGAAAGCGCGAGAACACCGATGAACGGTGCGACTATGTCATCGAAGATCTTCTCGATCTTCTTCCGATACTGGAAGGCAACTGAACATACGAAAGCCAGTCCGCACTTGCGGGCTGGCTTTTCAGCGTTTCTATCCGATTCTTGCGCCTATTTTCGACAAATGCGTAGGGGTCGATGCCCACATCGACCCGGCAGTATAAACCTTTTTTACGGAAATCTTCGGCGAATTCGAGGGTTTCTAATGGGGCGATGTAGGCATCGCCCCCTACGCACCTTCTGGAAGTGCGTCCGAAAAGGCCGGCGTCCTTGATCTTATAAAAGCGCGGGCTGCAAGTCCTCGTAGAGCTTTCCTGTGCGGTTATAACCCTGCGGGAGATACTGCACGGAGTGGATCGTTGGCTTCGGCAGGCCGAACCTGGGATTATAACCGAAGAGGTTCACGTACCGCTCCAGATCCTGCTCCTCTTGCTCCATCGCGGCAAGCAGCTCAAGCGTGGCGCGCGCATCGTCAATGGCCCTGTGCGTGTTCTGCGTCTTGAGCTGATACGCGTCGACGGCGTTGCAGAGCTTATGGGGAAACGGGCGGCGGTCCTTGTAAACCGTGAGCGCATCTAACATCTTCGCGCCCCGGAGCACATCCGCCATGCCGAACTGCGCCAGGAAATAATACAAAAAGCACAGATCGAACTGCGCGTTATACGCAACGATCAACGTCCGCTCGCCGAACATCCGGGAGAACATTTCCGCCGCCTGCCGCTTGGAAATTCCATCGTCCAGCAGCATCCGCTCGGTAATGCCCGTGAGCTCGACGATTTTCTCGGGCAAATGCCGCCCCTCGGAGAGCCGGATAAACTCGTCCATTGTCTCCAGCTCGCAGAGCCCATTTACATCCTGCCCAGCCTTCAGAACGGCCAGCTCAATGATCTCGTCTTTTCTGCACGAAATGCCGGTCGTCTCCGTGTCGAGCACCAGCACCGCGTCATAAGCTTCAAAAATACGGTCCAGCATACGTTTCCTCCAAAATTTTCTTCGCCCATTGTAACACATCCTGCCGCAATTTTCGAGCCCTTGGAGAAAAAATGCCGCGCATCAGTGCCCCGCGACGCTCCCAATTTCCTGCAATTCGAAGCGGTATTTCTGCGTCGCATCCGGGTACTTCTTCTTATCGACCGGCTCTAAAAACATGGCCGTCGGCCGCACCCAAAGCCCCCCGTCGCCGTAGAGCTTGCGGTAGATCACGACTGCCTCCCCCGTCTCCGAATCGTGCGCCGCGGCTTCCGCCACATAATAGTCGCCCTTAAAATGGCGGTACACCCGCCCGATCTGAACCTCTCGCATCTTCATTCCTCCTGACGCAAAAAACGGTATGGCCGGACTGGTCATACCGTTTTTGGATTGCATGGTGTTATTCCTTCGGCTCTTCCTCGTCCTCTTCCAGATCGAACTCCAGCTCTTCGCCGCAGTTCGGGCAGACGGTGGAACCTTCGTCGAGCATCTGCTCGTCGATGGTGATCTCCTCGCCGCAGGTCGGGCACTTCACCTCGTAAAGCACCTCGTCGTCGCCGAAGTCGTACTCGTCGTCTTCCGCGTCATCCTCGTCCTCGTCGTAGTCCTCGTAATCGTCATCATCCTCGTCGTCGAGCAGATAGTCATCGATATTGTCGAGGTCTTCTTCGATGCAGTCGAGCTCATCCGAGATCGTGTCCACCACGTCCTCGAGATCGGAAACCGTCTCTGCAACGTCGGAGAGCATGTCGACGATCGCGGCAATCATCTTGCCCTCGTCCTTCTCGGTGTCCAGCTTCAGGCCATCCATCAGGCCCTTGAGATAAGCAGATTTTTCGGAAAGCGTCATAGTCTTGCTCCTTTCAGCGCAGCGTATTAGCCCTTTGCACGACCCAGATATTCGCCCGTACGGGTGTCGATCTGAATCTTGTCGCCCTCGTTGATGAACAGGGGAACCTTGATCTCCGCGCCGGTTTCCACGGTCGCGGGCTTGGTGACGTTGGTTGCGGTATCGCCCTTGACGCCCGGGTCAGCCTTGGTGACGACGAGCTCGACGAAGTTCGGGGTCTCAATGCCGAAGACGTTGCCCTTGTAGCTCAGCAGTTTGCAGACGGTGTTCTCCTTGATGAAGCGGAAGGAGCTGTCGAGGGTGTCCTTGCTGATGGGGATCATGTCGTAGGTCTCGAGGTCCATGAAGTAGTACAGATCGCCGTCGTTGTAGCTGTACTCATAGTCCTTGCGCTCGATGAACGCTTCTTCAAACTTCGCGGTGGGGTTGAACGACGTTTCGGTCACAGCGCCGGTCACGATGTTCTTCATCTTCGTGCGCACGAAAGCCGCGCCTTTGCCGGGCTTGACATGCTGGAACTCGACGACCTGCATGATCTTGCCGTCCATCTCGAAAGTCTTACCGTTTCTGAAATCACCGGCGGTAATGGTTGCCATATCCTGTTTCCTCCAATATGTGTAAATCTAAAACTACATATGCAATAGCTTATATAATTTTACAACAAGTAGTCGTATTTTTCAAGCGGCTATCACAAAATAATCAAATTTTTCGGACTCTTTGTGAGGATCTCGCAGCCGTCCTTCGTCAGAACGGTCACGTCCTCGATGCGAACGCCGAATTTGCCGGGCAGATAAATACCGGGCTCGGCCGAAACGACCGCGTTTTCGGGCATCGGCTCTTCGTTTCTGGTGTTGGCGTTGGGCGCTTCGTGGATGAGAATGCCGAGGCTGTGGCCGTAGCCGTGGCCGAAGTATTCGCCGTAGCCCGCGTCCGCGATGACCTTGCGCGCCGCGCCGTCGATGGCCTTGCCGCTCACACCGGCCTTTGTCGCCGCGATACCGGCCAGCTGCGCCTTGAGAACGGTCTTATAGACCTTGTCCATCTCCTCGGTCACGAAGCCAAGCGCGACGGTTCTGGTCATGTCCGAGCAGTAGCCCTTGTAGATGCAGCCGAAGTCCATCGTGATAAAATCGCCGAACTGAAGCTGGCGGTCACCCGGCACGCCGTGGGGCATGCTCGTATTGGGGCCGGAGACGACAATGGGGTCAAAGGACAGGCCGTCGGCCCCGTTTTTATAGAGTCTGTAGATAAGCTCTGCGCGCAGGTCCTTTTCGGTCATGCCCGCGCGGATGACCTTCTGAAGCTGCGTGAACGTGAGGTCCGTGATCTCCTGCGCCTTGCGCATGAGCTCAATTTCCCACGGCTCCTTCGAGGCGCGGAACGCGTCGATTTTCTTCTGCATCGGGACCAGCACCGCGTGCAGCGCATGCTGGAACTCGAGGAACGTTGCGTAGCTCATATCAAGCTCTTCGAAGCCGAGCTTTTTGATCGTGTGCTCGCCGATGACCTCGTTGATGCGCTCTACCTCGCTCGAGCCGGGATGCGTCATTCGGACCGTAAAGCCGGGGAGGTTCTTTTCGGCGGCCTCGATGTAGCGGCTGTCGGTAAAATAATACGCGCCCTCTTTTGTGACCACGGCAACGCCCTCGGCCACACCATACTGCGCCGCGTAGAGCCGGTTATACTCGCTCGTTAAAAGCAGCGCGTCGACCTCGCCGGAGGCCAGCAAACTCTGATACTTTTCAATGTTTTTCATGGCGTATTCTCCTTTTTCCCCATGCGATAAAGGGAAGCTCGGCGATATGCCGCAGCTTCAGCCATATCGTATGATTATTGATTGCGGAAATCAAAATGGACGTGAGTTGCGCGCAGTTCGCGCCCAGAACGTCCGTGTAGATCTGGTCGCCCACGAGCGCGGCGGTCTCTGGTCTAAGCCGAAACCTCGCGAGGCACTCGGAAATCCCCTTCTGAAAGGGCTTTTTCGCGTGCGTGACGCAGTCTAACCCATACGTCTTGCAGAACGTCACCACGCGGGGCTTTTTGCTGTTGGACACGACGCAAAGGCCGATGCCGGAGGCTTTCATTGCTTCTATCCACGCGCGCATCTTTTCCGTCGGCACTTCCGTTGTATACGGCACAATGGTATTGTCAAAATCCATCATCAGAAACGTAATGCCGCGCGAACGCAGCGCCTCGGCCGTCACGTCGGTCAACGCTGGGAAGATCATGTCGGGAACCAAGCAAAAAGCCATCTTCAACCTGCCAAATTCAGAACTCGGCAGAAGAGCGCGCTCTTTGCCTGTAAACCAGTATGATTATATCACGAACGAGCCGGTTTTGTCTACATTCGCCGGTTGTTTTCTCCTAGGGTGTATCTGAAAACTCATGATGTGACCGGCAGCGAGGGATTTTTGCGTTGCGCAAGACATTTTTTTGCAGGAATACTGACGTATTTCAAGGAAAAATGACGCGGCGCACCGCAAAAAGACCCGCTGTCCGGGTGCGTTGGGAGTTTTCAGATACACCCTAGGGTATGTAAAAAGTCTCCCCACCTTTCGGCGAGGAGACTTAACATGCGTATACTGAGGGAAAGAATCAATAGAACTTCTTTCTGTTCTTACGAGCAGCTTCAGACTTCTGCTTACGCTTCAGGCTGGGGCTGACATAATGCTCTCTCTTCTTGACCTCGGCGATCACACCAGCCTTTGCACAGCTGCGCTTGAACCGCTTCAGAGCATTCTCCAAGGACTCGCCTTCCTTGACGCGAACTTCAGACATCGTTTTCCCTCCCTCCGGCGCAACCGGCTCTGTCCAGGTTGCTTTCAGGGCCAAATTCATTGGCTAGATTATTATAGTCATGCCATGTCAAATTGTCAAGAATTTTTTCCGGGAATTTGATTTTTTCCACAGCTCCTGTTGCAGAAAAAGCAGCAAACCGGCTTTTCTTATTTGACAATCAGGTTCACGAGCTTGTTCTTGACTAAGATTACCTTGACGATCTGCTTGCCCTCGGTAAACTTTGCGACCTTCTCCTGCTTGAGCGCTTCGGAGACGATGAAGTCCTGCTCACTGTCCACGGGGACATTGATCGTGCCTCTGAGCTTGCCGAGCACCTGCACGGCCATCTCGACATGGGACGAGGTGGTCTTGCTCTCGTCGAACTCCGGCCACGGCATCTGCATCGCCATCTTGCCGGTTTTCGCAGCAAAGCCTGTCAGCTCCCACATTTCTTCGACCATGTGCGGGGCAAACGGGCTGAGCATCAGCATCAGCATCTCAAGGTCGCCCTTTGTCAGGCCGTTTGCGTAGAACTCGTTGACCATCGTCATGAGCGCGGCAATGGCCGTGTTCATCTTGAGCTCGTCAATATCCTGCGTGACCTTGCGGATGGTCTTGTGGATGATGGCTTCGTTCTTTTCGCTGAGTTCCTTGGAATCGGTCGCCATGTCCATGAGGTTCCAGCAGCGGTCCAAAAAGCGCTTCGAGCCCTTGACCGCGTCGTCCGACCACGTCGCAACCTTTTCAAAGTCGCCGATGAACATGATATAAAGCCGCATCGTGTCCGCGCCGTAGGCCTTCACGACATCGTCGGGATTGACGACGTTGCCGAGCGACTTCGACATCTTGACTGCCGGGCGCAGCGCCTGATTGCCGTACTTTTCGATGAGCGCCTGCTTTTCTTCCTCGGTTTTCGCATTGCCCACATAGTGCGGATTCTGTCCAAGGATCATGCCGTGGCTCGTGCGCTTGGCGTAGGGCTCCTTGGTGTGGACGACGCCGATATCGTACAGGAACTTGTGCCAGAATCTCGAATACAGCAGATGCAGCGTCGTGTGCTCCATACCGCCGTTGTACCAGTCGACCGGTCCCCAATATGCTTCTGCTTCCTTGGACACGGGCTTTTCTGTATCATGCGGATCCATATAGCGAAGATAGTACCACGAAGAGCCGGCCCACTGCGGCATGGTGTCGGTCTCGCGCTTCGCGGGGCCGCCGCAGCACGGACAGGTGGTGTTCACCCAGTCGGTCATCTTGGAAATAGGGCTCTCGCCGTCGTCGGTCGGCTCATAGCTCTCGACCTGCGGCAGAACCAGCGGCAGCTGATCCTCGGGCACGGGCACCCAGCCGCACTTGGGGCAGGAGATCATCGGAATGGGCTCGCCCCAGTAGCGCTGACGGGAGAAGACCCAGTCGCGGAGCTTATAGTTGACCTTTTCGTGGCCCCAGCCCTGCTCGACCGCGTATTTCTTCATCGCGGGGATGGCTTCCTTGACCGTCATGCCGTTCAAGAAGCCGGAGTTGACCATGATGCCGGTGTCGTCCTTGAGGGTAAAGGCTTCCTTCGTAATGTCGCCGCCCTTGACGACCTCGACGATCGGAAGGCCAAACTTCGTTGCGAAGTCCCAGTCGCGCTGGTCGTGGCCCGGAACGCCCATGACGATACCGGTACCGTAGCCCATGAGGACATAGTCGGAAACGAACATCGGAACGACCTTGCCCGTCGCGGGGTTGACGACTTCAATGCCGTCGAGCCGGACGCCGGTCTTATCGTGGTTCAGTTCGCCGCGCTCAAAGTCGGACTTTCTGGCCGCCGCCTGCTGATAGACTTCCACATCCGCCCAGTTTTTGATGAGCGGCTTCCACTTCTTGAGAAGCGGATGCTCGGGGGAAATGACGGTATACGTCACGCCGAAGAGCGTATCGACACGGGTCGTGTAGACCGTGATGTCGTCCTCGGTGTTGGTCTTGAAGGTAACCTCGGTACCGGTAGATCTTCCGATCCAGTTCTTCTGCTGGGTCTTGACACGCTCAATGTAATCAAGGCCGTCCAGATCGTCGATGAGTCTGTCTGCGTATTTCGTGATGCGCAGCATCCACTGGCTCTTTTCCTTGCGGATGACCGGCGCGCCGCAGCGCTCACACACGCCCTCGACAACTTCTTCGTTTGCCAGCACGCATTTGCAGCTCGTGCACCAGT
The DNA here is from genome assembly GCA_937967235.1 of uncultured Clostridia bacterium. GTDB lineage: Bacteria > Bacillota > Clostridia > Oscillospirales > Oscillospiraceae > CAG-170. Next base: position 18,330 of record CALCJW010000076.1, read on the forward strand.
TGACGGGCATCGTGGTCTTGTAGGCCAGGCCGTGCTTGTACATCTGCAGGAAGATCCACTGCGTCCACTTATAATATTCGGGGTCCGTCGTGTCGACAACGCGGTCCCAGTCGAAGCTGTAGCCGAGCATCTTGAGCTGGCGGGTGAAGTTTTCGATGTTCTTCTTCGTGACAATTGCCGGATGGATATGGTTCTTGATGGCGAAGTTCTCGGTCGGCAGGCCAAAGGCATCGAAGCCGATGGGGTTTAGCACATTGTAGCCCTGCATGCGCTTTTTGCGGCAGATGATGTCCATCGCCGTAAAGGGTCTCGGGTGGCCGACATGAAGGCCGGCGGCCGACGGATACGGGAACTCGATGAGGCCGTAGAACTTCGGTCTCGGATCGCCGGTCACGGCGGCGTAGGGCTTTGTTTCTTCCCACTTTTTCTGCCATTTGGCTTCAATGGCTGCAAAATCGTATTTCATAACAGACTCCTTTGTCTCGTAATTTACTGAACTTTGGACGGGCGGAAAGTCGCGTCCGCCCCCTACTGGTTTTCTGGAATCTTCCGAGATATTCGTAGGGGTCGATGCCCACATCGACCCAAGGGAAGCTGCGAATTCGCCGTAGACTTCCGTGAAATCGGTTCATTTCGCCGGGGCGATGTAGGCATCGCCCCCTACGGCCTTCCTGAAGGATTCAGAAATCCTGTCCCTTCCTCCTATGGATCGCACCGCAAAAAAGCCCCTGACTGCCAAGCAGTCAGGGGCGTAGATTACGCGGTACCACCCTGATTCCGTCATGTTCATGACGCTCAGTGACCTCTCACGCGGTCAGCCGTTCTTCCCTACTTCGGTTCAGGAAGACCGCTCCGGAGCGAGCTGCGCGCCGCCTCTTACCTGCTTTCACCCGCCGCAGGCTCTCTGAAAGATTCCGGACGCGTATTGTTCTCCATCAAAGCGTTTGTCGATATTACCCCGCTATTGTACGCAGTTTGCCGCAGTTTGTCAAGCGTCGTGCGTCAGAATCGAGGATAAATTCACAACTTTTCCGTCCTGCCAAAGGCGCTCCAAGTCATAGAAGCTTCTCGTCTCCGCCGTGAACACGTGCACGACCACGCAGCCGAAGTCCATCAGGACCCACGTGCCGCCGCGGTGGCCTTCGCGGTTCAGAAGCGGCTCGCCCGCCGCGTCCATTGCCTCTTCTACTGCGTCGCAGAGGGTCTTGACATGCGTGTTGCTCGTCGCCGTGCAGATCAGAAAATAGTCTGCCAGCGTCGAAACGTCGGCGATCTCAATCAGGCTGATATCCTTTCCGAGCTTACTGTCGAGCGCCTTGGCGGCAATCGCCGCAACTTCCTTTGCAGAAATCATGATTTCCATCCTTTCTTTTACGGCGTTTCGTCCGTCTGTGTGATATCTTCAAATAATTCGTCCGGGCCCATCCAGTTGTCCTGGCCTTCCTCCGGATTTTCTTCCGGCGGCACATCCGGGTTTTCCGGCTCCGTATCGTCCGGATTTTTGTCCTCCGGTACCTCTTCATCCGGCGGTTCCTCACCGGTTTCCCCCGGATTTTCCAGCTCTGTCGGTTCTTCGGCAGGTTCTGGCTCTGCGGGCTTCTGATACGATCTTGCAGCCTCCGGCGTAATGACGTTCACGGTGTCGAGCGTCACGGGCGCGTCATAGGGATTGAACGATTCGTTTACCACCTGCACGAGCTTTCCCGCGTAGAGGGGATAATACGACCCGCCGTTGATCATCGCGCCCTCGCCCTCGAGCGTATAGGTCTTCATCGCGTCAAAGTCGCACTGCATGAGAGCCTTTGCGAAATAGAGCATGTTGCCCACCGTGAGGTCGGTCGTCACATACGTGCTGAACACGTCGGCAAATTCCTTGAGTTTCGTGAGGCTCGATACGCTCAGGACCTTTTTCGCCAGCGCCCGCAAAAACTCCTGCTGCACCTTCGTGCGCTGGATATCCTGCGACGCGTAGCCCTTGCGGAAGCGCACAAGCTCCATGGCTTTTTCGCCGTCCAAAAGCTGCTTTCCCGCCTTGAGATCGATATGCAGGTTCTGCGTGGGGTCCTGATAATACATATCCTGCGGCACGTCAAACTCCACGCCGCCGACTAAGTCGACCGTCTCGCGGAAGGCCTCCAAATTCACCAGCACGTAGCCATCCAGCTCGAAGCCCAGCATCGCGCCGAGCCGCTTGGAAAGCCGCGCCATACCGTCTGCGCCGCCGCCCGCATAGACGGAGTTGATTTTCATAATGCCGCCGTTTCCGGTCAAAACGACCGTATCGCGCGGGACGCTCATGAGCGCAACGTCGTGCGTTTCCTCGTCCAGATGCGCGACAATGATCGTATCCGTGCGGTAGCCGTCGTCGTCCGTGCCGCAGATGAGGATGTTGTAGACGCCTTCCCGGTGGCTCGCGGGAAGCTCCATTTCTTCTTCCACTTCCTCGCCGGTATCCTCATCGACCTTCGTCACAACATGCTTGATCGTCGGAAGCTTGATCTCCGGTTCTTTCGTCTCTTCCGCCTCCGGCTGGGTCTCCACGACCGGCTCAGTCTTCTGCGGCGGCCGGACGACCGTTTTGTAAATACCGACGCCCAGCCCGATCAGAACGGCCAGCGCCAGAACGATCCCGAGCGCGCCCTTCTGACGGCCTGTCAATCTCTTTTTTTCCCGCGGCGCTTCAAAATGGCCGTGGTGTTTTTCATGGTTCATGCTAACTTAATTTCCTTTCGCTCAGCAAAAACGCGCGCGCCCGAACAGAGTCCTCGCACACGGCGAAGCCCTCCTCCTGCAAATGTGCGATTGTCCGCTCCAATGCCAGCAGCACACCCTCGTCGAGATCCTTTTCCGCCGCCGCTCGAATTGCTTCTACGCCGGGGTACGTACGGTTGGGCTCGATCATATCGGCAAGATACACGATTTTTTCAAGCTTCGTCATATCGGGCTTTCCCGTCGTGTGCCACTCGATGGCGCTTTGAACCGCCTCGCACTCGCCGAAAATTTCCCGCGCAGCTGCCGCGCCGGTTTTTGCGTGCAATAGCTGCGGGTTCGCGCGCTCAAAATCCGTGAGATTGACGTTCCATTTTTCGGCCAGCAACAGCTGCTGCTTCGCGTTTAGCGCTTTCGTTACATCGTGCAAAATCCCCGCCCGTGCGGCAAGCGTTTCATCCGCTCCATATTTTTTCGCCATTTCCCGCGCCGTTTCGCACACACCGATGGCATGCGGCACGCGAGAAGACTTGTGAAGAGCAAGGCTCACATCTTTTAATCGTTCAAACGAGAGACCCTTGTCGTTTTCTCCCACACCGTAGAGTCCTTCGGCTTCAATTTCGCGCAGCACCGCCTCCGGCAGATACGGCGCGGCAATCTTGAAGCGAAGGAGCCGTCTGGCCTCGGTCGAGGAAATGTCGAAGCAGTCGTTTTCCAGCAGCACCGGTCTTTCTCCGAACTGGGCTTCCAGCGTGTCCGCCTGCTTCAAAAGACTCTCTCGATTTTTGGCATCGGCATCGTACCGGGAAAAGCAGACGAGGCGCGCGTTTTTCGCAATCTCCTCCGGACAGTACCAGTCCTGAAACGACAAGAACATATCCGTTCCCATCATAAGATACATCTCGCCCTGTTTATATTGTTCCTTGAGCGCGCGGATGGTATCCACCGTATAGCTTTTTCCCTCGCGCCGGAGCTCCATGTCCAGCACCTCGAAGCCGGGAAGCTGAGAAAACGCGAGCTGCGTCAGCTTTAAGCGCTCCATGGCCGTCGCCGAGCCGCTCGCCATCTGTTTGTGCGGCGGAATACTGGCCGGGATAACCAGAACGCAGTCCAGTCCCAGCGCTCTTTTGCACGCCTGTGCCGCGCGCACATGCCCCAGATGCGGCGGGTTGAAGCTGCCGCCGTATACGCCGATTTTCATTCCATCAGCCTTCCTGCTGTTTTCTTCTCTCGATGGCAGCCTTTACGGCTGCCTCGTGGAAATACTCCTTCTGCTGCTTGCGGCGCTCTTTCGCCTGCTGCTTACGGCGGGTGATGCCGGCCTTGACAGGGTTATAGTTGCCGGAGACCTTTTTGGGTGTTGCCGCCTTTTTCTCCGCCTTCTTCTTTTCCTGCTCGACCTTCTCGGATTTGCGCCAGATCACGAACTTCGAGCCCACGACCTGAATGCCCTCTGCACCCGTCGCTTCGCAAAGTGCGTCGCAGACCTCGCGCGGGGTCATCATCGCCGTTTCCAGCACGCGGCCCTTCACCAGCTCGTGAATGTCCAGCAGCTTTTCCGCTTCGGCGACCAGCGTTTCCGATACGCCGCCCTTGCCGACCATCAGCGTCGTGTCAATCGTATTGGCCTGCGCCCGAAGCGCAGCGCGTTCCTTACTTGTCATGTATGTTACCTCATTCCATCGAACGCTCCGGTCTTTTCCCCGGACGGACAGCGTCATCCGCCCTTACGGAACGTCATTTTTCCTGCATCTGCTGATATTTTCTGCAAAACTCCTGCAAGGCGCGCGCCCTGTGGGAAATTGCGTTTTTCTGTTCACTCGGAAGCTCGGCATACGTCATGCCAAGCTCGGGAAGATAAAAGACCGGGTCGTAGCCGAAGCCGTTCTCCCCATGTACCTCGCGCGTGATCACACCCGGACACTCTCCGCGCGCAACGATCTTGCGCCCGTCCGGCCAGAGGCAGGTGATGACGCAGACAAATTTTGCCGTGCGCTTCTCGTCCGGTACGTCCTTCATGTTCTCCAGCAAAAATGCCGTGCGCTCGCCATCGGACGATTTATGGCCGTACCGCGCGGAATACACGCCCGGCGCGCCGTCCAATGCGTCCACCATCAGCCCTGAATCGTCCGCCAGCACCGGCAGTCCGGAGGCCTTCATGACGGCCTCAGCTTTGAGTAACGAATTTTCTTCAAACGTCGTGCCCGTCTCGTCCACGTCGATATCGAGCCCATATTCTGATTCCAGCGCGATCTCAAAGCCGTGCTGCGACAAAATCACGGAGAGCTCCGTGAGTTTATGCGGATTTTTGCTTGCCAGAATGACTTTCATGCCGCGCCTCCTTAAATCAGTGCTTCCACGAAGCTGCGCGCGTCAAAGGCCATCAGATCGTCCATCTGCTCGCCCACGCCGACAAATTTGACCGGGATTTTGAGCGTATTGGATACCGCAATGACAACGCCGCCCTTGGCCGTGCCATCGAGCTTCGTTACGACCATGCCCGTCACGCCCGCGATCTGGCTGAACTGCTCGGCCTGAATGAGGCCGTTCTGCCCCGTCGTGCCGTCGAGCACGAGAAGGACCTCCTTGCTGGCGTTGGGGAGCTCGCGGTCAATGATGCGCGAGATTTTGCCAAGCTCGTTCATGAGGTTCTGCTTGTTGTGGAGCCGGCCTGCCGTGTCGCAGATGATCACGTCCGAGCTTCTGGCCTTTGCCGCCGCGATCGCGTCAAAGAGCACCGACGCGGGGTCTGCGCCCTCATGCTGCCGGATGATGTCCACATGCGCGCGGTTCGACCAGATTTCCAGCTGATCGGCCGCCGCCGCACGGAACGTATCGCCCGCGCATAAAAGCACCTTTTTCCCGCTCTCGCGCAGAAGGTTTGCAAGCTTCCCGATCGTCGTCGTCTTGCCCACGCCGTTCACGCCGATGACGAGAATGACGGACGGCTTTGTGGAAAGATCAAGCGTTGTCGTGCCCACGTCCATCATGCCCTCGAGCACCTCTCGAAGGGCAAGCTTCGCCTCCTCGACGGTCTTGATGTGCCGCTCGCGCACGACGCTTCTGAGTTTCTGCATGGCCTCCTCGGTCGTCTGCATGCCAAGGTCCGCGAGGATCAGGCTCTCTTCCAGATCGTCGTAAAATTCGTCATCCAACTCGGATGCCGTAAAGACGCTCGAAATGGAGCTCGCGGTCTTGCTCAGGCCCTGCTTCAGTTTTTCAAAAAATCCCATATATCTATCCTCTTTTCGGTTCATTGACTCTATAAGGGGTGCACGCCCCGCAAAATTCCCACAATCTTACGTGGCGTTCGTAGGGGTCGATGCCCACATCGACCCGTTTTCCGCATTTTTGGAATCATTCCGCGTTTATGCCGTAATGCCCAACTGCTTTTGAAGCTCATCCAAGTCCAGATGCAGAATTTTAGAGATGCCCTGCTCCTGCATTGTCACGCCGTAGAGCACATCCGCGGCCTCCATCGTACCGCGCCGGTGGGTGATGACGATGAACTGCGTCTTGCCGCTGAACCGGTGCAGATACGCTGCAAATCGTTCCACGTTCCGGTCGTCCAGCGCCGCGTCAATTTCATCGAGCATGCAAAACGGCGTCGGCCGCACCTTCAGGATCGCAAAATACAGCGCAATGGCCACAAATGCCTTCTCACCGCCGGAAAGAAGTGTGATGGTCTTGAGCTGCTTTCCGGGGGGCTGGACCTTGATTTCAATGCCGCAGGAAAGCGGCTCTTTTTCGTCCTCCAGTTCCAGAGACGCTTTGCCGCCGCCGAACATTTCCGTGAACGTCGCGCCGAAATACTCGTTGATGCGTGCAAACTCGCGCACAAAAATCTCCGTCATCTCGCGGGTAATATCGCCGACGATGGTCTCCAGCTCTGTCTTTGCGTGCAGCACGTCGTCGCGCTGAGACGTCAGATACTCGTAGCGCTCGCTGACTCTGGCATACTCCTCGATCGCGCCGAGGTTCGGCGTGCCGAGCGCGGACATTTTCCGCTTCACCTCGCCGATGCGCCGGTTTGCGCTCGGGATGGACTCGACCTCCACAGTCTGTTCCTTTGCGCTCGAGGGCGTGAGCTCATAGGACTCCCAGAGCTTGTCGATGAGCTGCTTCTGCTCGAGCTCGCTGGTCGCTTTCTTCTGCTCGAGTCTTGCCGATTCGCGCTCGAGAAGCAGAATGTCCTTGTTCTTGTCCTGCGCCTGCTTTTCGGTCTGGTTGCGCTTTGCCTCCATGGCGGTGCGCGCCTCGACCTCTGTTTTGAGCGTCTGCTCGTGCGCCTGCGCGGTTTCCGCAAGCGTCTGCATTTCCGCATACTGCGCGGCAATTTCCTGTTCGGCGGTCTGCATTCTCTCTCGGAAGGATGCGATCAGCGCCTGCTTCTGGACGTTGTCGCCCTGCATGGCCTCCTGTAAGGTCTCCATCTGGGAAATCGTCTGCTGCGCGGCCGTTTTCTCGGCGTTCTTTTCCGCAATCGCAACGCGAAGACTCGCCAGCTCCTGCTGCACATCCGAAACAGCCTGCGTCTTCTGATCTAGCTCCGTCTGCCGCTGCGCCTGCTGCGCCTCCAGCTTCGTGAGCTCTGCTTCCGCTTCCTGCAGCTGCTGGGAAAGAAGTGCAAGTCTTCCCTCGTCGCTGCCGCTGCGCTTAGAAAAGCGCTCGAGCTCCTGCCGGACGGACTGCTCTGCCTGCGAAACTGTCTCTAACAGCAGCTCCACCTGCTTCTGCTCCTCTGTGCGGCGCAGGACCTCGTCTTCTGCCTCGCGGAGCTCCGCACCGATATTTTTAAGCTCATACTCCGTTTCGGCCAGCTGGCTCTGCGCATCCGAAAGACTCTTCTGCCGCGCGGTCTGTGCATCAGAGAGGGTCTTCTGCTCCTGCTCGAGGCGCTTGAGCTCATTGGCCCTTGACAAAACGCCCGCGCTCTTTGCGCTTGAGCCGCCCGTCATACTGCCACCCGGGTTCATGACCTGTCCGTCGAGCGTCACGATGCGCACGCGGTTTCCCGTCTTTCGCGCCATCGCAATGGCGTGATCGAGCGTCTCGGCAATGACGGTTCTGCCGAGAAGGTTCTCTAAGATTCCCTGATATCTTGCATCGGTCTGCGCAAGCTCGGAAGCTACGCCGACATAGCCCGGCATGGAAAGCAGCTGCGGCTCGGAGAGCTTCCGGCCCGTGACCGTGGAAAGGGGTAAAAATGTCGCCCGGCCGCCGTCTCTGCGCTTAAGCATCCCGATTGCCGCCTTGCCGCAGCTTTCATCGTCTACGATGATATTCTGCATTGCCGCGCCAAGCGCGGTTTCGATCGCCGTTGTGTACCGGTCTTCGACACGGATGAGCTTTGACACAGGGCCATGCACGCCCGAAAGCGCGCCTTTTGCCGCGTCCTGCATCACAAGGCGCACAGCCTTGGAAAAGCCCTCAAAGTCCCGCTCCATCTCGCGGAGCATATTGTCCTTCGCGGCAAGTGTTTTGAGCTGCACAGACGCGCTATCAAACTCCTTTTGGAGCGACTGGCACTTTTCCTGCCGTGCTTTGCGCCGCAGATCATACCCCGCAATGCGGTTCTTAGCCGACTGCACGCCGTCGTTTGCCTGCTCCAAGGCTTTCGCGCACTGCGTTTTCTGCTGCTCGGTCTGGACTCTGCGTGTCTCGTTCGCCTCTAAATCCTCCTGCAAGGTCTTTTTTCTTGCCTCGACCTCTTCCATCGACGCGGTCAAAGACGCGATCTGCGTCTTTTTTTCCTGTGCGTCGGCGCGAAGAAAATTTTCCTGCGCCGTGAGCTGCAAAAGCGCCTGCTGAAGCCCGTCCAGCTCCTTCTGAAGCGCCGTCTCGTTCTGCGTGAGCGTCCCGGCCTGCTCGTCAAGCGACCGAATGGCCTCGTCGATCGAAGCAATTTCTGCCGTCCGCTCCGCAATCGTCTGCGCGATCGAGCCGCTTCTGGCCGACTGCTCGTCCATCTCGCGCTGCGCCCGCTCCACGTTCTGCTGCAAATGCTCGACCTCAGCCTGCAGGACGGAAACGTCTGCTTCCTTCTTCTGCCGCTCGGCCTGCACCGCCGTGATTTTTTCGCGCAGGAGGTCTAATTCCAGCGACTTCTGGTTCAGCTGCAGGGCCATCTGTTCGGCCTGATGATAGAGAGCATTCAGTTCGTCGTGCGCCTGCTCGAGAACGAAGGCGGCGGAATTGTAGTCCTCCTGCGCTTTTTTCGCGCTCTCGGCGACCTTCTCGAGGCTATCTAACCAGACGGTCACCTCTAATCCCCGAAGCTCCTCGCGCAACGTCAGATATTTTTCCGCCTTCTCCGCCTGCTGGCGAAGGGGCTCGACCTGCAATTCCAGCTCCGAGATTTTGTCTCCGATGCGAAGCAAATTGTCCTGCGTATTGGCGAGCCTGCGCTCGGTCTCCTCCTTACGATGGCGGTATTTGGAGATACCGGCAGCCTCTTCAAAAATTTCGCGGCGGTCGGTCGATTTCTGCGCAAGGATCTCGTCGATTCTGCCCTGGCCGATGTTGGAGTAACCTTCTCTTCCAAGGCCGGTATCCATAAGAAGCTCATTGATATCGCGCAGACGCGCCGACTGCTTGTTGATGTAGTACTCGCTTTCGCCCGAACGGTAGTACCGGCGGGTGATCATGACCTCTGGCGTTTCGATGGGAAGCGTCCCGTCCTGATTGTCTAAAACAAGCGTCGCTTCCGCATAGCCGACTGCCGGACGCTTTAACGTGCCGCCAAAGATCACGTCCTCCATTTTTGCCCCGCGCAGGGCCTTCGAGCTCTGCTCTCCCATGACCCAGCTGATGGCATCTGAGATATTGGATTTGCCGCTGCCGTTCGGGCCGACGATCGCAGTGATGTCGCTGTCGAACTGCAAAACGGTTTTATCCGGGAAGGACTTGAAGCCCTGAATTTCCAAAGAACGAAGATACACGCGTTTACCTCTCAAGAAAACATACTATCAAGGTATTGTACCAACTTTCCCACAAAATTTCAACTACAGCTGCTTCGTAAACAGCAAAATCTTTCAAGCCCCGCACCGTCCAAGCCTCGCAGAGTTTCGCCATCCGCAGATGGCGAAATAAAATAAGAATCCATTTTATCCGGCGGCTCCGCTGACCGGAAAAATACCGCTCACCTCGCAAGTGTGGAATTTTTGCCCCAACGGGGCAAAAATTCTGCGCGCAGTCGAGGTGCATCCCTTCTATTTCCGAAAAGTAAAACTTTTCGGAAATAGAGAAAACCCGTAAGCAAGGGACCAACTTGCTTACGGGCTTCTATTAAAAAGAGAGGAAAATGAAAAAAGACTGTATCGCTTCTTGCAAGATTATAATAGCAGGCGGTTATTAAAAAAGATAGCGGGCATTTATTAAATATTTATAAAATCGCAAGTTAATTTTTGTGGATATTCACAGTTTCTTCATATTTTCCTTACAGGAACCGCTCTGAGAGCTCCTCCATGCGGAGCCTCAGCTTCTCCTGTCCGCGGCCGACGGCGGCAAGATAAGACGAGATGGCGTGGAACGCCTCATCGCTCTGGCGGTTGTGGGCGGGATATTTTCCGGCCTTGAAATTTTCAAGCACAACCTCATAGCGCGCCTGCGCGTGCGTGACCGCGTCCTTCCACGAGATATAAATCTCGTCCTGCGCCGTCTTCCCGACTCTCTGCATCGCCTCGGGGTTTCGGCTAAGCGCTGTCAGCATTCTCGCCATCGATTCCGCGTTTTCCTCAATCAGGAAGCCGCTCTCCCCGTCTCGGATGTCCTCCGCCGCGCAGCTTCCACGCACCAGGACGCTCCCAAGCCCGCAGGCCGCCGCCTCGCGCACGACAAGGCCGTTCGTGTCAAACGTCGACGGGAACAGGAACAGGTCTGCCCGGCAGTACCACGCGCGGATAACATTCCGGTCATAGGCCGGCGCAGTAAAGAACACGCAGTCCGACAGACCGAGCTTTTCGCTGTAGGCGATGACCTCGTCGCGGTCGCCGCCGTTTCCGACAAAGACCATGCGGAACGGCCTTCCCTGCGTTTTGAGCATTGCAAGCGCGTCGAGGATGATTTTGAGCCCCTTGTACCACATCATGCGGCCGACGAAAAGGAACATCGGAATGTTTTCCGGCAAATCAAAATCCTTTGTCGCCTTGCGCACAAGGCTTTCGTCTACCCTCCCCTTCGGGAAATCCACGCCGTTCGGCATGACGAGATAGTCGCCCTGATAGCCGAGGCTTTTTAAATTCTCGCCCGCGCCGTGGCTCACCGTCCAGACCTCGTCGCAGGCCGTGATGTTGTCGACAAGGACCTTCTTGGCCTCCTCCTGCAGGAGCTTTCCCTTGATGGCGTTGGCGATGTCAATGTCAAATTTCGTGTGGTACGTAAAGACCAGCGGCACATGGATCCGGTCTCGCAGGGCGCGCGCGAGCATGGCGGACGTGACCGGGCAGTGGCAGTGGATGAGATCAAAGTCTCTTTCCACCAGCGTCTCGAGCGTCTGGCTCGAAAACGGGAATCCCGCGTGATAGCCCACCAGCTTTGTGAGATCGACGCTCGGATAGCGCACGATGGGGAATTCAAACTGACTGTCGTCCGCGCCGGGGTAGGCGGGCGTGACGACAGTCGCTTTCTTTCCATTCTCCGTCAGAATTTTCGCATAGTTTACAACCGCATTCGCCACACCATCGGTGACGGGCGGAAAGGAATCGTTGATCAGGCAGATGCTTCTTTGTTCCATGGAGATTTTTCCTTTCTGTCTGCAAATGATGTTGAGCTATTATATCGTGCTTGCTGAAAAAAGGAAAGCACAAAAACTGGTACTTGCTTTTGTTCCGCCGGCGCTTCATAATATGGGCATCTCCACTGGAAAAGAGGGTTTCCATGCAGCGCACCATCGACGGGCTTTGCGTCACCATCGTCCGAAAATCCATCAAAAATATGCACCTGCGCGTGCTGTCCCCGAATGGCGAAATTCAAATCACCGCGCCGAACCGGCTCCCCTTGTCGCAAATCGACCGCTTTGTACGCGAAAAGCGCGCCTGGATTGCCGCCCGGCAGCAGCAGTTGGCCGAGCGTCCCGCCGCGACAGATCCGGCATTTGCGGACGGCCAGACGGTCTATCTCTGGGGCGAAGCGTATACGCTCCGGTTGGAAGAAGCCTCGCGCGGAAGAAGCGCTTTGCAGCGCAGACAGGAAATCATTTTATATATTCGCCCGGAAGACGACGCATCGCAGCGGGAGGCACTTTTGAATGGCTTCTACCGGGAGGCACTATCCAATCAGATTGCCGCGCGGCTCCCCCTCTGGGAGGCAAGGACGGGGCTGCATCCATCGGCGTGGCAGATTAAAAACATGAAGACCCGCTGGGGTACGTGCAACACAGCGACGAAGAAAATCTGGCTGAACCTCCAGCTCGTCAAGCAGCCGCCCGTCTGCCTCGATTATGTGATTGCGCACGAGCTGACGCATCTGCGCTATCCCGGCCATGGGCAGGACTTCAAGACATTTCTGACGCGCGCCATGCCAAATTGGCCGGAGGTCCGAAAAGCACTCAACAATCAGACGTTTGTTTAAATTTCATCCGCCCTACGTTTTTGGGGAATCTTCCGGGACGTTCGTAGGGGACGATGCCCACATCGACCCATGGGAAGTCACGAATTTGCTGAAGATTTCCGTAACAACGGATAATTCTGCCGGGGCGATGTGGGCATCGCCCCCTACGCATATCCTGAAAAAGCGTCCGCCTATACGGACAATATATCCCCCGGAGGCCATCGCAGCTTCCGGGGGATTTCGTTTATTCGTCGCGCTCGCGAAGGCCTGCGACCTGCGAGATGGGAAGTGAGAAGCAAATGGCGCCCGCTCTTGTGCCGGGGCCCGCGTTGTCGGCGATTGCCTGCATGATGGCGGCTTTTTCGTCCGCGTGGGCAACGATGTAGACAACGTCCTTCTCATCGGCAAGGCTCACGCCGAAAAACTTCTGCGCCCGCGCCCGACCGGTGCCCTTGGCGTGCAGCACCGTACCGCCGCCGGCTCCTGCCGACCGCGCCGCGTCCATGACGGTATCCGAGTAGCCCTCGTTCATAATTACCATAATCAGCTCGTGCGAAAAATCCATCGCGGGTTTTCCTCCTGTCTGTGTCGAATCGGTCAAATAGCCGAGCGTCCGGCCGCCCGCCACGCTCTTGAGTGGAATGGCCATCATCACGCCGTTTCCGGGTACGTCGATAAAAAGCCTGCGCTTGGAGAGTTTAAAAATCTGCCGGGTCTGCTCCGCATCTGCCACGGTGCTGACGATTGCCTTTTCTGTCGCGTCAAGACCGTAAGAAGACAGCTGCTCGCCTGTCGCCGTGCCGCGGCCAAGCTTTGTCAGAACCATACCGGTTCCGGCAGTCTGATAAATATTGGCGAGAATCTCCGCGCGGTCGCGGTCTGAAATTGTAATCACATAGTATAATTCCATCACACGGCCTCCCAGAGCTCGATAATCTCGTTTTCGCCAAAGCTCGGCATCGCGGGTGCCTGCGTCTTCTGCTTCGACTTGAGGACATAAATGCCGCCCATGACCTGCACTGTAATAAGCGGCATCATCGCAACGAGCGCCACAATACCGAACGCGTCCGTCATCACGTTTCCGTCCAGCGCCGTACACGCGCCCATCGCGAGCGGCAGCATGAAGGTCGCAGTGAGAGGTCCGGACGCAACGCCGCCGGAGTCAAACGCGATGGCCGTAAACGTGCGCGGAACGAAGAAGCTGAGCCCCAAGGCCACAGCGTAGCCCGGTACTAGAAAATAGAGAATCGGCAGCCCCGTTAAAACGCGCACCATCGCAAGCCCGTTCGCAAGCGCCACAGCAACGGACAGGCTCAGCCCCATCGCTTTGGCCGAAATTGCGCCGGATGTCAGCTCTTCGACCTGCTTGTTTAAAATATGTACGGCGGGCTCCGCGTCGATGATGAACCAGCCCATGAGCATCGCCAGCGGAATGAGCAGCACGGATAGCCCGCTCGAGACGAGCTCGCTTCCGAGCACGTAGCCAAGGGGCGAAAAGCCGACGTTCACACCTGTGAGGAACAGAACAAGCCCCAGGAAGGTATAGCCCACGCCCATGACGATCCTCGTGAGCGGCAGCCGTCTTAAATGCAGCGAAAACATCTGGAACAGCAGGAAGAACACGAAAATGGGCAGCAGCGCCATCGCGACCTCCAAAAGATAGTCAGGTAAACTGTGAAGGTACGCAAAGCCCAGGTCCACCGACGTTTCAAAGCCGCCGATGATCATCGAAACGTCCGCCTGCGTGTCCGTGGGGTAGATCGCGCCAAGCAGCATGACTGCCAGCACCGGCCCGATCGAGCACAGGGCGACGAGGCCGAAGCTGTCCGCTTTCGCGTTTTCGTCGCTTCGGATAGACGCAACACCGACGCCGAGCGCCATGATAAACGGCACCGTCATCGGCCCCGTCGTCACGCCGCCGGAGTCGAACGCGACGGACAAAAAGCCCGCGTCAGACAAAAATGCGCCGATAAACACGATCGCGTAGAAGATGATGAGCAGCAGGCGCAGCGAGATGGAAAACAGGATTCTCGCCATGCAAAGCATCAAAAAGAAACCGACGCCGACCGACACTGTCACAACGAGAACCGTTTTGTCGATTGCCGGAACGTTCGTCGCCAGCACCTGCAAATCGGGCTCCGCCATCGTGATGGCCACGCCCAGCAGGAAGCTCACGCCCAGCACGAACCAGAGCTTCTGCGACTTTGTCATCTTCGCGCCGATCAAGTTGCCGATGCGCGACATCGAGAGCTCCGCGCCCAGCGTGAAAAGTCCCATGCCCACAATCAAAAGCCCCGACCCGAGCAGGAACGAGAGCATCAGCCCCACGTCCACCCGAACCAGCGCCAGGCACAAAACCGCCACAATTGCCGTCACCGGCAGCACGGAAGCCGCCGCCTCCTTCAGTTTTTCCGCCAACACCCGATACTGCAAATTGATACTCCCTCCACATTGTTTGTCTCTAGTTTACCAGATTTCCGCCCTGTTTTCCAGTTAAGAAACCCAAACAAAAGCAAACTCTTTGTGAACAATCGGGCCGAAACGCGCATAAAAAAGAGGCGCCGCAAGCTTGCAGCGCCTCTTTTTGTTGATTTTTTTACGCCTTCTTGAGTTCCTTGATGCAGTTGGCGCAGACATTCTTGCCCTTATAAACCGTGATGTTCTTCGCGTCGCCGCAGAACACGCAGGTCGGCTCGTACTTTTTCAGAATGATCGACGAACCGTCCACATAAATTTCAATGGAATCCTTTTCCGCGATGTCCAGCGTCCGGCGAAGCTCGATGGGGAGCACAATCCGGCCCAGTTCATCCACTTTTCTTACAATACCTGTCGATTTCATCTTTTTGTACCTCCGTTTGTTTGTCTTCCACGGAAACCACGGCCGCTCAGGCAGCCATCCGTGTCGCCGCAGAGAATCGGTTTTGCTGATCGTCCTTATCTTAACAGTCATTTATGTCCAAATTTTGAACAAACTAGATTTTGTGGAGGAAAATTTTTGTAATGTCTCATATTTGGTTGTTTTTTCTGCTGGCAAGTCTCATCTCCGGCGGGCTCTCAGGGCAACTGTCCCATTTATCGGTCGCTGCTATACAGGGCGCGCAGGAGGGCGCGCAGCTGGCTCTGTCTCTGGCCGGCGCACTTTGCCTGTGGAGCGCCGTCTCGCGCGTCATGGAAAAAAGCGGCCTGTCTGAAAAGCTCTCGCAGCTTCTTTCCCCGTTTCTCTCGCGCATTTTTCCGGAGACCTGCCGGGATGGGGCAGCGCGCAGCTTTCTCTGCGCGAACTTTACGGCAAATCTTCTCGGGCTCGGCAGCGCGGCGACGCCGATGGGCGTTTCCTGCGTGCGCCGGATGCAGGAATTCTCCCGCGACAAAAAACGCGCAAGCAACGAAATGTGCCGCCTGATCGTCATGAATACAGCCTCCATTCAGCTGCTGCCGACGACTGTCGCCGCGCTTCGGTCAAGCCTCGGCTCCTCTCATCCCTTCGAGATTCTTCCCGCCGTGTGGGTGAGCTCCGTGTGCTCGGTCGCGGTAGGGCTGTTCGCGGCATTTGTTCTGGAGGGGCGGACATGACGGAGCTGCTTGTTCCGCTGCTGCTGCTTTTTGTGAGCCTCTACGGACTTTTTCGCAGGCAGGACGTGTATGCGTGCCTTTTGCAGGGCGCGCGGGAAGGACTCTCGACGCTTCTTTCCATTGTGCCCAGCCTCATCATTCTCTTAACTGCCATCTCCATGCTCCGCGCGAGCGGCTTTTTTGACCTGTCCGCGCGTTTCCTCTCTCCTTTGTTCCGCGCGCTTGGCATGCCGCCGGAGCTGGCTCCTTTGATGCTTGTGCGCCCGGTAAGCGGCGGTGCGGCGCTGGCCGTTGGTGCGGAGCTTATGAAGACGTACGGAGCGGACTCTCTCATCGGGAAAACCGCCGCTGTGATGTTAGGGAGCACCGAGACGACGTTTTATACCATCAGCGTCTACTTTGGAGCCAGCGGCATCCGCGATACCCGGCACACGGTTTTTGCCGCGCTGCTGGCCGATTGCACGGGGTTTTTCATGGCCTGCCTCACAACAAGGCTCTTTTTGTCCTGAATGCCCTCTTTCGGACTGTACTTTTTCTGTTGGATTTGGTATACTGATATAACCTATGAGCAATTGCCAATACGAAAGGTGTATGAATATGAACGTTCTGATTGATTTGATTTCCCGGGAGGTTTCCGGCGCATTCGAGAAAGCGGGCTTCGCCCCCGCCTACGGCAAGGTCACGCTCTCGAACCGCCCCGACCTCTGCGAGTACCAGTGCAACGGCGCGCTGCCCGCGGCCAAGGTCTATCACAAAGCGCCCATCCAGATCGCAACTGCGGTCAAAGAGCAGCTGGCGGACGCTTCGATGTTTGAAAGCGTCGAGGCTGTGAACCCCGGCTTTCTGAATTTCAGGCTGTCGAGCGAATTTCTTGCGCAGTACATTGCGGAAATGAATCTGGCCGAGCACTTTGGCGTGCAGCCGGACAAGACCCCCAAGACCATCGTCGTCGACTACGGCGGGCCGAACGTTGCAAAGCCCTTGCACGTCGGACACCTGAGAAGCGCCATCATCGGAGAGTCCATCAAGCGCATCTACCGGTTCTTCGGCAACCACGTCATCGGCGACATTCACCTCGGCGACTGGGGCCTGCAGATGGGCTTAATCATCGCGCAGGTGCAGTCGGAGCACCCCGAGCTCTGCTACTTTGACCCCAATTTCACGGGCGAATATCCGGCGGAAGCTCCCTTTACGATCTCCGAGCTCGAGAAAATCTATCCGGAGGCGAGCGCCCGCTCGAAGGTCGACGCGGAATTTGCCGAGAAGGCGCACAACGCGACGTATTTGCTCCAGCAGGGCGAGCGCGGCTACCGCGCCATGTGGCAGCAAATCATGCGCGTGTCGGTCGAGGACCTCAAGAAAAACTATGCAAACCTCAACGTCAGCTTCGACGTGTGGCTGGGCGAGTCGGACGCGCAGGCGTATATCCCCAAGATGCTGGAAATTGTAAAGGACAAGCATCTGGCCGTGGAATCCGACGGCGCGCTCGTCGTTCCCGTGCAGGAGGAGACGGACACGAAGGAAATGCCGCCCTGCATTCTTTTAAAGTCCGACGGCGCAACGCTCTACGCCACGACCGATCTTGCCACCATCGTCCAGCGTGAGCAGGATTTCCATCCCGGCAAGATTCTCTACCTCACCGACAAGCGCCAGAGCCTCCACTTTGAGCAGGTCTTCCGCGTCGCAAGAAAAGCAGCGCTCGTCCCGCCGACCACTGAACTTGCGCATATTGGCTTCGGTACGATGAACGGCAAAGACGGCAAGCCCTTCAAAACGCGCGAGGGCGGCGTGATGCGGCTGGAGGTTCTGATTCGTGAAATCACCGACTATGTAACCGACAAGATCAAGGAGAACCAGACCGTATCCGACGAGGAGCTTCCCGAGACGGCGAAGAAAATCGCGATGGCCGCGCTCAAATACGGCGACCTGTCGAACCTCGCAACAAAGGACTACGTCTTCGATCTCGACCGGTTCTCCTCCTTCGAGGGAAACACGGGCCCCTACATTTTATATACCATCGTTCGCATCAAGTCGATTCTGTCCAAATACAACGGCAGCGCGGCGGACTGCAAGCTCCTCCCGCCCGAAAGCCGCCAGCAGAAGGACCTCATGCTCGTCCTCTCCCGCCTTTCTGACAGCTTGACCTCGAGCTACAAAAACTCCGCGCCGAACGAGATCTGCGCGTATATCTACGAGCTCGCGGGCGCGGCCAACAAGTTCTACCACGACGTGAAGATCATCTCCGAGCCGGACGAGCAGAAAAAAGCCAGCTACATCGCGCTGATGGACCTCACGCGCCGGGTGCTCGAGACGTGCATCGACCTGCTCGGCTTCAGCGCGCCCGAGAAGATGTAACGGCATTTTGTTCCTGCGCGGAATCTCCAACGAGGTCCGTAGGGGTCGATGCCCACATCGACCCAAGAGAAGTTACGAATTCGCCGGAAATTTCCGCAAAAACGGTGCAGTTTTCCGGGGCGATGTGGGCATGGCCCCCTACGCATAGTTTCTGATTCCCATAAAAGCAAAAAATTTTCAACACGCAAAACGGCCTGCTATGCAGGCCGTTTTGTAATACGTTCCAGTGCTCTATCTCTTCGGCTCTGATTGTTCCAGCGCTTCCAGATATGTCCGGAGCAAATTTTCTCCCGCCGGGAACCAGTCTCCCTTGGCCTCCGGAAGCACCCAAGCGCCGTTTTCGTTCCGCATGGCAAGGGCGCCGCATTTTTCCCGAATCCAGTAGGACGTGCCTTCGCCGTCCGGGAGAATTTCAAAGCCCGTGCAGACCTCCGCGCCGTTTTGCGTTTCCAGCTCTGCCCGCGCATAGCTTGTCATGCCGCCGGCATTCCACGCCCAGTTCTCCTGCGTATAATCCCAATAGAAATCGTAGTGCAGATCACAGATGACGACGGTTTTGCCGTTCTTTTCGAAAGAACCGTATACGCGCAGGCTCGGGATCACGATCGTGGTATCCTCGCGCGGATATTTCTGCGCGACTGCCGCGTCAAAGAGCACGGCCTGCCTTCCCGTGAGGCCGAACATGGAGCCTGTCGGCATTGGAAACACGGTTTCTTCCTGCGCGGGTGCTTCCGGCTCTGTCTGCTCTTCCGGTGCATCTGTCTGCACCGGCGCTTCCGGCGCTGCTTCCGCCGTCTGCTGCGGCTGCAAAACGATCTGCGATTCCTCCGGCGCGGTTTTTGTGCAGACCGTCAGGCCAAAGAGCCGCGGCAGCGGCGCAGTCTTCGCGCAGGCCGTCAGGCCACACAGCAGCGTCAGCGCAAACAGCAAACAGATGGTACGTTTCATCGCACATTCCCCCATTCCGGCAAATTTTACGCTTTCAGTATAACACAGTTTTTCCTGAATCTAAGGCGCAGAAATTCTTAATTTTTCCTAATTTCCTCCGCGCCGCGCTTCATGGCTTGCAAGTGACCGTCATATTCTCTATAATAGATTCGAGAAGAAAAAGAACCTTTGAAAAAAGAAAGGAAGGATTTTTATGTACGCAAAGGATTTTCGCGCGTTGGCGCGACAGGCGCTCGCCGGGCGCTGGGGCGTTGCAGTCGGAACGGGGCTTGTCGCTCTGCTGCTCGGCGGCACGATTGGAAGTTCTGCATCGACCGGCAGCAGCAGCTCTGTTGGCAGCTCCGTTGGAAACTATGTGCAGGAACACGATCTTTCTGTCTACATTCCGGACTTTGTCTGGATGGCGCTGGTGTTCCTCGCCGCGATTTTGTCCATTTACGCTGTCGTCTGCTTTGTCGTTGGCGGCACAGTCCAGCTTGGCTATGCGAAGTTTAACCTTGCCCTCGTCGACCATAGAGAAGCCTGCTTCTCTGATTTATTCTCGCAGTTTGGCCGCTTCGGCGACGGATTCCTGCTGAACCTTCTGACGACCATCTTCGTCGCGCTCTGGTCGCTGCTGCTCGTCATCCCCGGTATCATCGCAGCCTACAGCTACGCGATGGCGCCCTATATTCTCTATGAGAACCCCGGCATGCGCCCGACGGCGGCCATCAAGGCCTCAAAAGAGCTCATGCGCGGCAACAAGTGGCGGCTGTTCTGCCTCCAGTTCAGTTTCATCGGCTGGGCGCTTCTGTGCGCGCTGACGGCCGGTATCGGCAATCTGTGGCTGCGCCCGTATCAGGAGACCGCGCAGGCCAGCTTCTACCGCCAGATTTGCTGGGAGCGCTCAAATGGCCAGCCCAATCCCGGCGATTTCCATCAGCAGACCCAATTTGGCAGCCAAGGCCAGCAAAATCGATACAACAACCGGGGCCCCGAGCTCTGATTTGCTTTTCCCACGCCGCCGCAGGAAAACCTGCGGCGGCATTCACATACCCGTGTGCACTTGCATTGCTTTCGTTTGTGTGGTATACTTATGAAATCTCCGTAATTTACGGCACTTTTCCAGACGCAATCTTCCGAAAGGAGTCTTACAATATGAAAAAAATCGCCATCATTACCGGCGCGTCCAGCGGCATGGGCAAGGTCTTTGCCGAGACGATCAACACCTACGACACGTTCGACGAGGTCTGGGTCATCGCCCGCCGCCTCGACCGGCTCGAGAGCCTGCAGGAGACGGTCCCCTTCCCCGTGCGTCCGATCGCGCTGGATCTGACCGACCGCGAAAGCTTCCGGCACTATGAAGAGCTGCTCGAAAACGCGCAGGCAAACGTCTCGCTGCTCGTCAATTGCAGCGGCTACGGCAAGTTCCAGGCTGCCTGTGAAACGCCCCTTGCGCAAAATCTCAACATGGTCGACCTCAACTGCGAGGCGCTCATGGCTATGTGCCAGCTGACAATCCCCTACATGCACGCAGGCGCGCAGATCATCAACATCGCCTCCGTCGCCGCCTGCCAGCCTGTGCCCTACATCGGTGTCTACGCGGCAAGCAAGGCCTTTGTTCTGAGCTACAGCCGGAGCTTAAACCGCGAGCTTGACGACAAGGACATCTCCGTCATGGCCGTGTGTCCGTTCTGGACGAAGACAGAATTCTTTGACCATGCGGTCGTGAACGAGGAAAAGCCTGTTGTCAAAAAATATGCCGCCATGTATGAGCCGCAGCAGATCGTGGCAAGAGCGTGGCGCGACGCGAAGCGCGGCAAGGATGTAAGCAAATACGGCTTTGTCGCGCGGCTTCAGATGGCGCTCGTGAAAATTCTGCCGCACGGCCTCATCATGGACATCTGGCTTTCGCAGCAGAAATTATGATTCCGCCAGCCCTGCCGAACCGGCGGGGCTGCTGCTTTATTGTAAACTTTCTTTGAACGGGAAATTAAGGCTGTCTTTTTGCGCGCGGTTGGAGTATACTAGAGGATGGTGTGAATTTCTTTCCAATCGAGGTCTTTTTCCCATGGTCTATGTTTTGTTCGCCCTGAGCGCCGTTTTTTCCGCCGGATGCAGCGCACTGTACGGCTGGTACGAAAGCTGGTCGGTGCTGTGGAAGCTGCCGCTGCTGTGTGTGGGGTGCTTTGTGGCGATGGTGCTTCTGTTTTTATTGGTGCTGGTGGTCTCGTGTCTGTTTGTGGACCCCAAAAAGCCGCTAGAAACGCCGAGCCCGTATTTCAGGTTCCTTCTCAACCAATTTTCCAAGCTTGCCTTTGACCTTGGCGGCGTGCGGGTGCATGCGGCGGGGCTGGAGCGTGTGCCGCGCGAGGGACGGTTCCTGCTGGTCTCCAACCACCTGTTCGCCTTCGACCCGATCGTGTTTTATTACGCAATGCCGTGGGCGGAACTGGCGTTTGTCTCGAAAACCGAGAACTTTTCGCTTCCGATCGTCGCGCAGGTGATGCGGAAAATCCTCTGCCTGCCGCTCGATCGCAACAACGACCGCGAGGCGCTCAAAGCGATTTTGAAGGCGATCCAGTTTTTGAAGGAGGACAAAGCCTCCATCGCCGTCTTCCCCGAGGGCGGCACAAGTAAGTCAGGCCTTCTCCAGCCGTTCCGCAACGGCGCGTTCAAAATTGCGCAGAAGGCGGGCGTCCCGATTGTCGTATGCGCGCTGACGAACACGAAGGCGATTCTCAAGAACATGTTCCGCCGGAAGACCGACGTGTACCTTGACGTTCTGGACGTGGTTCCGGCAAGCGAGGTCGCCGCTCACAAGACGACGGCGGAAATCGGCGACCATGTGCATAACATTCTCTCCGAGGGCTTAGCAAAACGTGGCGTTGCCACGGCGCAGCCATCCTAAAAAAACAGAAATCCGCATCCGAAACCGGATGCGGATTTTTTCACGTTAGAATCTGTTACTGTCCTTATCAAAGGTGCGTTTCAGCGCGCGCTCGGTCGGTATAATTGCCCAAAGCATCGCAGGAAGCTGGACTGCACAGACGATGCCTCCCAACGTACCGACCGCGTCCGCATCCTTCCCGAGTCCCGGCAGCATCGCCGCCACGCTCAAGATGAGCAGCAAAAGCCCCATTTTATACCAGAGCCTTCCGAAGAAATGGTGCGCAAATTGCCAGGTGTCCTGATTTTTGGTCGAGCGCGTCGTACGGTAGCCGAAAAGCATATTGATTTCCTTCGGCGCACGTTTGGAAAAATACTTCCCCAGAAAAATCATGCTCAGGGGGATGATCAGATCCATCGCCAGCATAAAACACCAAAAACCCATGCTACAATCTCCTTTCCACGCGGACAAACGCCCCGCCAAGTATTTACAATCACGCTAAATCAGCCATCTTCGCACAATAGGGATTTTTGACATCACAAAAACGCCCATAAACGTCAAAAGCAGGCAAGCAAAAGCCAGCGCCGGAATGCTTATAAGCGGCGAAGCGAACCACGTCGTCACGCCAAACACG
This sequence comes from uncultured Clostridia bacterium, assembly GCA_937967235.1. Lineage (GTDB taxonomy): Bacteria > Bacillota > Clostridia > Oscillospirales > Oscillospiraceae > CAG-170. The sequence goes on from CALCJW010000076.1 coordinate 40,967, forward strand.
CGAAACGCGCTGAGCGCAAACTCGTGCGCAAGATAAATGCCAAAAGACGACTTGCCAAACGTCTCCGCTGTCCTTTGCAGCACGTTTGGCAGCTTCGGCGCCAGAACCTCGCACAGGCAGAATATACCGATTGCCATCATAAGCGGTCCCGGAGATAGCCCCTCAAGAAGCTGCGGCGCAAGCGTGCCTTTCCGGATGGAAAGCACCGCCGTTCCTACATAACAAATTGCAAAGCCGAGCAGAACGAGTGCAATCGAAGTTCCTGCGCGAAGGGGCTTTTTCCGTAGCCGCCAGCCAAGCGCTGTACAGCCGATGCTGGACCATGTCAAAGAAAGCGCCCACTGCACCGGAATCCCGTCCAGCCAGAAAAGAAGTCCAAGCGCCCTTGCTGTCGGAAGCAGAACACCGGAAAACGCCCAAAGCGCAAGCGCATAGCGGATTGTTTTTTCGTCTGCCCTGCGCAAAAATGCGCGTGTTACCGGCAGCGCCGCATAGACAAGGACCATAATATGCAGAAAATACAGATGCTGCTCATGACGCCAGCAAAGAACGTCCATGAGCGCTTTTGCGATTGTCTCGCGGCAGAGGCTTCTATGGTAAAGAAGCGGCGCAAACGCATATGCCGATGCCCAGAAAAACAGTGTAATCAGGATATGAGGTATACTTCTGGTCCAGATATGCCGCACGTCCGCTCCCCGTTTTTCATCCAGCAGCAGCGCTCCGCTGCACAGAAAGAACAGCGGCACTGCAAACCGCGACGCACTTCCCCAGAGCAGGCTCTGCATCCATCTGCCCGTATTCGGCGCTTCCCACAGCAGAGGTCCGCTTGCTACATGAATGAGCACCACGCAGGCAATGGCGATGCTCTTTGCCAGATCAATGCTCTGCACGCGCGCGGACACTGTCAGCTTTTCTCCCATTGAATCTTCTCTCCTGCTTTTGCAAAGCGCGCCGGTTCCCAAACGGAACCGGCGCGATAATTGCGTTGGATTAGCCTTCTTCTTCGTCCTTCTTGGCGTCCTCGATGATCTTGGCCTGGTTCATCTGCGGAACCTCCTCGTAACGGATGAACTTCAGCGTGTAGCTGCCGCGGCCCTGGCTCATGGCGCGCAGGTCGATGGTGTAGGAGCTCATTTCGCCCATCGGAACTTCGGCTTCCACAGTCTGATAGCCGGGGTTCTCGGGATCGGGATTCATGCCCATGACGCGCCCGCGGCGCTTGTTGAGGTCGCCGATCACGTCGCCCATGTTGGCGTCGGGAATGAGAACCTTCAGTTCGCCGATCGGCTCGAGAAGGGTCGGGCCAGCGGTGGGAAGGCCTTCCTTATAGGCGATACCGGCAGCGGTCTGGAACGCCATATCGGAGGAGTCAACGGGGTGATAGGAGCCGAAGTACAGCGTCGCCTTCAGGAAGACGACCGGGTAACCGGCCAGAACGCCCTTACCGACGCAGTTGCGCAGGCCCTTTTCAACCGACGGGATGAAGTTCTTCGGCACGCAGCCGCCGACGGTCTCGTCCGCGAAGATCATCTCTTCGGATTCGGACTGCGGCTCGAAGCGGATGTAGACGTCGCCGAACTGGCCGTGGCCACCGGACTGCTTCTTGTGACGGCCGTGGATCTCGACCTTCTTCTTGATGGTCTCGCGGTACGCAATCTTGGCGGGCTTGAGCACAGCCTCGACCTTGTACTTGCTCTGGAGCTTTGCCATCAGGACGGACAGCTGCATGTCGCCCGCGCCCGCGATGATGAGTTCCTTGGTTTCGGGATCGTTGCCATAGGTGAAGGAAGCGTCTTCTTCATTCAGCTTCACAAGACCGGCCGCGATCTTATCTTCCGTGCCCTTAACCTTGGCGTAGATCGCCATCTTGTACATGGGCTCGTCGTACTTCATGGGAGCGATGGTAACGGTCTTGCCCGCTAAGCCCAGCGTATCGCCGGTCTTGACGGAGGCAAGCTTCGTGAAAACACCGATATCGCCGCAGCAGATCTTGGAGGTCTTGGTGTTGTCCTTGCCCTTCGGGAAGAACATGTTGCCGAGCTTTTCTGCGTCGCCCGTGCGGACGTTCACGAAGGACATGGTGTCCTCGACGTCGCCGGAGATGACCTTGAAGTAGGAGTTCTTGCCGTACTGGTCAGCGAGGGTGTTAAAGACGAAGACCATCGGGCTGCCCTTCGGGTCGAGCTTGAATTCCTTGGTGCCGCCCTCTTCGTCGACCTGCGCCATCGCCTTGCCCTCGAGGGGGTTGGGCGCGAACTTCACGAGGTTCGACAGAAGGTTCGTGGTGCCAAGGCCCGTGTATGCGCAGCCGCAGAAGACCGGGGTGACGCTCCGGTCACGGATACCGGCCTTGATGCCGGTCAGGAGCTCTTCTTCGGTGAAGGGCTCTTCCATGAAGAACTTCTCCATGAGCGCTTCGTCGGTCTCGGCAACCTGCTCATTGAGCTCTGCCATGTACTCTTCGATCTTCTCTTCGGCCTCTGCGGGCAGGGGGATTTCCTTGCCGTTTGCGTCGTAAGCCTTCTTCTCGATCAGATCGACCAGACCAACGGCCTGCTCGCCCTTAAGAATCGGGAAGGTGAACGGAATGACGGACGCGCCGAACATTTCGCGCAGGCTGTCAAAGACATTGAAGAAGTTTGCATGCTCCTCGTCGAGCTTGGAGATGTAGAACATTGCGGGAAGGCCGGCCTTTGCAAGGTACTTCCAGCCCTTTTCGGTGCCGACGCCGATGCCGCTCTTCGCGGTCAGGCAGATGATGCCCGCGTCGGAAACGCGCAGGGACTGCACGATCTGACCGGCGAAGTCGAAGTAGCCGGGGTTGTCGAGGACGTTAATTTTGCACTTATTATATTCCACCGGAATCACCGACGTCGAGATGGAATACTGGCGCTTCTTCTCTTCGTCGTCGAAGTCAGAAACCGTCGTGCCGTCGGCACGCTTGCCAAGACGCGTGATGGCCTTGGTGGTAAAGAGCATGCTCTCGCACAGCGCGGACTTGCCGTCGCCGCCGTGACCCAGCAGGCAGATGTTGCGAATGTCATTGGCAGTATAGCCCATAGTCAAATTTTCTCCTTTCTACAGCCCGACCGCGTCTGACATTACGCGCGCGAGCCCTCGGCAGTTCACTTTTCAGCCGACCTTTAAATTTCATTATATACGAATCCTGCGCGGATTGCAATTACTATCTTGTGCAAACAGATAAAAATGCCCCATTTTTTCACAGGCCTGCCGTGCTTTTTTACCGTTTGGCAGCCATCGACGTGATGAGAAGCTCCGGCACCAGCCACAAAATCGTGTACAGAAGCAAATTCCACGAAGACACGGCCAGCGTCGAGCCGATGAACGTCAGGAAAAACAGGACCAGAAGTCCCATGACGCTCGCGGTAAAGGCCACGGCGATGGCTGCAATGGCGGCGCTTCTTGCCGCGCGCGCACCTGCAACGGCCATAGAAAAGCACGCGAAGCTTGGCCTTGACAACAGCGCACCCTGCTTTGGCTCCTGGATGGCGTCCGGCGAGGAAAGTCTTGCCCGCTCTTCGACGGTCGGGAACTCAATGCGGTCGGGCGAGAGCTTATAGCGGTGCTTCAAAAATTGCGGCGTGATCATAAAGTCGCGCGTTGCAAGAATCGGCGTGAGGCCCGCGCAGTGGGAGATCGCCTGCAGGCTCGCCTTGACATTTGTCGCAGGCGCGTAGCTGAGGGCAAAAACGGCGGCAAGCTCGCCGTTGACGGATAAATAAACCGCCTGCTTGACCCTCGCGCCCTCGGGCATGTGGACGCGCATGAGCTTCATAAAGCCAAGAGAGCCCATGAGTATCACGTCGCCTCGGATTTCCGCCCCAAGGCCGCCGCCTTCATAGCGCCGGAAGGTATCGACGCCGTAGTGCCGGCCGTTCTGGTTGTGCATGATCTCTTCAAAAAGCGGCGCAAGACCACTTCCCGCTGTCTGCACCACGGCGTTAGCAAAGCCGATGATCTGGCTGACCGAGCGGTCGGAATAAATTTTCATGCCGTTGAGCGTGACGTTCTGCGGCGGAAACAGATCTGCGTCTTCGATTGCAATACCAGCCTCGCCTCCGAGCATTCTGGCGCCAAACCAGCCCCCGATGGCAGCGCCCGCGCGCGAAAGCCGTCTTGCCTGTGCGGCAAAGGGCCGGGAAAAGCTCAGGAAAATCCCGACCGGGAAACTCGCGATCATAAGCGCCGTCCACGCCCAGAGGAAGCTGTCTTCCGCCTGGAGCATGCTCAAAATCGAGAGCCCCAGCGTCACGAGTGTGAGGATCGGTGCATAAATGCGCATGATCCGGCTGCCCGCGTCGGGAATTTCGAGCTCGCGGACAAAGGTTTCGGGGTGCCCCTCACTTCTGAAGATGCAGTCTTCCCCGTGCCACGCCTTTTCTTCGCGCACGGCGGCCTTCGGCTCGTTCATGGAGCACGCGGCCTTGAGCGTACGTACTTTCGCCAGCCCCATGGAATACTCTCCAAGAAGCGCCATGCTGAGCTGCAAGGTCACCGCCGGGCAGAACGGAATGCGCCCGGCCCGAATGGCAAACACCCCATCCACCGCGCACGCAAGCGTCAGAACCACCAGCATGCTCGCGTGGTCATACCGAAGGCGCAGCACTGCGCGCACGCCGCGCAGCATCACATCAAAGGCGATAAACGCCTGCACTACCATTATAATGAGTAAGACCTTCGAAAATACGTCCGCGTTCGCGGTAAAATCGTAGCTTCCGAGGCTGTAGCTCGCAAAATACACGAGCGCTCCGGATATGAGCGACAGCAAAATACTCAGAAACAGACGCAGCCGCTGGAACGTGCTCTGCGCGTAGTAGGCATAGGCCGCGCGGCAGTCGGGAAATTCCCGCTCGGGCTGCTCCTTGCGCCGCTCCATGCGTTTGGCCTGCTGCTTCTGGTGGCGCTCCAATTGCTTCTGGCGCTTTTTTGCCTCTTTCTCCGCGCGCTTTGCCCGCTGCGCCGCCTTCTTTGCTTCCTTCGGATCATCGGACACGGGCTCCGGGTCTGGCTCCGCCTGATACGTCCAGATTTTCGGCTTTTCTTCCGGCGCGGCATCCTCGCGGATGGGCGTGAAGCGGATGGTCTGGCCCTTGAAATCCGCCGGGTTCTTCGGCTCCTTGGGCTCTCCCTCGGCGCGGATCGGCTGGCCCTTCGGGAAACGGACGACCTTGGCCTCCGGCTTTCTGCTTTCCGGCGTTTTCTCCGGCGGCTTTTGCGGGTCGGGCGGCGTTTGCGCCTGCTTTTCCGGCTCCGGCTTTTTGCTCCAGCCGCCGAACTCGTTCATAATATCCTCTAAGGAATATTCCTCCTGCGCAGCCGCAGCATCGTCGATATGTAGTTGTTCGTTTGTCTGATCCTGCGATTGCTTCTTCATGCACTGGCTCCCGTTTTGGTTCCTTAGGTATCTGTGAGACTTCTCTGGCGCACGGCCTCATAGAGCATGATGGCCGCGGCAGCCGATGCGTTGAGGGATGAAATGCTGCCCTTCATGGGAATACTGACCTTGAAGTCGCAGCGCTCGGAGACAAGGCGGCTCATGCCCTCGCCTTCGTTGCCGATGACGATGGCGGCAGCGCTTTTGAGGTCTGCCTTGTAGAGCGTCGTATCGCCCTCCGCCGCCGTGCCGTAGACCCACACGCCCGCCTTTTTGAGCGTATCGATAGCCGCCGTGATATTCGATACGCGCGCAACCGGCATATACTCGAGCGCGCCCGCGGAGGCCTTTCCGACAACCGCCGTCAGCCCCACGCTTCTTCTTTTCGGAATGATAATTCCATGCGCGCCCGCGCACTCGGCAGTACGAATGATCGCGCCGAGATTGTGGGGATCGGACAACTCGTCGCAGATGACGATGAGCGGCGGCTCGCCCGCATCCTGTGCCTTCTTTAAAATATCGTCGATGCTTGCGTAATCGTGCGCGGCGACCATGGCAATCACGCCCTGATGCGCGCCCGTGGCCGACATATAGTCTAACTTTCTGCGGTCGGTCGGGACGACGACAGCGCCCGCCTGCTTTGCCATCGCGCAGATACGCGCCAGCGCCCGGTCGGTATCTCCGTCGGCGACAAAGAGCTTGTCGATCGTCCGTCCGGCGGAAAGCGCCTCGGTGACGGCATTTCTGCCCTCTAACATATTTTCCGGCGCTTCCTCGCGCTCGCGCTTGGAAAATTCCTTTTTGTGTTCGCCCCGCTGCGGCTTCTGCTCGCGGTTTTGTCTGTAAGTTCTCTTTTCTTCCATCTGTAGCTCCAATTCAAGGCCCGCGCGAACCGCATACGGCCTCATTAAAATAATCCAACATATATTATATCAGTTCTTCCCCTCGGACACAACCATAAATCCGCAGGAAATTCACAGAAAATTTACCGTTCGAAAAATACCGGATTCTTGTAAAACCCCCGTCCCTGTGTTAAGATGTTCAAAACAAGCCGCGTTTTGTGCGCGGCTTTGGGATTTCCCAAAGAAAGCAGGTGCCATTTTGAGCAACGACCCCAACCGCCGCAAGCCGAATAAGCCGCAGCCCGGCGGTGATGACGAAAACCGGAAGGCAAGGCGGATCGTCGTCCTGATCGTCGCGGCGCTGATTGCGACGCTTCTGATCAACTCCCTGTATACCACCATCTCCAACGCCTATCTCACGGAGATCACCTATACGGAATTCAAGGAGCTTCTCTCCTCCGGGCAAATCAGCGAGGTAGAGTTCCAGTCGGACGACCGCATCATCATTCTCACAAAAGACCAGGCCGAAAAGTCCAAGAGCCAGCAGCGGCTCTATTATACCGGCCTCATTCCCAATCAGGACACAACCTCGCTGACGAACCAGCTCGACGCGGCAAACGTCAAATATAACCGTGACCTTCCCGAGGAGGTCAGCCCGATCGTGACGTTCCTCGTCTCGTGGGTGCTGCCGGTTGTGTTTATGTACGCGCTGTTCTCGCTTCTCATGCGCGGCATGACGAAGAAGATGGGCGGCGGCCTCGGCGGCATCGGCGAGAGCAAGGCGAAGGTCTACATGGAAAAACAGACCGGCGTAACGTTTGCGGACGTGGCCGGTCAGGACGAGGCGAAAGAATCGCTCGTCGAGATCATCGACTTCCTTCATAACCCTCAGAAATACACCGCCATCGGCGCGAAGCTCCCGAAGGGTGCGCTTTTGGTTGGCTCTCCCGGCACAGGCAAAACGCTTCTTGCAAAGGCCGTCGCGGGCGAGGCAAACGTGCCGTTCTTCTCGATTTCGGGCTCTGACTTTGTGGAAATGTTCGTCGGCGTCGGCGCGAGCCGCGTGCGCGACCTCTTCCAGCAGGCTGCAAAGGTCGCTCCCGCAATCATCTTTATTGATGAAATTGACGCGATCGGCAGAACCAGAGACTCCAAGTTCGGCGGCAACGACGAGCGCGAGCAGACGCTGAACCAGCTGCTGGCTGAGATCGACGGCTTTGACTCTTCGAAGGGCGTTGTCATCCTTGCGGCCACGAACCGGCCCGAGATTCTCGACAAGGCGCTTCTTCGCGCGGGCCGCTTCGACCGGCGCATCATTGTCGACCGGCCGAATCTACAGGGCCGGTACCAGACCCTTCGCGTCCACACGAAAAACATCAAGCTGGCCGAGGACGTGGACCTTCACAAAATCGCGCAGGCAACGGCGGGCGCGGTCGGAGCGGACCTTGCAAATTTAGTCAACGAAGCTGCCCTCCGCGCGGTGCGGCAGGGACGAAAGGCCGTCAATCAGCAGGATCTTCTCGTCTCCTTCGAGGTTGTCATCGCGGGCACCGAGAAAAAGGGCACCGTGCTCACCGACATGGAAAAGCGCATCGTCTCGTACCACGAGGTCGGTCACGCGCTGGTCGCGGCGCTTCAGAAGCACACGCAGCCCGTCTCCAAGATCACCATCGTTCCGCACACCTCCGGCGCGCTTGGCTACACGATGCAGACCCCGGAGGAGGAAAAGTTCCTCTCGAGCCGTGAAGAGCTGCTTGTTGAGCTGCAGACGCTCCTCGGCGGCCGCGCAGCCGAGCAGATCGTCTTCGGCATCGCAACGACCGGCGCATCGAACGACATTGAGCGCGCTACCGATCTTGCCCGCAAGATGGTCACGCAGTACGGCATGAGCGAGAAGTTCGGCCTCATGGCGCTTTCCACCGTCTCCAACCAATATCTCGACGGCAGCACTATGATGAACTGCGCCGACGAGACGGCCTTCGCCGCAGATTCCGAAATTCAGAAGCTGCTCGAGAGCTGCTACGAAAAGGCCAAGCAGATCCTCCGCGAGCACCGCGAACTTCTCGACGAGGTCTCTCTCTATCTTCTTCAAAAGGAGACCATCACCGGCGACGAGCTCATGACCTATGTGAACGCCGAGGGCAAGCGCCTGGACGCGCCCGCAGCCGAAGAAGGCCCCGCTTCCGAAGATGAGGCCGCCTCCGACGCGCCCGCTTCGGCGAAAGATCCCTCCGATCCTCCCGCGCAGAACGCCTGATCTCATTTTCTGCACCAATCGCGCAGCAGCCTTTTGCTGCGCGATTTTTCCGGGAGCGGCCCTCTCGTTTCCAGTTTTCCGTTTTGAAAGAATCCGAAGGAGGAACTCTTTTTGCGAAATTTTCTCTTTTTAAGCGCCGCTGAGCCGCTTGCATCGCAGGTAGCCGATGAATTGTCGGAAAATGCTGAGCAGACAAGATCTGCCATAGAAAAATTTTTTGATCATTTTTCTCTGCCCAAGCTGGTCTCCGCGGCTATCTTACTGGTGATATGTATTATATGCATAAAAATTATTCTGAGAGCCACCGAGAAAATGCTCAAATCATCCAAATTGGACAAGAGCTGTCACGCCTTCATCCGCTCCTCCATTAAAATCGTGCTGGTGTTCCTTGCGATCATGCTGCTGGCCGGGACGCTGGGAGTCGACACGTCGTCGCTGCTCGCGATTTTAAGCGTGGCAGGTCTGGCCGTCTCGCTTTCTATTCAGGATTCGCTTTCGAATCTTGCCAGCGCCGTTGTGCTGCTCACAACGCATCCCTTCAAGGTCGGCGATTTCATCGAGGTCGGCGGAAAATCCGGCACCGTGCGGCAGATCGGTGTGTTCCACACGCAGATCGCCACCCCAGACAACCAGCTTGTCTACCTTCCGAACAGCCAGATCACCTCCGCGCAGATCACAAACGTCACCGGAAACGCCCTCCGGCGCATTGAAATCGTCGTGCAGGCCAGCTATGACGCAGCGCCGGATACGGTCAAAGAAGCGCTCGTCCGCGCTGCGCAGCATCCCAAGCGCGTGGATTTTGAGCCCGTCTTCGCCCGCCTCTCCGGCTATGGCGACAGCGCGATCAGCTACACGCTCCGTCTCTGGACAGCGGGCGGCGACTACTGGGACGTATATTACGATGTGCTGGAAAACATCTCGCGGGAGTTCAGCCGCTCTAACATAGAAATGACATACCCGCATATCAATGTTCATATGGGTTCGTAACTCTAACTGCCTTCGGCTGGAAGCTGCCGAGGGCAGTTTTCTTTGATTTTTGGCGAGTATTATATCATTTTTCTTGAAAAGGCTTCCAAATAATACATTAAGAAATTATCGATAAAACCGCACTGCTTCGGTTGACAATCTTCGTGCAACTTGTTAGAATAGGGTTAAGCTGTAATGGGCGGACTCTGCCGTCTGGTTTCCGGCATTGCCTGTTCGCTCGGTACTGTTCTCCCCGGACAGACCGTTTTTCCCCAGCGCCTGTTTTGCACCTCAGCAATCCGGGCACGCCGTTAGAACATAAAAATTAGGAGGAGACATCATCGATGGATTGGGATCGCTTAATCACTATTGAACAGATGGAAGAAGCGACCAACACCTTGCTTGAAACCGGCAAGAAGGTTGGCGCGGATTCCTGGCAGCAGCGTGTGAAAAACCAGACGCCGCACTGCGGCTTTGGCGAAGCCGGTACTTGCTGCCGTATTTGCTCCATGGGCCCCTGCCGTATCACCCCGAAGGCTCCGCGCGGCATCTGCGGCTGCGACGTTCACGGTATCGTCGGCCGTAACTACCTGCGCTTCACCGCCGGCGGCTCAGCAACGCACTCCGACCATGGCCGTCAGATCTGCCACACCCTGTATCAGACAAAAGAGGGCGGTGCATATCAGGTCAAGGACCCCGAAAAGCTGAAGAGAATCGCAAAGGAATGGGACATCGAAACCGAAGGCAAGGACATCTACACTCTGGCGCACGAAGTTGCCGAGGTCGGCCTGATGGAATACGGCAAGCCTTTCGGCGTCCAGCGCTACCTGAAGCGTGCTCCCGAGCACACACAGGAGTTGTGGCACAAAGCCGGCATTGAGCCGCGCGCGATTGACCGTGAGGTTTCGCAGTCGCTGCATATGACCCATATGGGATGTTCTTCTCTTCCCGAGGCACTCATCAAGCAGTCCCTGCGCGCAGGCCTGTCCGACGGCTGGGGCGGCTCCATGATGGGCACCGAGTTCTCCGACATCCTGTTCGGCACCCCGAAGCCCGTTGACACCACTGCCAACATCGGTGTTATGGAAAAGGACATGGTCAACATCATTGTCCACGGCCATGACCCCTCTTTGTCCGAAATGATCGTCTTCTATGCGCAGGATCCCGAAATGATCGCGCTTGCCAAGGAAAACGGCGCAAAGGGCATCAACATCGCGGGCGTCTGCTGCACCGGCAACGAAGTTGCCATGCGTCAGGGTATCCCGATGGCCGGTAACTTCCTGCAGCAGGAAAACGTCGTTCTGACGGGCGCATGTGAAGCCATCGTCGTCGACGTGCAGTGTATCTTCCCCGCGCTTGGTCCGCTTTCCAAGTGCTTCCACACCAAGTTCGTCACCACCTCTCCCATCGCCCGTATGCCGGACAGCGACTACATCGAGTTCCACGAGGAAACCGCCGCTGAAAACGCAAAGGCAATCGTGAAGATGGCTGTTGAGAACTTCAAGAACCGCAACCAGGATCTCGTCAACATTCCGCAGCTCAAGACCAACGCCCGTGTCGGCTACTCGGTCGAGGCCATCAAGAAGGAACTTGACGGTGTCTGCAACTCCCATGTTGACGCGCTCGGCACCTTGAAGCCTCTGGCTGACGTTGTCAAGGCCGGCGTCCTCCGCGGCGCTGTCGCGATGGTCGGCTGCAACAACCCCAAGGTCCGCCCCGATACCGCGCACATCGAGCTCATGAAGAAGCTCCTGAAGAACGATATCATCGTCATCGTCTCCGGCTGCTCGGCGCAGGCTGCTGCGAAGGCAGGCCTGATGAACCTCGAAGCTGCGGAGTACTGCGGCGAAGGCCTCAAGCGCGTCTGCAAGCTGGTCGGCATTCCCCCGATCCTGCACATGGGCTCCTGTGTTGATATCTCCCGTATGATGATCCTGGCTGCCGACCTCGCGAAGGACTGGGGCATCAACATTTCTCAGATTCCGCTCTGCGGCTGCGCACCGGAATGGATGTCTGAAAAGGCCGTCTCCATCGGCAACTACGTCGTGGCGACCGGCATCGAAACCTACCTCGGCGTCGACCCGTACTCCAAGGGCTCGAGCGAAATCACCGCACTTCTCCAGGGTACCGAAGGCGGCT
>CALCJW010000077.1:0-4748 GCA_937967235.1 uncultured Clostridia bacterium
GGGCATGGTGGTGGTCAGCAGCGCGGAAACGCCGACGACGGTGACGTCGGGGTCTTCAGCTGCCTGAACAAATTTTTCAATCGAAACGTCGATGCCGAGATCAATGACTTCGTAGCCGCTCGACTCGATCATCATAATGACAAGGTTCTTGCCGATGTCGTGCAGGTCTCCGTAAACGGTGCCCATGACCATTTTGCCGATCTTACCGTCGTTCTCGCCGCTGAGATGGGGCTTGAGCACGTCAACACCCTTCTTCATCGCGCGGGCAGCGACAAGCATTTCCGGAACGAAAATCTCGTTCTTCTTGAACTTTTCGCCGACAACGCTCATGGCGTCGATCATGCCGTGATTGAGCACGTCGAGGGGCGCGTCGCCTTCGTCGAGGCATTCCTGTACCAGATTGGGAACCAGCTTGGACTTGCCGTTTTCAACTGCTGCGGACAGTTCTTCAATTTTAGACATAATAATATCCCCCTGTTGAAAAAATAAAAGAATCAGATATTTTACCGGCGCAAATAGTTGGGAACTGCGCCGTAAAAAACGGAAACCTGCTTACGCCTGCTTGACCGGGCCAAATTTGCCTTCGCGGTAGGCGCTGATATATTCCATACAGTAGTCGTCCTGACCGAGCAGCGCTTCGGTCGCGTAGATCAGACCCATCATGTCGCGGTTCGTGGGATCGAGAATCGCGCTGTCAAGCCCCGCGTTCATTGCGAGAACGGTGAAGCCGAGATTGATCATCTTGCGCACCGGCAGATTGAAGGAAATGTTGCTGACGGCGGCCGTAATGTGGATGGTGGGGTACGCTTCGCGGACGGTGGAAATGACTTCTGTGTTCGTCTCGATGCCGTTTTCCGATGTGCAGAGCATCTCAACGAGCGGATCGATGTGAATGCGGCTGGGCGCAATGCCGTATTCCTTCGCCTTGGCCATGATCTTGTCAAATACCTTCAGACGATCGGCGGCGTTTTTAGGAATACCGGTATCGTCGCTCAGAAGGGCGATGACCTGCCAACCGGGATTTTCGGCCATGATGGGGAAAATCGCGTCCATTTTATGCCCTTCGCCAGAGACGGAGTTGAACAGCCCCGGCTTGTTGCAGAACTTGTACGCTTCGCTCAAAACCTTCGTGCTCGGGCTGTCGACCGAAATGGGAAGATCGGTCACAGACTGGATGCAGTCGATCATCCAACGGAGCGTTTCGACCTCCTGCGCCTCGGGAACGGACGCGCAGCAGTCGATAAACGTCGCGCCGGCCTCGGTCTGCGCGACGGCGCGCTGCTTGATAAAATCCGCGTCGCGGCGGGCAATGGCGTCTGCTACAGACGGAATGGAGCCGTTGATCTTTTCACCAATGATAATCATAAATTTCCTCCTGTCTCAGCCGTTCTTTGCCGGGAAATAGCGTTTGCTGCAATTGTCGATGGCCTCACTCAGCGCCTCGTAGACGCCGGGGAACGTGCTCATCGGAAGACCCTGCGATGCGTTCGGGATGAAGTAAAGCGTACCGCACTCGGCGCAGGCTCTGTCGACCTCGGCCTGCACGACTTCCTTCGTCCAGCCCTCGTAGTCGACCTTTGCGCTGTCGATATCGCCCATAAAGCTGATCTTGCCGCCGTACTTGCGGATAAGCTCCGGCACGTTGTTGGAGGTCATAACGCCCTGCCAGATATCGATGCCCATGTCGATCATATCCGGAACAAGCGTTGCCGCGTAGGAATCGGAATGGTGCGCGATGACCTGCACACCGTGGGATTTATAATAGCCGTAGATCTTCATAAAAGCTGGCTTGATAAACTCGCGGAACATATCCGGGGACAGGAAGGTCGAGATCTGGCTGCCCCAGTCGTCGTGGTGGAACAGTGCGTCGGGTTTGACGTATTTGCAGAGCTCTGCCGCGTAGTCCAGCTCGAACTGCGTGATGCAGTCGATCAGTTCGTGCATTTCGTCCGGATATTCATAGAAAGCGACGAGACACTCCTGCATGCTCATCAGATGGTGGCACATTTCAAAAACGCCGGGTGCATAGAACGCGGTCGCGAACTGCTCGTTCCGGTCGACCTTTTCCGCTTCGGCGATGAACGGCTCCCATTCTTTGGCGTCGTAGACGACCTGCGGCACCTTCACATAATCCTGCCAGTGCTCAATGTCCTTGACAACGATCTTGTCCGGCGTGTGAACCGGGAACGGGCCCGGCGTGCCGATGGGCCAGGAGCAGGTTTCGCCCCATGCGTTAACGACATTTTCCTCGCCGTATTTGGGATTACGGCTGCGTACACCGAAGGGCGTACCGAACAGAAGGGCAAATGCCTCATACTGGTTGACAAAGCGGTCGGGATGTCCGCCATGGATGGTTTCCAGAAGATTCTGGCGTTTGCTCAGCATAAAAAATCCCCCTTTTCAATGCTGTGTTTATATGGGTCAATGCCGGTTTTTCTTGAAATCCGGCACAACTTCCTCAATGGGCTTGAGCTTGAGCAGATCAACAAACGAGTACGACATCAGCATGAAAAGCCGCGTGTCGGGATCGTTCAGATCCGCGCCGATGATCTGGTTGATTTTATCCAGTCTCTGATAAAGCGTGTTGCGGTGGATAAAAAGATGTTTGGCTGTTGCTGTGGCGTTGAGACCGGTCGTCAGGTATTCGCGCAGCGTGATCAAGAGCTCTGTTTCATTCTTGCTGTCATAGAGCCAGAGCTGAACAAGCCCCGGATGGCACAGGTGCCGGCCGTTGATCTGGCTGGTTCCGTAGTGCATGAAATACGGCAGGACATAGTCTTCAAACCGGTAATACCAGAGGTCGGGCGCATAGAGCCGTCCCATTTCCAGTGCCGCCTCCGCTTCCTTGAAATAGGAGATCACGGTGCTGAAATCGAAGAACGTGTAGCTGATGCCGACGTGCAGCAGATGCTCGCGCAGAAACAAAATGAGATTCTGAATCATCGCGCCGCGGCTCAGCTGCGCTCTGTCTAAATTGATGATCGCTACAATTTTGTCATTGTATACGAACGCGAAGCTCTCAGAAAAGCTGCTTTCCACATTCATACAGATGCTGTGAAAAACAGAATTGGCTCTGTCCCAGCGGTTGATCTCAAAGACAAGGCAGAGGTAGTTGTCGGCGTTGAACCAGTGCATGCTCAGCAGGTACTGGTCGATCACGGCCTGTTCGATCTGCTCGTTGGCCAGAAGCTTTTTGACGAATTCCTCGAACCGCAGGCTGTGACCGTAATGAAAGCTGGACTGGCAGAGCACGATGTGGATGCACTCGGCAAAATAGCTCAGCGCGCTCAAAGAGAGTCTCCGAAGTGGCGCGCGGATCTCCGGCACAGCCAGCGTTAAGATCGCGTTGCCGCGGCTCATATGCAGAAACTGCATGTTATAGGCCAAATAGTCGTCCGAGATAAAAAAGGTGTGGCTGCCTTCTGCCTGCACCTGATGCCCGGACTGCGCCTTGATAATGGATATCATCTCTTCCGGCAGCATCCGCTCCTGCGTCTGCTCGTGAAAGGACCACGCGATTTGCAGCGACGGGTCATACTTGCTGAGCAGGCAGAAATTCCGGTCGAGCACCAGCACCGGGTTTCCGAAAAACGATTCGCCGACCGCCGCCAGCTCCTGCAAAGAAGGTGAGCGTGCCAGCATGTCGCTCAGAGTCAGCGCCCAATGCTGATAGTCATGGAAGATGCGACTGATACGGTTGAACCAGGTGTTGAACGCCGCCCGCTTGACCGGGATGTCAATCACCAGCGCGTCCACATCGGACATGCGCAGAATGTTTTCATCCACTGTGCCCACGATAACAACAGACGTTCTCGGCGGCAAGGAAAAGTCTTCGCGCACCTGCCGCGCGGGAATGACATAGCACAGATTCCGACTCACGGACTCGTCCTTCGACCAGAGCGCCGCGGCGTTCAGCTGGGGCTGATGGATGGAAAAGGAATTGGCGGAAACGATATGTGCGCTCTGCATATCCAGTGCAGAAAGAACCGTGTCCAGACTGATATTCAATGGTGATTCCTCCCGTTATTTTCTGGGTGCCGCACGAGAAACCTCTCCACAACACCAAGTATAGCATAGCACATTCATTTGTCCAGAGGTAGAAAAACCGTTTGTTTTTCTGACGTTTTTTCTGAATCCGCCTGTTTTTATATAGTGTATACAAAAACAAGTGTCATATTTTGTGCGCTTGTGTCGTATTCAAAAGATGATATAGGCACGATGCACATCGAAAAAGAAAAAGTATTGGCAGTCAACGTGTACACAGTATCATGCAGCGGCAAAAAAATGCGGATGGTTTGTCCATTTTCATTTTCCGTTCGGTTCGTTAGACTAAAGATACAAGCCCGCGGGCGGCAGGCTCGCAGGCAAAACGGAAAGGAAGAGATGAAATGGAAGCACAGAAAAAACGTATATCGCCCTATATCTATCTCATCATTATCGTGCTGTCGTATCTGACGGCCGGCTTCTGTCAGTACCGGCTCCAGCCGATCCTGACATACATGATGCAGGGAATGCAGATCGATGAAGGAAAGGCCGGCGTGCTGGTGTCCGCGCTGAGCATCCTGAGCATTTTCCTCGCCGTACCGTTCGGCGTGATGATGGGAAAAATCGGCCCGCGCAGAACCGGCATTTTTGCGATGATCCTGATTATCGCGGGCTCTCTGGTCGGCGTGTTCGGCACGAAAAGCTACACGGTTATGTTCCTGTCGCAGCTGGTTGTCGGCGCAGGCACCTGCGCGACTGGTATC
>CALCJW010000078.1:0-28306 GCA_937967235.1 uncultured Clostridia bacterium
GAAGCGTCTTCATCGGCCCCTGGTCGCCCGAAAGCGCCGGGGATTACGCCTCGGGCCCTTCAATGAGCCGATCGCGCAGCGCCGTGACCTTTTTCGAATTTTCGTCCAGATGGTCGCACGCATCTTTGAGCGCAGCCGCCATGCCGACAATACCGGGGACGTTTTCCGTGCCCGCGCGCTTGCCGCGCTCCTGCGCGCCGCCATCAATGATGTTGGTTAAAATAATGCCGCGCCGGGCATAGAGCGCGCCGACGCCCTTGGGACCGTGGAACTTGTGGCCGGACATGGAGAGCATGTCAATATTCATCGCGTTCACGTCGATGGCCACGTGGCCCGCGGCCTGCACTGCGTCGGTGTGAAACAGAACGCCCGCTTCATGGCAGACCTTGCCGATCTCCGCGATGGGCTGGATGGTTCCGATTTCGTTGTTGGCGAACATGATGGTGACAAGACACGTGTCCTCGCGGATCGCGTCCTTGACCTCCTGCGCCGTAACAAGGCCGGTTTCATGCACGTCCAGCAGCGTCACCTCGAAGCCCTCTTTCTCTAACTTCGCGAGCGTATGCAAAACCGCGTGGTGCTCAAACTTCGTCGAGATGATGTGCTTCTTGCCTTTGCGCGCGCCGATAACAGCCGCAGAGCGGATGGCCTGATTGTCTGCCTCGCTGCCGCCGGAGGTGAAGGTGATCTCTCTGGGCTGCGCGCCGATGCACGAAGCGACGGCCGCTCTTGCGGCCTCCAGGCCCTCCTTGGCCTCCTGCCCGATCGTGTACAGGCTCGAGGGGTTTCCATAGTGCTCGGTCATATACGGAAGCATCGCTTCCAGCGCAACACCGCTCATCTTGGTCGTTGCGGCGTTGTCGGCATAAATCTTCATCATAGGATTGACTCCTTTCGTATTCTTCTTTCGTATCCTCAGAATATCACATATTCCCTACTAAGTCAATAGGTTTATATGTTGAAAGAAATTTTATGCGGAAACAAAAAATCTTAAGAAAAAATTAGCCGTTTTTTCCTTGAGCCAATGGAAAAAAACGTGTATGATAGAAAAAATACCTTTCCCGGGAGGCTTCCATGGCAAACATTCTCGAGTATCTCGACTGGCGCGGCGATCTGACGCTTTCCGAGCGGCCGTTCAACGAGGTGGACAATCTGATTCTGGCGGAGATCTGCTATCTGGATTTCTCCGGCTTTGTACCCGCAGGCTTTCAGACGCAGCAGGTGACGCTCCTTGACGCGGCCAGCGCCTATTTTGCCGCCCACCCGGAAACCAACATGGGCGTTCTCGTGCCCGATCAGATCCCCGTTCTGGTAGAACATGCGGCAAAGACCGCGCGCTTCTCCGATGTGCGCCTGCTCGGCTATGTGAACCGGATCGATGAGGAAACGCAGACGCAGTTTTCCGCTGTGACGATGCTCCTACCAGACGGCAGCGCCTACGTCGCCTTCCGCGGCACGGACGACACGATCGTCGGCTGGAAGGAGGACTTCAACATGGCCTTCACACCGGAAATTCCCGCGCAGAAATATGCGGCGGAATACCTCCGGCAGGTGTCCGGCACCCTTCCCTTCCGGCCGCTTCTTGTCGGCGGGCACTCGAAGGGCGGGAACTTAGCGGTCTACGCGGCGGTCTTCTGCGGCCAGGACGTGCAGAAACGGATCCTTGCCGTCTACAATAACGACGGCCCCGGCTTTTATTCCTCCCTGCTGTCCCTTCCTGAACACAAGCCGGTTGCCGGAAAGATCACGACACTGCTGCCGGAATCGTCGGTTGTCGGGATGCTGCTCGAGCACGAGGAGGCCTATCAGGTCGTGCGCAGCACGCAGGTCGGCCTCATGCAGCACGACGGCTTTTCGTGGCAGGTCAAGGGCGAGCGCTTCGAGCACCTGACAGAGCTCGCCGAGGGCGGCAAAATCATAGACCAGACGCTCCGATCTTTCCTGCGGGAGCTCACCGAGCCTCAGCGCGTGCAGTTTGTTGATACGCTCTTTGCCATTCTGACCTGCACGGACGCGAGCACACTCACAGACCTCAAGGAAGGCGGCCTCAAGACGGCCTCCGCGATGGTCAAGGCGCTGCAAAAGCTCGATAAGCCGACGCGGAAGGCGCTGACAGATACGTTAAAGCTTCTTGTAAAGTCCGGCGCACGCTCGGCGTTTGAAGAGTTCGGCATTTCCCGCCTGCGCGATAACCGGCTCATTGAGGCCATTTCCGGCTACCTCGAAACACACAGCCGCGCGTAGCCATCAAATCTCACACAAAGGACAAGCCGCCTATGACGCTTCACGATTATCTTTTTACGCTGCTTCTCGCCATGGCTCCCGTCAGTGAGCTCCGGGGCGCGATCCCCTTCGGTCTGGCGCACGACATTCCGCAGGCGCTGCTATACCCCTCCTGCGTTCTGGCAAATTTATTGCCGGTTCCGTTCGTGATTTTATTTTTGCGCCGGATTTTGGCCTGGATGCAGCGAAAAGGCGGGAGACTCGCGGCCGCGGCCGGCTGGTTGGAAAAGCGGGGCAGAGCCAAATCTGCCCGCATCAAGCGTTCGGAGCTTCTGGGGCTCTATCTTTTCGTCGCCATTCCCCTGCCCGGCACAGGCGCATGGACGGGCGCGCTGGTTGCGGCGCTGCTTGGAAGGCGGCTTTCCCACGCCATGCTCTCCATCGGGGCCGGCGTCATGACCGCCTGCTGCATCGTCGCGCTTCTGTGCAAGGGCATCATCCATATTGCCGGTTTATAGATTTTTATAAGTCTTCCGTTTTCCCCGTAGGGGTCGATGCCCACATCGACCCATTGGGAAGTATCGAATTCGCCGAAGATTCCCGAAAAATCGGTTCTATTTGCCGGGGCGATGTAGGCATCGCCCCCTACGCATAGCTGGGAAATTTCCGCATTCTTCGCGGGATGTTCGTAGGGGCAAGTTTTTGGGAACGTTTATCACCATGCAAAGAGCCAGCCGGGACTGCCGCGATATGCGGCAGTCCTTTTGTTGCATTTTTCGAAAAAAACGATATAATATGGATAATCTTATGTTGGGGAGAATCGCCATGACTGCCATTGTGACCGACGCGCATTACCGGATGTCCGTTTCACTCATCCGCGATTTATCCGATCGCGGCGTGCGCGTGGTCGCGTGCGAAAAAGCGTCAATTAAAAATCCCGTCGGCTTTGCAAGCCGCGGCGTTTTGCGCTGTGTGCGTCTGCCGGAAGAAGGGCATCTCGACGCGCTGCTTGCCCTATGCCGCGAAATTTTGGCGCAGGAGGGCGAAAAACCGGCGCTTTTGCCGGTTGGGGCGAAGACGCTGGCGCTTCTGAGCGAGCACCGCGAGCGCTTTTCCCCTGTCGCCGGCCTCTGCATCGCCACCCCCACGCAATTAGCGCTTCTCAACGATAAGGCCGCTGTCAGCAGCCTCGCCCAGAAGCTTTCCGTTCCCGTTCCGGAGAATTTCGAGCGGAAATCAGGTGAAAATTTGGACGCTTTTTTCTCCCGGGTGCCGCTTCCGTGCGCAGTAAAGCCCCATTGCGGCGAAACATTCGGCCTCGCTGCCGCGCAGCGCTACCGCATCTGCCGCACAAAAGAAGCCTTGCAGGAAGCATTCTCTCATTTTCAGGCCATCGCGCAGGAAGACCCCATCGTACAGGAATATCTCCCGGGCGAGGCGTTCGGCTGCTCGATTCTGGCAAAGGACGGCTCTGTGTACCGGACAATCTGCCACCACCGGCTGCGTGAATACCCCGTCTCGGGCGGGCCTTCGAGCTGCTGCGAGAGCATTTCGCGGCCGGATTTATGTGCGTACGCCGAAAAAATTGTGTGGGAAACCGGCTTTTCCGGCCTTGCGATGTTCGAGTTCAAATGCGGTGCGGGCGGCGCGCCCCGACTTTTAGAGATCAACCCCCGCGTCTGGGGTACGTTCCCGCTCACGCGCGCGTCCGGATCGGATTTCGCCTATAGCTGGTTCTGTCTGGCGGCAAACCTTCCCTTACCGGAAGAGCAGCCCGCAGCCCCTGTGCGCATGGTCTACTATCCGGCGGACTTTGCCGCGGCACTCGGCTATCTCAAAGCCGGAAAGCCCGGGCGGCTTTTCGCCGTGCTGCGGGACTTTTTTAACCCCGCCGTCAGAAACGGCATTGGTGACAAAAAGGACCCCGCCCCTGCGCGGGCGTATTTCCGCAATCTGCTTCACCGGGGAGGACACAAATGAAACTGCTTGCCGACCTGCATGTCCATTCCTGCGCCTCCGCCGACGGAAGAAGCAGCGTAGAGACCCTGATCGAAGCGGCCAGAGCGCGCAGCCTTGCTGCCATCACCGTCTCCGACCACGACCTGTGCACGCCGCTGCCGGAGCGCCCGGACGTGCTTTTGATTCCGGGCGTGGAGATCACCTCCGCGAACGGGCACATCCTGGGCCTCTTTCTCGACCGGCCCATCGACTTTGCTGCCCTCGGGCGTTACCCCGCGCCGGAAAAGGCCATCGAAGCCATTCACGCGTGCGGCGGTCTTGCCGTCCTCGCGCACCCTTTCGCGCCTGTGAAGCTCTCGGAGGATGAGATTTCAAAGCTGCCGTTTGACGCGGTCGAAACGGCCAACGCCCGCGCGATGCTGAAACCCGGTGCTAACGAAAAAGCCCGGCAGTTGGCTGCCGGACTGCACCTTCCCGGAACCGGCGGCTCGGACGCGCACTGCGCCAAGGAGCTCGGCGGCTGCGTGACGGAATTTACCTGCGAACCGAGCCTTTCTGCACTCAAAGCCGCACTTCTGGAAGGACGCTGTAATCCCATTGAAGTACGCGCGTGCAAATGGGTCTGGAAGGGCTTTTCGAAGCTTCGCCGCGAACGAACCTGCGGCACATTCGTTTCCCGCTGCAAGGCGCTCGGCTATTTTGCCGGGTGCGTGCTGCGCGATATTTTGAAGATTTAAGGAGGCGCGCCATGTCTGCTGTCACGAAGGCCATCGGCCTTGCCAAAAAACTCAAGCACCGCTATCAGGACGAGCTTCGCGCCCGCACGCCGGTGTACTTAAGCCCCGTGCGCCGCATCGAGCAGGTGCGCCTGCCGAAGCGAATCTGCGCCATGACCTTTGACGACGGTCCCTGCCGCCTGCCCGCGAACCCCTCGCGAGACGGAAAGCCGCTGACGCTCTCGCTTCTGGAAAGCTTGGAGCAGTACGGCGCGCGCGGCACGTTTGACATTGTGGGCGACACATCTGAAAATTACCCGGACAAGCCGGGAAAGGAAGGTTCCGCCTCGTGGGGCGGGGTCAAATTTGACCACTACCCCGATATCCACAAGGACGCAGACGGAGGCGCGGTCCATTGCCCCGAGCTCGTGCAGCGTATTTTGGACGGCGGGCACGAGATCACAAGCCATACCTACCGCCACGTGCTCTACGGCCCCAAGCCTCTGGTCTACGGCGGCCGGCAGCCGTTCGATTCTCTTTCGGAAGTCGTGGACGATTTAAAACGACTGGACGATCTGATGCGCAAAGACTACGGCTACGAAATAAAGCTCTCCCGTCCGCCACACTATGTCGACAAAACAAAGGACGGCTTTACGAGCTACGACGCGCACGCGCTGCTTGGCTATCAGTACATGGCTGCAAGCTTCGACGGCGCGGGCTGGCTGCCTCTGGCAAGCTATGAAGCGGAGGTCGAGGCGATGCTCGCCCCCATGGAGCGCGCGCTCGCTGAAAACCCGGACTGCCTCTGCGGCCAGATCATCTTCCAGAAGGACGGCTATAATATGGCGCGCCGCTCGCCCGTTGCGGACGCACTTCCAAAGCAATTGGCGCTACTCAAAGAGTATGGCTACCGCGTCGTGACCGTCTCGGAGCTCCTAATCATGTGCCCGTTCGCGGACCTCTCGCCGGAGAGCCCGGTCTTTGCGCCCGCGAAGGCGCTGCTGGATACGGGCTGGTGCGTCTGCTACCGCGATAATACCGTTCGGCCGGACGCAATTTTAACGCGCGGCGAAGCGTGTATGCTCGCCTTTGGCTGGAAGACGGCGGCGCGGCGGTTAGATCTTGTGAAGACCAAAACGAACGTCTGCCGCGACGTTTCTTACCGCCACCCTTATGCCGCGGCCATTGAGCAGGCCTTAGAGCGCGGCTGCATGCAGCAGGAAACCGGCCGCTTCCGCCCGGACGCTCCCATATCAAGCCAGGAATTCTCAAGCTTTTGCGAGGCATTTTTCGGCCAGTCCGCCCCGCGGCCCCACAGTCCCATCACCCACGCGCAGGCCATCGAACTGCTGGCCGCCATGGCAGCGCGCGACAATACCTGATTGGAGGAACCATTATGCAGCTGGATACCGCAGTCAAGAATCTCACAAATCATGGATTTTCTGTTCGCGTTTTCAAAACACAGCAAGAAGCCATCAGTGCCATCTCACAGGAGCTCTCCGGCAGGACCATCGGCTTCGGCGGCAGCGTGACGCTGCAGGAGCTCGGCCTTTTTGAGAAGCTTTCCGCCAACAACACCGTCTTCTGGCACTGGAAGCAGACCCCCGCCGAGGCGCGTGAAAAGGCTGCGTCCGCGCAGGTCTATATGACCTCCGCCAACGCCATTTCCGAGACGGGCGAAATCGTGAACATCGACGGCACAGGAAACCGCGTCGCCGCCATGCTTTACGGCCATGAGGTGCTCTACATCATCGCAGGCATCAACAAGCTTACGCCCGACCTCCCCTCCGCTATGGAGCGCGCGCGGAACATTGCCGCGCCGTTAAATGCCCGCCGCTTAAGCTGCAAAACGCCCTGCGCGATGAGCGAGCCCATGCGCTGTCATGACTGCAATAGCCCCAGCCGGATCTGCAACGGCTTTGTTACGCTCGCGCGCCCCTGCGGCGGCATCGGCAAAACACACGTCATCCTGATCGAGGAAAATTTGGGCTATTAACCAAAAACCGAGTGCACCGCGTATTGCAGTGCGCTCGGTTTTTGATTGACCTGCATCATTCTTCGTAGGGGCCGATGCCCACATCGGCCCGGCGATACCATTCGTTTTTACGGAAATCCAATGCGAATTCGTTGGTACCCAAGGGGCGATGTGGGCATCGCCCCCTACTAGGATGAAACGCTTAAAGATTTACTTTTATATGGGAGCAATGTGTTGCTGTGTACGGTTTTCACTTGCAGAGAAAATAAAATATTAAGAGGTTCACTCTACTACGCGTTTGTTTGATAAATTGCGATCATATTTAAGCTTTGGGCTCCGCACCGGCCTTTTTGGCGCGTGCTCTTCCCGACCTGCGGCGGCGATGGTGAACCGGCTTTTCGGTCAGGCGACGGTAGTTCTCGGCAGCCTCGCTGTCCGCGCTGTAGACCAGACGGTTGGCGCGAAGCGTCCCATCGGGGTCTTCGGCAAGACGCACGCGCACCAAAAACGCGCCGTCTGCTTCGCACGCGGCCATGGCCATGAAGCGCTTGCCGGGCTGCGGATACCACTTGCCGCAGGACATGCGCTTTCCGCAGACGGGGCAGATATTCCCGCTTCCTGCCATCGCGGCCAGCGCATGGGGCTTGTCCGGGTGTCCGTGGCTCACGCTGCGAAGCAGGCAGCCCGGAAGCTCCGCGCCGTGAAACCCGTTTTCGTGCTCCTTCGCGGCCTTTTCATAGGCGGCGATACCATCCGTGAGGTTGAGCCGGCTGCAAATGAGCGCCGTATGATACGCGTCTCCCAGCGCGTCGTGTGCGGGCCTTGTCGGCTCGATGCCCATGATCTGCATGGCAGATGACAGCGACTTCTGCGCGCTCGAGCCGTCGGTCTGGGCGTTGAAAATCAGCTGCGCGTTGTACCAGGTATCGACCCACGCGGTGTCCATGCCGTAGAGCGTGAGATTTTCCTTCAAAATTACAATATCGTCGAAGCCCCACGTCAGAAACGCCGCGTCTTCGCCGCACCAGTCGTGAAACGCCTGCATTGCCTCGCGGAAGGGCTTGCCCCGCTCCTTGAGAACGGAATCCTTGATACCTGTGAGGCTCGCGACCTTGCGGTTCATCTTTTTATAATAGGCCGGACGGATCAGCGTCTGAAACTCGTCGGCGACCTCGCCGTCGCGCGGCATGCGAACCGCGCCGATCTGGACAATCTCGCCGCGAATGGGGCTCGGCAGAACCTTTTTCGCGCTCGGAGAGCCCGGCCACGGCTGGTTCCACTCCATGTCCAGAACGATATATTGCATACGCTCACCTCCGTCAGGAAAACTTCTCCCGATATGGTATCACAAAACACGCCATATGTAAACAAGGAGATATAAACAAGCTTCCATGTACCCGGCATTTTGTCACCCCTTTTTCCCATCCCGCATAATATAAAAGACCGGCGCAGCAGAATCTGCGCCGGAAAGCTCGCGAAAGGCGGTAGACATATGCCCTTTTTGTTTCTCAGTCCCTCCACGCAGGAGTTTAATCCCTACATCACAGAAGGAAACGAAGAGCTCTGGATGAACCGGCTTGCCGATCAGATGGAGCCTTACTTACACGCAAGCGGCGTGAACACGGTCCGAAATGACCCGGAGGCCGGCGCGGCGGGCGCGATTCGCCTGTCCAATCAGGGGGACTACGATTTTCATCTCGCGCTCCACTCCAACGCCTCTCCCGAAGCGCTCGCGGGCCAGCAGCGCGGCGTGGACTTTTACTACTATCCCGCGAGCGCGGCCGGGCTCCGGATGGCGAACATCCTTGTCGACAACATAAAGCCCATTTACCCGCTTCCCGACCGCGTGCAGGCAAGGCCGACGACGGCCATCGGCGAAGTTCGCCGGACGAAAGCCCCCTCGGTGCTTGCCGAGCTCGGGTACCACGACAACGTGGACGACGCGAACTGGCTGACCGGAAATTTAGACGCGATTGCGCAGGCGCTGTCCGTCGGCGTGACGGAATATTTCGGTCTTCCGTTTCTCATTCCGGGCGAAATCCAGGACGGGAAAGTCGCGACGAACGGCAGCAGCCTGAACCTGCGAGGCCTGCCCTCCACCGACGGTGCGGTGCTCACACAGATGCCGAACGGCGCGGCTGTCCGGATTCTGGCCGAATACAACGACTGGTACTCCATTTTTTATGACGGCCTCTACGGCTTTGCCGAGCGGCAGTACATCGCCGTCTAGCCCTCTTTGCCGAGCCGCCGCGTCTGAATGTCGCCTTCCGCCCAGCCCCGGTCCTTGCCGCAGACGGGGCAGACGCGGAAGGCCTCTTTTGAGAGCATCACAAAGCCGCAGTTGATGCAGCGCCAGACGATCGGGCGCTCCTTTTTATAAAGCCGCTCGGTCTGCATCTGCTCATAGCTCTCCAAAAAGACGTCCCGGTGCACCGCTTCGATGCGGGCGATATTCTCCCAGAGACTGGCGATATCGGCGTACCCTTCCTCGCGCGCGGTTTTCGCGAAGCCCGGGTAGACGCGCACCGACTCTTCATTTTCACCCTTCGCCGCCTCGAGTAAATTCTCCATCGTCACGCCCAGCGTATAGGGGTAGCCCGCCGAAATGTCAATGTTCTCGATCGGCTGACGGCCATATTTTTGCAGCTTCTCCAGAAACTCCTGCGCGTGGATCTGCTCGTTGGCGGCGGTCTCCTCAAAGATCCGGGCAAGATAGGCAAGGCCCTCTTTTCTGGCCTGATCTGCGTACTGCGTATAGCGCTGGCGTGCCTGCGATTCCCCCGCGAACGAGCGCGCAAGGTTCCGGCACGTTTGAGTCTGCATGAATTCCATCCAAATCGCTCCTTTGTAAAATTCCTGGATGTGCTTAGAATCTGCAGAATCGGGCGATTTATTCCGCACGCAGGCTTGACATGTTTTGTATAATAAGAGATAGAGCATTTTGGCTCGCAAACTATGACTTTTTGAGGATTTTTATGAACAAACGAATTTTCACGCTGCTGCTGGCGGCGCTGCTCCTCCTGACTGCCTCCGGCTGCTCCAAAAAGCAGGCGCTTCCGGAGCAGAAAACCGCCGACATTCTCGCCACAACCCAGCCCGTCTATCAGCTGGCCTCCGCCCTTACCGACGGGACGGGCCTTTCGGTTTCGCTTCTCATCTCCGAGCCCGTCTCGTGCCTGCACGACTACACGCTGACGGTCGCGCAGATGGAAAAAATCGAGGGCGCGCAGCTGGTTTTGGAGAGCGGTCTCGGCTTGGAAGACTTCATGGAGGACGCGCTCTCCGGCAAGACGCGCATCGATATCGCAAGCGGGCTCTCCACGCTGACCGGCGACGAGGGCATCGATCCCCACTGGTGGCTGGACCCCACGCGCTTTCAGCAGGCAGCCGCCACCGCTGCACGGGAGCTCGGCGCGCAGTACCCGGAATTTTCCGACCGGATCACCGAGAACCTTGCCGCGTTTGACGAAAAGCTTTCCGACTTGCAGGCCTATGGCGATGAAGCGCTGGCCGGTCTTTCCTGCCGCGAGCTTGTCACGTTCCACGACGGCTTTTCGTACTTCGCTGACTCGTTTGGCCTGACCATTGCCGCAGCCATGGAGGTCGAGTCCGGCAGCGAGCCCTCGGCGAAGGAGTTGGAGGCAATCATCGCCATTGTCGAAGAGGACCAAATTCCCGCCGTATTTTACGAGACGAACGGGGAATCGGGCTCTGCCGAGGTCGTCGCAAACGAGACAGGCTGCTCGGTCTGGACGCTTGACATGGCCATCAGCAACGGCGACTATTTTGCCGCCATGCGCGAGAACATCGATATTGTAAAGGAAGCGCTCGGATGATTTACAAGCATGCAAATACCGGCGGCTGCGAAAACGCCTGCTGCCTCAAAATTGAACATCTGTCGGTCCGAATCGGCTCTGAGGTCATTCTGGACGATATCAACCTGCACATGCACTGCGGTCAAATTGTCGCGCTGATTGGGCCCAACGGCGCGGGAAAATCGACGCTCATCCGCGCGATTCTCGGCCAGCGGGAATACGAGGGCAAGATCACCTTCCATTCCGCGGATGGCAAGCAGACCCGTCTTCGCATCGGCTACGTGCCGCAGAGCCCGGCCTTTGACCCGGCGGACCCTATTTCGGTTCTTGATCTTTTCACCTGCTGCATTGCAAAGCGGCCTGCGTTCCTTCGCCCCGGAAAGGCTTTGCGGGAGAAGGTTTTAGAGTGCCTTTCGCGCGTGCACGGAGAGGGCCTCGTCGATAAGCGCGTCGGCACGCTCTCGGGCGGAGAGCTTCAGCGTGTGCTGCTGGCGCTGGCGCTCGAGCCGATGCCCAACATGCTGATTCTCGACGAACCGCTCTCGGGCGTGGACGTGGAGGGCATGGAGCTTCTCATGGACATGCTCGACGAGATCCGGAAAACCTACGATCTTTCGATTCTCATGACGACCCACGATTTTTCGATGCTCGAGCGCTACGCTGACCGTGTAGTGCTCCTGCGCGAGAAGATTCTTTGCAAGGGAACGCCGCTGGAGGTTCTGAACTCGGACGAGTTTGCGCAGGCGTTTCACCTGGGAGGTGCAAAATGAGCATCTGGTACGCACTGTGCGAGGCAATGCACCTCGAGTTTCTGCATATGACGTTCATGAAGAACGCGCTGCTTGCCGTTCTCATCCTCGCGCCGCTTTTTGGCCTTCTTTCCACCATGATCGTCACCGGGCGCATGAGCTTTTTCTCTGACGCGCTCGGCCATTCAGGCTTCACCGGCATTGCCGTCGGTGTTCTCTGCGGCGCGGTGCAGCCGATCGGCTGGGCGGTGGGACTGGCCGTTTTATTTGCGCTGCTGTTCTCCTTCGTGCGCAGCCGCTCGCGGCAGTCGGCCGATACGATCATCGGCGTGTTTTCCTCGACCGCGGTCGCACTCGGTATTTTTATCGCGACGCTCGGCGGCAGCAGCTTTACAAAATTCAATAAGTATCTGATCGGCGACATTCTCTCCGTCACGCCGGGCGAAATCGGGCGGCTGGCCTTGGTCCTGCTGGGCGTAGCGCTTTTGTGGATATTTGCGGCGAACCGGCTGTTTCTGACGGCGGTGCATCCGCAGCTTGCCTCCTCGCGCGGCATTCCGACAGAAAAGACGCAGGCGCTGTTCACGGTCTGCATCGCGGTCGTCGTGACCTTAGCAATGAGCTGGGTAGGCCTGATGGTCATCAACTCCCTTCTCGTGCTCCCTGCCGCGTCGTCGCGGAACATTACGCGCAATCTCCGGGAGTATCACCTGCTTTCTGTCCTTGGGGCGCTGGTCTGCTCGGTAGGCGGCCTTGTAACCGCGTACTATCTTGGCTGCTCGGCCGGCGCGACGATTGCGCTGTATCTCGCGCTCTATTTTACCGTTACCTTCTTCTTCCGCAACACGCGGCAGTAGATTCCGACAAGAACATACCTGCTTTTTTGCAATTCTTCAAATTACACGTAGGGGGCGATGCCCACATCGCCCCAAGGGCAGTTTGAATTCGCCGGAGATTTCCGTAAAAATGGTACATTCTGCCGGGCCAATGTGGGCATTGGCCCCTACGCATAAATGATACTCTGCACAACGCAAAACGCTCGGGAAGCGATGCTTCCCGAGCGTTTTTGGTTCCACTTACGGCAGATTGTTATAGCACTGCTCCAGCTTTTCGTAGAGAAGGCTGTCGACAAACGTCCTCTGCGCGTCCGTCAGCTTCTGGTATGCGTCCCACGCCTTCCTGATATTCTTGGCTGTCTTGGTCGTGACGTTGTCCGGATCGAGCTTTTCGATCTGTTTTTCGACCTTCTGCGCTGCCGACTGGTTCTTCTTGAGCGCCTTCTGGCAGTTTTTGAGCATGTTCTGCTCGTCCTTCGTCGTGAAGCGCTGGAAGAGCTTTTTGTCCGCGTCAAACATGTCCTGCGCCTGCTCGTAAAGCGCCGCCATGTCCTTGTCCATGTGGTTCTCGTCAAGCTGAGAAATTAAATTGCGCAGTTCCTCGCTTTTCTGCATGCCCTCGTCAAACGCTGCCTTGCTCTCCTGTAGGTTTTTCTCCAGCTTTTCATTGATCGGGAGACTGCGCGCCTGAAGCTCCTGCACCTTCTCCAGTGCCTCGGTGAGCTTTTCCTCGTCGGAAGCCTTGATCTTTGCCGCCGCCGGGACCTTCTTGACGAGCTTTTCTGCGTCCTGAATCAGCTTCTTGTTCTCCTGAAGCTCCTTCAGGCGCGGCAGGACTTCGTTTTCCAGATACGCTGCGTTCTCCGGATTGACAAAGCTCTTCTGCTCTTCGGACAGCTTGCCGTACGCCTTGTTTGCCGCCGTGACGGTCTTTTCGTGCGTGAGCGTCATATCCGCCGGTGTCTCAAACGGGAGCTTTTCGATCTGCGCGTCGACCTTTGCCGCCGCCTTGCGATTCTTCTCGAAGGTTTTTTCCGCCGCCGTGAGCTGCGAGTAGAGCGTCTTTACCTGCTTCTGCTGCGTTTTGTCGAGCTGTTTCAGGTCGATCTCATCATAGCACGCGCGCGCCGCGTCGATGGCCGCGCCGTCCGTGTTCCAGACCTTGTCCTTCTTGCCGGGGACGGCCTCCATCAGCTTTGCAAAGCGTTCAACCGGGTCGGCCGGGAGCTCGGGCTCTTTCCGGAGCTCTTCCATGCGCGCAACGCAGGCCGTGAGCTTTGTCTTCATGCTTTCACTGACAAGCGCCTTTGTCTCGTCGTCCAGCGCATCAAAGGCCGCCTTTGCAGCGTCGACCAACTCGCCGTTTTCCTTCGTTAGTGCATCAGCCGCCGGAAGCGCTTCGATCTGCGCCTGCATCTTCCGCGCCGCTTCCTCGCGCCGCTCCTGTTCCTCGTCGCGGATCTCATAGTCCACGTCAAAGAGCGTCTTGAGCCGTTCCTTGACCGCTTCCTTTGTTGTAAGCTGCATGGCCGCCATCGCTTCTTGCAGGCTCTCGCCTGTCTGCGTATAGTCGGTCCTGCCTGCCGCGGATAACGTATCGCCGCAGTAGCCATAGACCGCCTTGACCGTGACATAGGCAGGCGCACCGACGATTGTGCCGCTCAGATATCCCGCAAAGCCGCCGGCATAGCCCTGTCCATCCGAGCCGTCGGCTTCCACGCGTCCTGCGCTGAGCGCCGTGTCCACATACCGGATCGAGCCTGCAAAGCCGCCGACATAGCCGCCGCCGGACACGTCGCCAAGGCTGTAGCAGCGCTTGACGATGCCGGAACCGCTTCCCATGAAGCCGCCCACGGAGCTTTGTGCATGGACGCACACATCGGCGTGCGAATCGTATATCTCGCCGTCGTTCTCTCCCACCAGACCGCCGGCGATCGTGCCGCTTTCACCCGCGTCGACGCTGCCCTCGGTGCTGCACATCGTGATCGTACCTTCGTTGCGTCCTGCAAGGCCGCCGGTGATCGTCCGGCCTGTGAGCCTTCCTTCAAACGAGCAGCGGTCGACTGCATTTTTGACAGAGAAGCTTGTCTCCGGATCTGTCTTGCCGTCGTTCCGGCCGATCAGGCCGCCCGTCTCCGTTTTGCCTGCGACGCTGCCTGTCACATGGACGTTGCCGATCAGTCCTGCAACATTGCCGGACATACTGTCTTTGCTGAGCGATACCTGCGCCCAGCCCACAACTGCGCCCACAAGCGAACCGCCCGTGACTGCGGCGTCCTTAAGCGTCAGATTCTTGATCGTGCCGCCCCGAATCACGCGGAACAGGCCGACATTCTCCTCGTCCGCGCGCGCGATGGTGAGATTGGAGATCGTTTTTCCATTGCCGTCAAACACGCCGGTAAAGGGCGCGCTCCCGCTGCCGATGCCGGGAAATTCCGCGCCTTGCAGATCAATATCCTGCGTCAGCCGGTAATTGGCGGCGAGCGCTTCTGCATCCTGCCTTGCCGCCAGCGCGCGCAGCTCGCTTTCGGACGAAATTTCCGTCCAATCGCCGGAGCCTGCGTCCAGCTCCTCTACCCTCGGCGCACGGAAATGGTTCTGGGTCATGCCCTCGTACCACAAAAGCGTGTCGCCGTCGCTGAGCGTCGCTGTGGATACGCCGAGGTTGGAAAGCACGCCGTTGATCGTAAACATCCAGCCGTTCGGCGCAAGCAGCTCACGGCCATTGATGGTGCTGACATAACGGCCGAGATTCGTCGTTTCATAGCCGTATGTGAGCTTTTCCTGCTGCATGGCCTCGTCCATCACATCGCACACGCGCGTGTTGCCGTTTGAGAGCATCTCCACCTCGATTTCCTCGCCAAAGCGCTCATAGCGGTATTCCTGCGTGTTGTACTTTGCCAGGATGATGGTGACCTCCAGCGGCGTTTTCTTCAACGGGACCGGGATCTCCACGCCCGTCAGATACGGAAGGCCGCCGTTGTCTTCTTCGTTTTGACTCCAGCTTGCGCCGAGCTTCGAGCGGAAGTCCTCCGTCTGCATGCCGGAAAGCGCAAGACCGGTCGCGCCATAGTTGCTCGCGGCTGTCTCCGAGGCCTCGTTGTAGTAGCAGTTTGTAATGCCCTCGGACTGGTCATACTGGAATGCGCTGTCCGGCTTGTTGCCGCCGATGAAGCCGTGTCCGCCTTCTGCCGAGCAGGTGACCACGCCCGCCGCATAGCAGTTTTCATAGACATTTCCGCTGTAGACGGATCTTCCGACAAAGCCGCCGGAGTAGCCGCGCGCCGAAACGTTTCCGAGCGCGAAGCAGTCGCGGATGGTGCCGCCGTAGCACAGGCCGGCAAAGCCGCCCGCGTAGTCGCTCTGGGTGTACACGTCCATGGACGTCCAGCAGCGCTCAATGAGGCCGCCCTCTTCATTCGAACCGACAAAGCCCGCGTGGCCCGTAGCCGTGGTGGTGTTGGAGTCGAACCGACCGCCGCGCACATAGCTTCTGCGGATGATGCCGTAGTTCCGGCCCGCCATGCCGCCCATGACGCCGCTGATATCGGCCGAGATGTTGCAGCCGATGACCGCGCAGTCTTCGATCACGCCGTAGTTATTGAGCGCGAGCACAGCCGCCGTGCCGGAAAAATAGACGTTGGGGTACACGATCGTCACATCGTGGATATAGCTTTCGCTGCCCGCGAAGGCAAACAGGCCGGAGTCGGAATTCGAGAGCGTCAGCCCGCGGATCTCAAAGCCGTTTCCGTCGAACTCGCCCTGGAACATGTAGGTCTTCGAGCCGATGGATTTTGTCCGGTTCTGGTCGGCGGCGGAGAGTTCGGAGAAGTCGATATTGTTCGCCAGCCGGTAGTTTTTGCTCCATTCGATCTCCTGCATGCTTGCAGAACTCGAATCGCCCGGATCGGACGGCACATCCTCGGTATTCGCGATTTCCATCCACTGCGCGGCGGACGTGATCTCAACCCACTCGGTCGAAGGCTTGCTCGAGGACGTATACGTCGGGCTCATCTCCGAGCAGATGGAGTCGTGCAGACCGTAGGTCTCGTTGAGCGACGTATCGGCGATGGCCGTGACGGTAAAGGCATAGCTTCTTTGCGCAGTGAAGGCGCTTCGGAAATTGGCCTGTGTCACATTGCCCGCAACCTGGAAGCTCTTTACGAACTGGTACCCGCTGCCTGTGACCACGTAGAGGTCCAGCTTATAGGCCTGATTCTCCGTGAAGTAGTCCTTCCCCGTCCACTGGGCGATGGCCCCGCTCCAAGAAAGCCCCGTCACCGGCTTCATGCGCGTGTAGGGGTCTTCGGTCACATCCTTCTCGGTCGGCGCGGCATACGTGCCATCGGTCTTGATCGCAGTCACGGACGGGTAATACACGCCGTCTTCTATCTGGGAGAACGCTTCCGTGCAGTCGTAGCTCGTCTGATCCGGAAGCTCGATCGTCTTTACAAGCTCAAGCTCCGCAAAATAGTCGCCGAGCGGAAGCTTCATCTCGACTGCCTGCAAAATGATGTACTTGCAGCAGTCCTGATACGCCGCGTCATATTCTTTCAGCGCAGCAACATAAGCCTCGTTCGCGTCGTTGTATTCCTTTTCTGTCTCGGCGTTGATCTTCTGCTCCAGATGCGTATTCATCGTCTGGAACTTCTCGTCCATGATCGTTTGCAGACGCAAAAGCTCCTGCTTCTGCGCGTCCGAGAATTTCGCGATGATGGCGTTCTGGTCGAGCTGTAATAGCCGCTGCGACCAGCTGTCGACCGGTCCCGTGGGCTCTGTGGTGAGCTTTTTCAGCTCTTCGTCTGTCAGGCCCTTCCACACGCGCACCTTCTGCCACAGGCCGACAAGGTACCCGGCTGCATCCTTCTGCGCGCTCCACTTTAAAAGCGCCGTGGGAAGCGAGGTCTCGTCGCCATCCAACGTCGTCACCATCTCGCGCGCGAAACGGACATAATTGCCGATCTCTTCTTCTGCCTCTGCTTTCTGCCAGAAAAGCGTCGGGTTGCCGCCGTTCATCGCCGCGTCCTGCTTCCAGACGTTCTCTCGTCCATTGGCAAGGGCGGCCAGCAGCTGCGCCTGCGTGAGCGTCTGCGCCGAGCCGTCCGGCGTGATGACGCCGCCCGTGACCACATAGCAGTTTTCGCCGTCATACAGATCCTTCGGTGCGATCGCACCTGTCGTTTTTCCGGTGACGGTTCCGGCGCTGTAGCAGTTTGTGATCTTGCCCGCCAGTGTGCTGAGATACCCACGGATGCCGCCCGCGTAGTTTGCGCCCGAAATAAGCCCGGTGTTATAGCAGTCGGTGATGGCGGCTTTTCCCATATCGTAGCCGAGAATACCGCCCGTGCGGCTGTCGCTGCCGCCCGTCACATTGCCCGCGTTATAGCACTGCTCGATGGTATTCGTCTTATCGTATACGCCTGCGCTGCCTGCAATACCGCCGGTATAAGACCCCGAGCCGGAGACGGCAGCTTCATTGCCGCAGCGGAAGATCGTACCGCCGTTTTTCAGATAACCCACGATCGCGCCGGTGTAGGTTGTACCGCTGACCTTGCCGCTGACAACAAGATTTTTAACCGTGCCGCCGTCGACGCAGGCAAACAGGCCCGCGAGCTTTGCTCCCGATACGTTCAGTCCCTTGATTTTATGGCCTTGCCCATCGAACGTTCCTTTGAAGCCATAGGTATCCCTTCCCATTGGTTCCCATGGCTCATCCTCCAGATCGATATCTGCCGTCAAGGCCGCACAGACCTCCTGCGCGCCCTGCTCTGGGTCTGAGATCGTCTGCGCGAACCACGCGAGCTGCTCCGCACTTTCAATCAGAAGCGGACTTTCCTCTGTGCCCTCGCCGTCCGGCATGCCGATCGGGTCGACGCCCATGCCGGGGTCAATGTCCGCGTCCTCCAGCGCCAGCGCGCCGGGAACCATCCCCAGCAGCAGAACCAGCGCCAGCAGCAGCGATAGTACTCGTTTTTTCATCGTATGTCCTCCCTACTCTTTTTCGCCGCAGCATAAACGGCAAACAAAATGAGCGCGGCAAAACCTGCCGCGCCCGTCTTTTGCGCAAGATCCGACCGCCCGAACCGGGCGGCTTTCCATCATCATAGGTCTTCCGGCTGATGCTTCCGGGATCGCTCCCACGTCCACCGCACAGCCTTCTCGGGTTTCCCCAATGACCGGATTTCTCCACGCGCGGCAGCCTCATGCAATGACGGCTACGTTTCCATGCTCCGGATTTGCACCGGATTCCCTCATCCCGCACGCAGCCAAGCGCGCAGGTCATGATGCAGCGTATGAACTTTTTCTGTTTTTATTATACCGATATGCCGAAAAAAGTCAATTGCAAAGCACCCCGGAACGGATCGTCTCGGGGCGCCGTTGTGCGTTATGCCTGTTCGCCGCTGTCCGTCGCGGGATATGCCTGCTGGTAACGCTCGTTCAGCGTGTCCACATTTTCAACAAAGCTCCGCGCCGCCGAAGACAGGCCGTCATACGCGCTTTTCGCCGTGTCGATGGCCTTGCGCTCCCTCTTTGTAAACGGCGCGTCGTGCTTTGGAAGCTTTGCAATCAGGTTCATAACCTTCTTCGCGGCCTTCTGGTTCTGGCTGAACTGCTTTTCAAGGTTCTTGAGCATCGTCAGCTCGTCCTTTGTGATGAAGCTCTGGACATTTTTGCTGACGCTCGCGCCGTTGTAGCTTCGGCCGAGGGCGTTATGCTCTCTGCGCGCAGCCTCAATGGCTTCCTTGTGCGCCGCATCCGCGTCCGTGAGAGTCTCCAGGGGCGCAAGGTACGTCTTGCGGTAGCTCTCTGCCAGTTCCTTGTACGCGTAGAACGCCTCTGTGGAAGCCTGATATTTCTGCTCGTTCGCCTCTCCGGGCGTGAGCGTGACGTGCTTCTCCTCCGCAGCGCTTGCAAGCGCCTGCATCGCGTCCTCTGCCGCGTGGACCTTCGCCTCGTCCGATTTTTTGATCTTGTTCCACGCGGGGAGCTTCTTGATGGCCGCCTGCGCGTCCTTGACGATGGTTTCGCAGTCGGTCAGCAGCGCCATCTGCCGGACGCAGCCAGCAAGCTTTTCCGCCGCGCCGGGCTCTAAGAACGTCGGCTGTTTGCCGGTGAGCTTACCGAAGGCTGCATCCGCCTTCTCGACGCTCTTGCGGTCCTTGGAATAGTCGAGCTTCGCCGCGTCGTCCGGAAGCTTGTCGATCAGGTCCTGCACCTTCTGGGCAGCCTTCGCGCTCTTATCATATGCCTTGCGCGCAGACTTGAGGCGGCTGACAAGCTTGCTGTCTAAATATTTCTTGACGTTTTTGTCCTTCGCGGCCTCGTTGTAGGCCTCCTCCGCCTCCCGGATCACAGAAAGCGTGCTGCTTTCAATCTTCTCCATATCGGC
Organism: uncultured Clostridia bacterium; assembly: GCA_937967235.1. Lineage (GTDB taxonomy): Bacteria > Bacillota > Clostridia > Oscillospirales > Oscillospiraceae > CAG-170. The sequence continues at coordinate 19,664 of CALCJW010000078.1, forward strand.
GGGGATTTCCTCCATCAGGTAGTTGACGTAACCCGCCTGCTCGGCATATTCGCGCTCGGCAACCTGCTTGTCATAGGTCTGACGCGCTTTCAAAAGCGTTTTGTAATTTGTGACCTTCTTCTGCTGCGCGGCGGTCAGCATTTCGTAAGCTTCCTCCGCATCGAGAATCTTCCTCTCGCATTCATCGGTCAGCTCGACCTCGCCGATTTCGTCGATCAGCTCCATGACAAATGCCGCATCTTCGCCGTCTTCCGCAGCAATCATGACGGTGCCCGCGCCGGTTCCGGATTCCTTTGCGGGGTCAAAGCCGCCGGGAAGGTCTGCGCCGATCATGTCATAGCCCTTCGCCAGCCAGCCCTTCATCGTGCTTTCTCCCGCGGCCAGCGCGTTTTGTCCTGCTGTAAACGTGCCGCCCGAAAGAGAAACAGAGCTGCCCTGCTTTGCAAAAAGGGCCGTCTCGTCCGCGTTAATCTCGCCGCCGCTGATTTTGACCGTGCTCTTGGGCGTGCCGCCGACATGAATGCCGCACTGTGCGCCATAGATCGTGCCGCCGTCCATCGTGAAGCTGCCGCCATCGACGAGCACGCCAGCCTCCTTTCCGGACACCTCACCGGAATGCAGCATCGCGGACGCTTTTTTGCCGCCCGTCACGAGAAGGCCGATCTGCTTGCCGCGCACGGTGCAGCCGGTAATGTCCGCCTTACCCTTGACCGTGATCGCGTTGTCCGCCTCTGATTCGACATTGCTGCCTTCCCCGAGCTCCAGCGTCACGTCCGCCTCCACCAGAATGGAGCCGTAAACCGGCGAATGGTTCAGCGTCAGTCTGCCGCCGTCCATATGTACGCTCGAATGGATGATGCGGCTTTCTTCCCCGTTTTCCGGCTCCGTCGGGTTCGCCAGCACCTTTGTGTTCGTCACGACCGCCTCGCCGCCGCCCAGATACAGGCAGTCCGTACCGGAAAAGTCAGACTTGAGCGTACTGCCGTTGATGTACAGCTCGCCGCCGCCCAGCATCGCCGCGTTGTGGAGCTCGCTGTTTCGCACGTTCACCGTGCCGCCGGTCTGTGACAGCCACATTTCCTCGTAGCCATAGACCATGCTGTTCGAGATGTTCACCTCGCCGTTCGAGATGGCAATCGTGCCGGGAAGCTCGGAGTTCTCGCAGATTTCCACCTTGCCGCCGGAGACGACAAAATCGTTGATGCTGTTGCGCTCGAACCACGTGCTGCGGCACAGCACTTCACCGGCCGTCACGCGCACATAGTAGATAAGCGTCGCATAATTGAGCTCCGCATAGCCGCCGTTGACGAAAATCGTTTCTGCGTCCGCGCTATCTAGCTCCAGACTGCCGCTTTCCACGCGGATATCTCCCGCTTTCATATTATTCAACTGCAGCGTTCCGCCGGTCACGAGAATATTTGCCTCCACACAGCCTTTTTGCTGTGAGTCGGTGATTATCTGCGTTTCCTTTTCGGAGATCAGGTGCTCGGTTCCGCTGTGTAACACGCTGCAAATTTTGTGCCCTTGCAGGTTGATGGAGAAATTTCCGGTCATGGTAATATCCTGCGGCAGGTACACATCCTGCATCAGAAGCACCCAGCTGGAGCTATCGCTGGCTACGGCATAGTCCGCGCCGCCGACGGCCTCGACGAATTCCTCCGCGGTGCGGACGTTGTCATAGTCCAGCTCGCCGGGTGGCATGAGCCGGATGTTCCAATATATTTCGTTGCTGCCGGTGACGGCCAGATTGTGTCCGCCGGACAGAATTCTTCCACGGATGGTCATCGAAAAAAGCTTGTCACAAACCTGAAACGGCGCGCCGCTGATGCGCAGGCGCAGCTCCGTCGCCCCCTGCTCCAGATAATCTGCGGCCGTGATCTTCCAATCATCCCCGGCAGTATTATTGATTTGGAAGTAAGCCGTCAGGTCGACCGAGCTGTCCACACCGTAAAGGGTAGCCGGTTTGCCGTCTTCGCCCTGGAGCGTCAGCTTCTTATAGCCGTCGACCTTCTGCAAATCGAGCGTATCGCCCGTCATCTGCACGGTCACATCAAACGACATCGGCCACGAGGCAAAGCCATCGATGGTTTTGGACTCCGTAAACGATGCGTCATGCACCGTCGCGGCGCCCACTTTGTCGCCGGTGTAGATAGCCACATATGCCGCTTTCGTTAAGGCTTCGACGCGCAGCGGCTCTTCGCGGCCGTCTTTGTAGAACGGCACGTTCGGCGTATCGTCCCCCGCATACCATCTGTAGTCCTCGTCAAGCCGGACATCCTTCCACGAGCCGCTGCCGCGCACCGTAAAATGGCTGTTTTGCAGCGACAGGACGCAGTTTTGGACGCTGGGCGTCTCGTTGCCCGAGGCTCTGGCATACGTCGCGTCGATGTACAGCTGGCTGTTCCGGAGCGTGATATTACCGTCGACAGCCGGGCCCTCGCCGTATCTCCGCGTGATTTGAAAGGAGTTCTCCGTCTCCCGATTGATCCGGCAGTTGATGAGCTCAACGTCGCCCTGAATCACAGCGCCTGACATCTGACTACTTGAGCTCAATTTGTATTCGACGTTCAGGCCTGTTCCGTTTTCCAGCGTCAGGTTGCCGGCCAGAACCGGGCCGACGGTCTTGTTTTTGCTTTTCCCTGACCCGGAATTGGTAAGGTAGAGCCTGCCGCCCTTCGCGTAGACACTGCCGCGGACCACAGGTTCCCCATTCGGCGAGGCACCATAAATATTGTAGCGTCCGGTTATGTTCGCGTTTTCGCTATACACGTTGATGTACAGGCCGCCCTGCGCTGCCGGGCCGTTGCTGTTGTGCAGTGTCAAAGTATCCGCAGTCAGAATATGATCCCGGTCGCTTGTCAGCGCTGGCTTGTCCGCGCTGCTGTTGTTGATGGCCAGACTGTGTCCCTGCGCGCGCAGGCTGCCGTTGACGCACGCACCGCTCAGCATATTTTTCAGGGTAATGCTTCCCCCTGCCTCGATATACGCATCGCCGTCGATGGTGTCGCAGCTGGCCTTATTGCTTGCCGTCTTGCTCGCGCTCGCTGTGATCGTGACGTTCTTCGCATTCACGATGCTAAGATTTCCCCGCACCGCGCAGGCGTCTATGCTCTCGATCGTGACCGACCCATTAATGAGAACGTCTCCATCAGAAGATAGAGCCGTCATGCCGGTTCCCCGCAGCATCAGCGTCCCACTGCACACAATAGACAGCACGCCGGATCTGACCGACAGGACCGCGTCCCATCCCTCGCCGCCGTTGTTTTTCAAGGTGGTCGGGCCCTCCACGGTCAAAACGCCGTCCTGATAGGAAAGACTGTTCGACGTTCTCTTATTCCAGCCGTCCGGCTTATCCGCAGAATAGCGCAAGTCATACTTATCGTCAACGGTATAGTAGCCGTTTTTCAGATGCACACCCATCAGGTACGCATCCGGCTCGATGCCATTGACCGCCACCGCGGCAAACTCCGCCGCCATGGCCTCAGACGCCTCCGATTCCTCAAATTCCTCGGGGTCTTCCGGCTCCCCGAAATTCTCAGGGCCTTCGGACTCGTCGAATTCCTCTGCATCTTCCGGCTCTTCGAACGACTCGAATTCCTCGGGCACTCCGACTTCCTCAACTTCCTCTGTCTCGCCCTGCGTGGGATGCTCCGTGTCCGGCGCTTCTGCCGCGTCGAGCGCAAATGCCGTCGGGAGCATCGAGAGCATCAGCACCAGCGCCAACACCAGCGCTAGAATTCTCCTCTTCATTGTCCAGATTCCTCTGCTTTCTTTCGTTTTTCCCGCAAAGACGCATAGTCCGCGCACTTCGCAGAATATTTTTTTACAGCATACCATATTCGCCCTGAATTTCCAGCCCCGCCCAGTCCCCCCATCTTCGCGTCTGTCAAATTTGAATTTGTTCCGTACTTTTCAATTTCGTTTCAGATTTCCATATATTTTTCGAAAGAAAATCCGGTTTTTGCGCAAAAAAAGAACGGCCGGAACCGACCGTTCTCTTTTCTTATGCAATTAGCCGAACACTGCCAGCAGGAAGCCTGCCGCGATGGCCGAGCCGATGACACCCGCGACGTTCGGGCCCATGGCGTGCATGAGCAGGAAGTTCGAGGGGTTGGCCTTCTGGCCGACCATCTGCGAAACACGCGCGGCCATCGGAACAGCGGAGACGCCGGCCGAGCCGATGAGCGGGTTGACCTTCTTGCCGGAGAGCTTGCACATGATGTTGCCGCCGATCAGGCCGCCGACCGTGGAAATGCCGAAGGCAATGAGGCCGAGCAGGATGATCTTGAGCGTCTCGATCTTCAGGAAGTTCGAGGCGACCATGGTCGCGCCGACGGAGGTCGAGAGCATGATGGTGACGATGTTCATGAGCGCATTCTGCACGGTATCCGACAGACGATCCGTCACGCCGCACTCGCGGAAGAGGTTGCCGAGCATCAGGCAGCCAACCAGCGGAGCCGTGGACGGCAGGAGCAGGATGACGAAGATGGTGACGATGATCGGGAAGAGGATCTTCTCGCTCTTGGAGACGACGCGCGCCTGCACCATCTTGATCTTGCGGTCTTCCTCGCTCGTGAGAAGCTTCATGATAGGCGGCTGGATCAGCGGGATCAGCGCCATATAGGAGTAGGCCGCAATGGCGATGGCACCGAGAAGCTCGGGCGCGAGCTTGTTCGTCAGGAAGATGGCCGTCGGGCCGTCTGCGCCGCCGATGATGCCGATGGACGCGGCCTGCGGGCCGGTGAAGCCGAGGCAGATGGCGCCGAAGAACGCGACGAAAACGCCGAGCTGGGCAGCAGCGCCGAGCAGCAGGCTCTTCGGGTCCGCGATCAGCGGGCCAAAGTCCGTCATCGCGCCGACGCCCATGAAGATGAGCGAGGGATACAGGCCAGCCTTGACGCCGATGTAGAAGATGTCAAGCAGACCGGCGTTCGACAGGATATGACCATAGCTGTGATAGAACTCGCTGTTATGGTCGAGGAACTCTGACCAGAGTTCCGGATGATATAACGCATTGGTCGCGTTCAGCTCCGCAGAAAGACCCGGGAAATAGCTGACGTTGGCAAGCAGGCAGCCAAACGCGATGCCGATCAGCAGCAGCGGCTCGAAGCCCTTGACGATGCCGAGGTACAGAAGCACGCAGGCGACCACGATCATCACAAGGTTCTGCCAGCCGCCAGCGGCGAAGAAACCGGCAAAACCGGATTCCACTGCCAGCTTCGACAACGTATCGAGAACGTTAAAACCCATGTTCGTTCCTCCTTATGCCAAAACGACCAGAGGAGCGCCGGTTTCCACAACAGCACCCTTGCTCGTCACGACCTGTGCAACCGTGCCGTCGCGCGGGGCGAGGATCTCATTTTCCATCTTCATGGCTTCCAGGATCACAAGGATGTCGCCGGACTTGACGGCCTGACCCTGCGAAACGTTGACGCTCAGAATGTTGCCAGGCATCGGGGACGCGACAACCTCACCGGCTGCAACAGCGGCGGGCGCGGGCGCAGCAGCGGGTGCGGGTGCAGCAGCAGGAGCCGGAGCGGCAGCAGGTGCAGCGGCAGGAGCTGCGGCGGGCGCGGGCGCATAAGCCTCGTACTCGTCGACCAGCATGGCCTGACCGGCTTCGACCTCAACCTCGTAGGTTTTGCCATTGAGCGTAATCTTATACTTCATCTTTCACTTGACCTCCTTGATGGATTTGAAGCGCAGCTCGTTAAGGGGCTTGTTCAGTTTATGGGCAACGATGGCCATCAGCATGGCCGCGTCCTTATCCGGGACATTGAAGAGCTTCACCTCGCCGGCACTGCCGGGTGCGGCGGCAGCCAGAACGGGCTTCGGCGCGGGTGCGGCGGCAGCGGGTGCGGCAGCCTTGGGCGCTTCGGCCTTCTCATTCTTTGAGACGGCGATTTTGCCTTCGATCAGAATGACGACCATCAGCGCGATGAGGCCGACGAAAACGACTGCGTAGCCGAGCAGCGCAACCAGTCCGGCCGTACCGATCTGGAGGTCAACCATAGCGGAATTTACCAGAAACATAGCTGACACCTCTCTTACGCTTCGACGATCGAGTACTTGCAGATGTTCTCTTCCTTGGCCTTGCGGTCGGTGAGGAACTTCATGGTCTGATCGGGATAGCAGATGTAGCTCATGATATCTTCTTCGCTTCTTGCGAGATCGCCGAGCGCTTCCTTGGCCTTCTTGAAGTCCTCGCCGGTGCGCTTTGCGTCTTCAATCCGGCAGTCGACAGGCTTGCCGCCCTCGCCGAGGATCTGCGTCTCGAGCTCCTTGGAAACGGGAGCAGGCGCAATGCCGTACTCGCCCTTGAAGTAGTTCTTGACTTCCTTGGAGACCTGCTTGTAGCGCTGGCCGAGCAGGACATTGGTAACAGCCTGGTTGCCGACCATCTGGGAAAGCGGGGTGACCAGCGGAGGATAGCCGAGGTCCTTACGGACGGCGGGAATCTCTGCCAGAGCGGCTTCGAACTTGTCCATCGCCTTCATGTCGGTGAGGTTCGCGATCATGTTCGAAAGCATGCCGCCGGGAACCTTATAAACCAGCGCCTGCGCGTCGGTCGCCATGGACTTGGCGTTGATGCGGCCGGAGTCGACGTACTTCTGCTTGACGGGCTTGAAGAAATCGTTGACCTTGTTGATCACGTCCTCGTTGAGGCCAGTTTTGATGCCGTACTGCTGAAGCGCGTAGAACATCGTCTCGGTCGCGGGCTGCGAGGTGCCGTTGGAGAAGCAGGAGGTCGCGCAGTCAATGACGTCGATGCCGGACTCGATCGCCTTCGTCACGGTCATGTAGGCCATACCGGTCGTGCAGTGGGTGTGGAGGATGAGCGGCATATCGCCGACTGCGTCCTTGATGCCCTTGATGAGGTGCTCTGCCTCATAGGGACTCATCGTGCCCGCCATGTCTTTCAGGCAGATGGTGTCGAAGCCCATGGTTTTGAGCTCCTTGCACATCTCAACGTACTTTTCCACGGTGTGGACCGGGCTCTGCGTGTAGGAGATACAGCCGGAAGCGACAGTGTTCTTGCCGCCGTACTTCTTGGTGGCTTCCAGAGCGGTCTTGATGTTGCGGAAGTCGTTCAGCGCGTCAAAGATACGCAGGATGTCGATGCCGTTTTTGATGGACAGCTCGACGAACTTTTCCACAACGTCGTCATGATAGTGCTTGTAGCCAAGCAGGTTCTGGCCGCGAAGGAGCATCTGCAGCTTCGTGTTGGGCATCAGTCTGCGGATATTGCGCAGGCGCTCCCACGGATCCTCGCCGAGATAGCGAAGGCAGGAGTCGAACGTCGCGCCGCCCCAGCACTCGACCGAATAATAACCGGCCTTGTCCATTTCGGGAAGAATTTCCTCAAAATCGGCGTACGGCAGACGGGTTGCCATCAGGGACTGATTCGCATCACGAAGGACAGTTTCAGTGATTTGAACTTTTTTCATGTCATATCCTCCATTATTATTACGCCCGCAACAGGCGCTTGACAACATAGTTTCTGTTCCTCACATCAGTCTCTGACAGAAAGACACGCTGCGGCGAGCGCCGCAGCGTGTCTGGCGCTTCAAATCAAGTATAACCGATGTGGGCGCGATTCCGAAATAAATTTTCGTTAAAGAAGGTCTTACTTATGCTTTCGGGCCTGCCGCGACGAGCGCCTTGCCGGCCTCGTTGCCCTCGTACTTGACGAAGTTCTTCACGAAGCGGGAAGCCAGATCCTGCGCCTTCTTCTCCCATTCGGAAGCGTCGGCGTAGGTGTCGCGCGGGTCGAGGATGCCGCTGTCGACGCCGGGAAGCTCGGTGGGAACCTCAAAGTCGAAGTGCGGGATCTTCTTGGTGGGAGCGGACAGGATCGCGCCGGAGAGGATGGCGTCGATGATGCCGCGGGTGTCCTTGATGGAGATACGCTTGCCCGTGCCGTTCCAGCCGGTGTTGACGAGGTACGCCTTTGCGCCGCTCTTTTCCATCTTCTTGACGAGCTCTTCGGCGTACTTGGTCGGATGGAGCTCGAGGAAGGCCTGACCGAAGCAGGCGGAGAAGGTCGGGGTGGGCTCGGTGATGCCGCGCTCGGTGCCGGCCAACTTCGCGGTAAAGCCGGACAGGAAGTAGTACTTGGTCTGCTCCGGGGTCAGGATGGAGACGGGAGGCAGGACGCCGAATGCGTCGGCGGACAGGAAGATGACGTTCTTTGCGTCGGGCGCAGCGGAGACCGGGCGCACGATCTTCTCGATGTGATCAATGGGGTAGGAAACGCGGGTGTTCTCCGTGACGGACTTGTCAGCAAAGTCGATCTTGCCGTTTTCGTCGAGGGTCACGTTCTCGAGCAGCGCGTCGCGGCGAATGGCGTTGTAGATGTCGGGCTCGGAGTCCTTGTCGAGGTTGATGACCTTCGCGTAGCAGCCGCCTTCGAAGTTAAACACGCCGTTGTCGTCCCAGCCGTGCTCGTCGTCGCCGATGAGAAGGCGCTTGGGGTCGGTGGAAAGCGTGGTCTTGCCGGTGCCGGAAAGGCCGAAGAAGATGGCGGTGTTCTCGCCGTTCATGTCGGTATTGGCCGAGCAGTGCATCGAAGCGATGCCCTTGAGCGGGAGGTAGTAGTTCATCATGGAGAACATGCCCTTCTTCATCTCGCCGCCGTACCAG
>CALCJW010000079.1:0-4312 GCA_937967235.1 uncultured Clostridia bacterium
TGAAGCGGAAGCAAAGTGGGCATTGGAACACTATGATTTGGATACATCCTATGGATGGATGATTTTTCGGGCAGCTTTTCCGTGGACAAGCAAACGCCGTCCTGAAATAAAAGCCCTCTCCCTTACAATGGAGCAGCAGTCGTGTCGTGTCCCGGGACCACATTTCAAGGCACACGCTCCCGGTGATTCGTTTTCTTTCCTCCATCCGGTCAGTGGAAAAAAATACACATTGACTGTACAGGAATTAGAGCAGCAGACAATTTCCGAAAAGCGTTACGGTTCTGACCGCTGGTTTTATCCTACGCATTTTACTGCTATGAGCTATACACTTTCTCCTGAACCTGACAGCGATGTTACGATCTGTGATTGCGCTGAGGGGGACAAGCCTTTGGAAATTGCGCCATGCTCTGACCGCTATGCACCAGAGGCACGAAACGATATTGCTTGTATCGGCATTATCGGCGGAGCGGACGGTCCAATCGCAATCGTGTGTGGAGACAGCTCAAAAGAAAAACTTCATGCAGTTTGTTCCTCTCTACACTTTGAGCCGGTGGAGGGTGATATTGAATGGCGTATCGTATTCAACATTAAAAGCTCCAATGAAATGTCATTAGGGCTGATCTAAGAAGAAAGCGGAGGCAAAGAAGGTGAAACAACACACTTACATCGCAATCGACCTGAAATCCTTCTACGCCTCCGTGGAGTGCCGGGAGCGCGGCTTAGATCCTCTGAACACAAATCTCGTCGTTGCGGATGAGAGCCGGACGGACAAGACCATCTGCCTTGCCGTCACGCCCTCCCTCAAAAGCTACGGCATTTCCGGACGCGGGCGGCTGTTTGAAGTCAAGCAGCGCGTGAAGGAAGCAAATGCCGGACGGCAGCACGACGCACCGGGACGCAGACTGGAAGGCTCGTCGCACTTCTTCTCAGAGCTGCAAGCAGATCCGTCTCTGGCGATTGACTTCATCATCGCGCCGCCTCGGATGGCGTACTACATGGAGTACAGCACCCGCATCTATCAGGTCTACCTCAAGTATATCGCGCCGGAGGACATCGTGGTCTACTCCATCGACGAGGTGTTCATGGACGTGACAGACTACCTGAATACCTACAAACTCTCGGCTCATGACCTTGCCATGAAGATCATCCTCGATGTGCTTGAAACAACCGGCATCACAGCAACCGCAGGAATCGGCACGAATCTTTTCCTCTGCAAAGTGGCAATGGACATTGTGGCGAAGCACATCCCCGCCGACAAGAACGGCGTCCGCATTGCAGAGCTGGATGAAATGAAGTTCCGGCGTGAGCTTTGGGCGCACCAGCCTCTCACGGATTTCTGGCGCGTGGGTCGAGGTATTGCCAAGAAACTTGAGCAGAATGGGATGTTCACAATGGGCGATGTTGCCCTCTGTTCAGAGCGGAACGAGGACTTGCTTTACAAGCTGTTCGGCAAGAATGCGGAATTGCTCATCGACCATGCGTGGGGCTGGGAGCCTACGACCATTGAAGCGATCAAGGCATACCGTCCCAGCTCCAACAGCCTCAGTTCCGGTCAGGTATTGCACTGTCCCTATGAGCCGCAGAAGGCGAAGCTGGTTGTCCGGGAAATGACGGACTTGCTTGTGCTGGACTTGGTGGACAAGGGGCTTGTCACCGATCAGATGGTTCTCACAGTTGGCTACGACATTGAGAACCTGACCGATCCGGCACGACGGGCAAAGTATCACGGCGCGGTGGGGAAAGACCCCTACGGTCGGGAGATTCCCAAACAGGCGCACGGCTCTATTAACCTCGACGGTCACACATCCTCTACCCGCAAAATAATGTGTGCTGTGTCAGAGCTGTTTGACCGGATCGTGGACAAGAATCTGCTTGTCCGCCGTATGTATGTTGTAGCAAATCATGTCCTGCCGGAAGCGGACGCGCCGAAGAAAAATGACGGTGCTGTCCAGCTTGACCTTTTCACTGACTATGCTGCCGAAGAGGAAAAACAGAAAGCCGAGGACGCCGCCTTGGAACGTGAGCGGAAAATACAAGCCGCCACGCTTGCAATCAAAAAGAAGTACGGAAAGAACGCCATCCTCAAGGCGATGAATCTTGAAGAAGGCGCAACGGCAAAGGATCGGAATGCACAGATCGGCGGGCATAAGGCGTAACGCGAAAGGATTAGAGCGATGAATTACTTGACCGGAATAAGACTCAATGGGTTTCCAGAACAATCATCATATCTTGCTAACTTGCCAGTAGTCAAATACCTACAATCACTTGAAGAATTGGCTTTTGAAAAACCGGTAACTTTTTTCGTTGGTGAAAATGGGACGGGTAAATCGACATTACTTGAGGCGATTGCGGTTGCATTGGGCTTTAATCCAGAGGGAGGGTCCAGAGATTTCTCCTTCTCAACAAAGTCATCACATTCTGTTCTCCATCAGTATCTAACCACCATCAAATCCGGTTATCCCAAAGACGGATTCTTTTTAAGAGCAGAAAGCTTTTATAACACGGCAACATATTTAGATGAGCATAGCACTCTCCTTCGTTACGGTGGAGTTTCTTTTCACGCTCAGTCCCACGGAGAGTCTTTTTTGTCCCTTGTAACAAACCGTTTTGAAGGAAACGGACTTTATATTTTGGACGAACCCGAAGCAGCTCTTTCTCCGCAAAGATTGATGTCGTTGATGATTGCGATTGATGAGCTTGTCGAAGAAAACTCTCAGTTTGTCATTGCCACACATTCTCCTATACTCATGACATATCCCAAGGCTGAGATTCTCGAAATGACCGACACTGGGATACACAAAGTCAAATATTCAGAGACAGAACATTATAAAATCACAAAACAGTTTTTGGATGACCCTGAACGAATGCTGAGATACTTATTCCGCGATTAAGGGAAAGGTCTGGATGTGAAATGGAAAAATACAGAGAAATAATCGACCTCCCTCACCACGTCTCCAAGACGCGACCACAGATGCCAATGTCAGATCGGGCGGCGCAGTTCGCCCCCTTTGCTGCCCTCACCGGCTACGATGCTGCAATCAAAGAAACCGGGCGTCTGACCGATGAAAGGATTGAGCTTGACGAGGAAGCACTGACTGCATTGGACATGAAGTATCAGCTTCTCATGGATGCCCTCGATGACAAACCGGAAGTCACCATTACTTACTTCCAGCCTGATGAGCGGAAGGCTGGCGGCAAATATGTATCAGCAGTCGGTACGGTCAAAAAAGTCGATGATTTTGAGCGGCGGATCACTATGCAGGACGGCTCGAAGATTCCGATGGATGACGTTCTAATCATTGACGGAGAGATATTCTCGTCCTTAGAATAATGTCGCTTGCCATGCGACCAAACGAAGTGAATACCGAAGTACAATATGACTGTAAGGTGAGACGCCAAGCAGTCATATTTTTTATATACGGAGGTACTGAACATGAGAAAGAACTTGACGGAGATCGTATTCATCCTTGATCGCAGCGGCTCTATGAGCGGGCTGGAAGCAGACACCATCGGAGGCTTCAACTCCATGATTGAAAAGCAAAAAAAGGAGAATGGCGAGGCATTGATCTCTACCGTCCTCTTTGACAACGTGAGCGAGGTTATTCATGACCGTGTACCGGTTCAAAAGGTCGAGCCGATGACCGACAATGACTATTCCGTTCGCGGCTGCACCGCGCTTCTGGATGCTATCGGCGGAGCGATTCATCACATTGGAAATGTCCACAAGTACGCAAGAAATGAAGATGTCCCTGAACATACTCTGTTCGTCATCACAACGGACGGCATGGAGAATGCAAGCCGCCGTTATGACAGCGAGAAGGTCAAGAAAATGATTGAGCGTCAGAAGGAAAAGTATGGCTGGGAGTTTTTGTTCCTCGGTGCAAACATCGACGCAGTTGAGACGGCAAGGCATTTCGGAATTGGTGCAGACCGAGCGGTCAACTACCACTCTGACCATGAGGGAACGCAGCTCAACTATGAAGTTCTGAGCGAAGCGGTTTCTGCTGTCCGATGCAGCGTACCACTGGGTACGAATTGGAAAAAGCGTATTGATGAGGACTTCAATTCCAGAAAGGACGGGAGAAAGTAATGAGAACAATCACCGTAAAAGGGACAGGAAATGTCTCCGCAAGACCGGATTACATCATCCTATCTCTGAACATTGAAGCAAATTCAAAAAACTATGACCTTGCAATGTCGGAAGCTGCCGAGAGAATCGAAAAACTGCAAGGTGTCGCTGTCCGCGTTGGGTATCGTAAGGAAGACCTGAAAACCACGAGCTTTGATGTCCAGACAAGGTACGAGAATGTCA
>CALCJW010000080.1:0-2316 GCA_937967235.1 uncultured Clostridia bacterium
GTCCCTGCGATTGGTGTGCCCGCGTGGAAGGACGAATAGATGTCCGTCCATTCCTTTTTCTGAAGCGGAGAGAGAGCCCGGTCCAGCGTTTTGATATCCAGCCCGAAAAATTCCTCACGGGCTTTCGTACGGGCGGCTCTGGTGTCCAGTGCCGGCTCTTTTGGTATCTCGCCGCTACTTCCGCCTTCCAAGAACGCTTTGGATTCCTCCGATTCAAAATGTTCCGGCTCTTCTGCAGACGCGGCATCCTCCCATCCCGACATCGGTTCATCGTCCGTGCTCTCGGTCTCCATCCCTTGAGTGCGAAAAGTGTCTTCACCGCTCTCCGGTAAAGTTCCGGCCAGTATTTCTTCTGTGAGAAGTTCTTCCGCCAGCATATCCGATTCCAGCGGCATCGTATTGCTGTCTGTATTTTCTTCGGGCAGCAGCATATCCGCCACTGAAATATCCTGCTGCGATGTGGCGGCTTCCGTGTCCATATCCTCTTCTTCGGCCGGTTCCAGTACACCAGCGCAAGACGCTTCATCCCCGGCCTGTCCGATTTCTGCCGGGCCTTCATTGGGAGACATCGGCCTTTCCGGTTCTTTTGTATCCAGCACTTCGGTCGTTTCTTCTGCTTCGGATTTCGCAGCAGCTTTTTTTCTCGGCATATCAGCTCATTCCTTTCGTTTTCATTCATTGGATATTTCCCTGGAAAAACTCGAAGCGGCCATCACCCCCTTTCAGTGCGGCAAAAAAGGATTTGTTGCAGTAAAGCCGTTCGATCTGAGCAAGAGAAGAAACGATGTACAGGACCGTGTGTCCAAGCGGATCCCGCCGCGTACAGGCTGTTTCGCAGGCATCCATTTCCTGTCCGCCAATGACATAGTACACTTTGAAACTATTGGGAAGTTCCCCCGCCCCACCGGGCAGATAAAAGGTCAACTGGCACTGGTCGTGTTCCACACGAAACTGCGGAACCGTATCATCACACATGAGCATCATGATGTCAAATGCATCGATTAGCGTAGGCACCGGTTTGCGCCAAAGCGCACACCACAGGTTCTCTTGTGCCTGGACTTTTCCCATGTACGCAAGCTGCCGCATCACAGACCGTATGTTGATCGTGCCGTATCGGCTTTTGTATTTTGTCTGCAGCAGCCACTTGATTTGGTCAAGACGGAGCGCGTTGAATTGGCGCAACGTTTCTAATACAAATTCCTGGGGTTCTGATAGCAGGCCGTTCAAGGAAATCCCTCCTTCATATTCGCCGAAAATTCCATTGTGCGGTTAAGCTCCGGATCCAGCAGCAGGTCCGCTTCGCACTCCCACACTTCGTTGAGGATCACCGTCATGGTATATGCCATGGTATTTTGGATCTGCTGCTGAGTATTTTCCTGAAGTTTACGCTCCACAGCCTGCAGGATACTGCCATCCAGGCTGTGGAGCGTTTGCCGGATTACGGAACGCGGCAGCTGTGAATGGTCAAGCCGCCATTGCTCCGCATAGAAAAGCCGCGTAACAGCATGCTGAAAGACTCCGGCAGTCTGGCGCTGGAATAAATGCAGCTCGCAGGAACCGAGGATTTCTCTGAGCTCGTCCTCGTCCGTCTGAGATAAAGACGGACTATCTTCTCTTATTTGAATTCTCTCAGTATTACTTGCCTGCGGTTTTGGCATATCCAGATGTGCCAGTTCCGCATCTCTTGATGTGCCGTTTCCGCATGTCTGGCAGGACTCCAGATGTGCGGAATCCGCATGTCTTGTTTTTTTGCCAAAGGGTGCGCTTGTATGTGTCTGCGCATCCTCTTGCGAAAGCTGGACAGTCGCAAGGTATATCTGGTTGGGATATCCCCGTCCCATTCTCCTCTCCCAAATCAATTTTGCAGAAACGAGTTCCTGAAAGCATTCAATGGCCTTGCGAAAGCTGATCTGCATTTCGTCAGCGAGTTCCTGCCGGGTAAAAATAATAAAGACCTCCCCGGCGTCATTGATCCAGCCGTTCATCCTGGATAGCTGAAACCTGTTCAAAAGAAACGTATATGCGACTTTGCTTTCCAGGGCAAGCGGCTTATACCGGCCGTCTGCAAAAAGCCAACGCGGCATTTGCAAATGATAGTAGGATATTACGTCGTTGAGCTTCATCAGTGAGAAGTCTGGCCTGTCGGGTAATGTGGCGGCTTTCATAATGTACATCCCTTTCGCACTGGAAAAAGCGGTTTCTGCTATTCTCCGTGCTTTGTTTGATTGATTGCGTCATTGCTTTTGGCGGCTTGTTCCATCACCTTTCGTGCGGCCGGTGTTCCGGTGTAGCGCCGCATATTTCCGATGCGTTCTT
>CALCJW010000081.1:0-23961 GCA_937967235.1 uncultured Clostridia bacterium
GCCACTTCACCTTTTTGTGTCTCGTGTATTTTTGCTGTTACAGGATGCGCACCCAGGGAATCGTTCTGGTAGGGCATGACGGCAAAAGCATCGTCGGCTACACCAACGCCGACCGCCGCGGCGAGGGCTTCATGCAGGAGCTTGACTGGAAGCGCATCTGGGAGCTGACCGATCTGAGCCCGTCTCCCATTTTCTCCGCCATCAAGATTCTCGGCACCTCGAAGCTTCAGCCGCAGGTGCTCGAACAGACGAAGTTCTATACCTCCATCAGTGACTGGATGGGCTACGTGTTTACCGGTCGCGCCGTCTGGGAGCGCGCGCAGGCGATGCAGAGCGCTTTGTATGATGCAGTCCGGGGCTGCTGGTCGCAGGAGCTGTGCGACCTCATTGGCGTGGATATCGGAAAGCTTCCGGAGCTTGCCGATGCGGGCACCGTGCTCGGCCCCATCCGCCCGGAGATCTGCAAGGCGCTCGGCCTGACAGGAGAGCCCGTCTTCGTTGTCGGCACGGCGGACACGCAGTCGGCCATTTCCGCCATGCAGGCGGAGGTCGGGGAGCTTGTGACCGTCTCCGGAACGACGTCGCCGACGCTCAAAATCATCACCGACTTCTGCAAGTATCCGCGCACCTGGGTCAGCCCCACGGCAGAGCCCGGAAGACTTATGCTGGAGGTTAACACGGCAAGCTCCGGCATCAATCTCCAGCGCTTCAAGGATACCATGCTGAAGGATATGCCCTATGAGCACCTCAACGAGGACGCAGCGCAGCGCGGTCTTCCGGAGCGGAACCTGCCCGGTATGTACGCGGTGTTCCTGACCGGGATGCATCTCGATCAGGACCTTCTGACGGGCGGGTTTGTCATGAGCAACCCGATCAGCGTCGATACAAAGCCGGAAGACTATTTCCACGCGCTGACACTCAACATCGGCATGAGCATTTCCATGTGCATCGAGAAGATGAAAACGCTCCAGCCGCTGGAGCACGACTATCTCATCGGCTGCGGCGGAGGCTTCTCGTCTCCGGTCGTGGGGCAGACGGTCGCCGATCTCACAGGGCTCAAGGTGCGGATCTTTGACAACTGGCGCGAGGCGACCGTCTACGGCGGATACGTGCTTTGCTGCCGCGCAACCGGAAAGCCGGTCCCCGCGCGCCGCCAAATCGCGGAAATTTGCCCCAAGCCGTCGCAGGCGCTGGAGCGCTACTATAGAAATTGGAAGGAAATGCGCGAGCATTTCAAGGAGTTTAAACTGAAATAGGAGAATACGCATGAAAGCATTAGTTGTTTACGATCCGAAATCCAAATTTACGCTGGACGCGCTGAAGGCTGTGGAATATAAGCTGGCGGAGCTGGAGAACCTCGAGCTTGTCTACGTCGCCGACCACAACCATGAGCGCATGGAAAACCCGAAGGAATACAACCTCAAGATGGAAAAGGAAGGTCCGGAATGGATCACGCCCGAACCCGAGGTCATGGAGCAGATCAAGGACGCGGACATTCTGATGACCTCCTTCTGCGGCGTGACCAGAGCCATGCTCGAGGCCGGCAAGAACCTCAAGCTCGTGTTCATGATGCGCTCCGGCTGGGAAAACTGCAACGTCAAGGCTGCCAAGGAGCTTGGCATTCCCGTCTGCAACTGCCCGTCTCGTCTGGCAGAGCCGGTCGCCGATCTGACGGTCGCGATGATGATCTGCGAGTGCCGCGGTATCCTGCGCGGCAACCGCGACATTCTCAACGGTGAGTGGAACCAGAACGATATCTACAACGACACGACGAACGCAGCGCTCTGCAACCTGCGTGTCGGCCTGTACGGTTACGGCGGAATCGGCCGCGCCATCGCAAAGCGCCTCATCAAGGGCTTTGGTGCTGAGGTCGTGGCATACGACGAGTACTGCACGCCCGAGCAGATGATGGCAGACGGCGTGAAGCCCGTTTCTCTTGACGAGCTGCTGTCCACCTCCGACATCGTTTCGATCCACCTGCGTCTGGTCGAGGTCACCAAGAACATCATTGGCAAGGAGGCTTTTGCCAAGATGAAGCCGACCGCGATCTTCTGCAACACCGCGCGCGCCGGTCTTGTCGATCAGCAGGCTCTGTGCGACGCGCTTCAGAGCAAGAAGATCCGCGGCGCCGTGCTCGATGTGTTCTGGGACGAGCCCGTGCCGAAGGACAGCCCCTTCCTGAAGATGAACAACGTCACCATGACCCCGCACCGCGCAGGTGTGACGACGGACATCGTTCCCAACACCTATAACCTGATGATCCAGGACCTGCGCCGCTTCTGGGCGGGCGAGCCTCTGAAGTTCCTGGTCAAAGAATAAGCAGAAACCGCGATAGCCGGGTGGCAGGCCCATCCGGCTGCGCCGGGAAGGAGTAGCATATGCAGACATTTTCGATTCCGTATTATAAAGACCATGTCACGCTGAACGTTCCGGACGAGAATCTGAAGGCGGCCATCTATCCGAAGGCAGAGTCCTATCAGGCGGCGCTTCCGGAGGTAGAGCTGGTGCGCGAGGCGCTGGAGCATCCGATCGGCTCCGAGAAGCTCTGCGAGCTGGCGAAGGGCAAGAAAAAAATCACCATTGTGACCAGCGACCATACGCGTCCGGTTCCGAGCAAAATTACGCTTCCGATTCTGCTTGCCGAGCTGCGCAAGGGAAACCCCGAGGCGGAAATTACGATTCTCATCGCGACGGGTCTGCACCGCGAGACGACGCAGGCCGAGCAGCGGCAGATGTTCGGCGACAAGATCGTCGATGAGGAGCGCATTGTGGTCAATAACGCGTTCCGCAAGGAAGACTTCGATTTTGTCTGCAAGCTTCCCTCCGACGCGGAGCTGTGGGTCAACCGCGAGGCGCTCACCTGCGACCTTCTCATCACGGAGGGCTTCATTGAGCCGCACTTCTTTGCGGGCTTCTCCGGCGGACGCAAGAGCATCCTGCCCGGTATCTGCAACGCAGCAACGGTCAATGAGAACCATTCCTATAAGGCTGTCTCCAATCCGCACGCAGCTGCGGGCGTGCTCGAGGGCAACCCCATCCACGAGGACATGCTCTGCGCGGCAAAGGCGGTGCATGTGCAGTTCATTCTGAACGTCGCGCTCGACGCGCAGAAGAAGATCATCGCGGCCTGGGCAGGCGATCTGGAGAAGGCGCATGCCGAGGGCGTGAAATTTGTCAGGAGCCTTGCGCAGTGCCCGGTCGTCGAGGGCGACATTGTCGTCACCTCCAACGGCGGGTATCCGCTCGACCAGAACCTCTACCAGAGCCCGAAGGCTGTGGCGACGGCGGAGGCCTGCTGCCGCGAGGGCGGCGTGATCATCATGTGCTGCTCCTGCGCGGACGGTATGGGCGGGTCGAACTTTGAGCGGCTCATCACGATGGGAAGCGTCGACAAGATTGACGCGTATCTTTCGAAGATCCCGCCGAAGGAGTCAATCTCCGAGCAGTGGTGCGCGCAGATCTATTCCAGGATCCTCAAGCACCATAAGGTCATTCTGGTGACGACGTTCCTGGATCATGAACTGGTTCGCAAGGCCAACATGATCCCCGCGTCTGATGTAAACGAGGCGCTCGAGATGGCGCTTGAAATGATGGGCAAAAACGCGCAGGTCGTTGTCATCCCGGACGGCGTGGCGGTTCTTGCCGTGAAAGGATGAAACGTATGAACGAATTGAAGCTTGCATTACGGGTCGACGATCTGGACAACGTCGCGACGATTTTCGCCGAGGGCGTGACAGACGGCACCGAAGTCGTCATTCACGATAAAAAGGGCAACAAGGCCCAGGTCCACGTCATCGGCGACGTGCCCTATGGTCACAAAATCGCTGTCCGCGACATCAAGGCCGGCGAACACATCATGAAGTACGGCCAGTCCATCGGCGTTGCCGACGTCGATATCAAAAAGGGCGAATACGTCCATATCCACAACATGAAGGCGCTTCGCGGCCGCGGTGATCTGTAAGGAGGGACGCGTCATGAGCTATACATTCCAGGGCTACAGAAGACCGGACGGGAAGTTCGGCGCAAGAAATCTGGTCGCCGTCATTCCGACGACCATCTGTGCAAACGATGTGGCGCAGGCGATCTGCCGCCAGATCCAGGGCACTGTCGGTTACTTCCATCATCAGGGCTGCTGCCAGCTGCCGTCTGACCTCAAGCGTGTGACGGAGGTCCTCATCGACCTCGGCCTGAGCGCAAACGTCGGCGCGGCGCTGATCGTGAGCCTCGGCTGCGAGGGAACCGACCATCAGCGCGTCTATGAGACCATTAAGGCCAGCGGCAAGCCGTGTGAGATCATCCACATTCAGGAGCTCGGCGGCACATCCGCCGGTATCCAGGCCGGCATGGACGCGGCACAGCGCCTTGTCATGCAGATCTCCGGCCAGCAGCGCGAGACCTGCGATATCTCCAATCTGACCATGGCCATCAAGTGCGGCGGCTCGGATACGACCTCCGGCATGGCCTCCAACTGTGTCATCGGTTACGTGGCAGACAAGCTCGTTGACCTCGGTGCGACCGTCGTCTTCGGCGAGACGACCGAATTCCTCGGCGGCGAGCATATTCTGGCCAACCGTGCGGTCGGCGGTCCCGACGGCCCCGTCGCCAAGAAGATCTATGAGATTGTCGAGCGGATGGAAAACCGCGCGAAGGCCATCGGCGAGGACATGCGCGGCGGTCAGCCGACCCCCGGCAACATCGCAGGCGGTCTGTCCAGCATCGAGGAAAAGAGCCTTGGCGCAATCGTCAAGTCTGGCCACCGTCCCATTCAGGGCGTTCTCGAATACACCGACCGTATCACCGACCAGAAGGGCCTCTGGATCAAGGACACCCCGGGCCGCGAGCCCGAAATTCTGACCGGTATGGCCGCAACGGGCGCGCAGGTCCTCATGTTCTCGACCGGCCGCGGCGCACCGCAGGGCTTCTGCTCGATGCCTGTCATCAAGATCTGCGGCAACCCGATCACCTACGCGCGCATGTCGCACGATATGGACCTGAACGCGGGCCGCATCATCACGGGTGAGAAGACCATTGAGCAGGTCGGCGAAGAGGCGTTTGAGATGCTTTTGAAGGTGCTTTCCGGCCAGATGACCAAAAATGAGGCGCTTTCCTACTTCGGCTCCATCGATATCTATTGCCTTGGACCTGTCATTTGATGTATAATATGTTAGAACGCTGGAAGCCGGGACTCCCGGTTTCCGGCGGCCTGCCGGTATGGATGCCGGCGGAAATGAAGAACGCAGAAAGTTGGATTCTTTACGTATGGAGTATCAGAAGCAAAAGGAAACCCCCTATGAGGTGCTGGTTTATGAATCTTTGAAGCAGAAGATTCTTTCCGGCGGTTATGCCGCGGGCGAGAAAATTCCAGAGCAGAGCGTCTCTGAGGAGCTGGGCGTGAGCCGTTCGCCGCTACGTTCGGCCATCCGGCGGCTGGCAAGCGAGGGACTGATCGAGTATTACCCGTATCGCGGCGCATTTGTCAAGGCCTATACGGACAAGGATATTCATGACGCCTTCGCCATCCGTATCCTTCTGGAATCCTACGCGATCTCCAACATCGATCCTGAGGCGCTCGAACAGGAGCGCGGCGAGATCGAAGCGCTCATTGCCCGCTGCAAAAGCGGCGACCGGAGGGATGAAAAGGAGCTCGATGTGCTGGTCCACGAGACGGCTGTCCGTCTGTGCCAGAACGCGGCGCTGCTGGATATTTACCGGACGCTCTATACGAAAATCGGCCTGTTCCGAGACATTTCCATTGCGGATAAAAAAATGAGCGACCTTGCCAACCGCTCCCACGCCGTCATGCTCCGCAGCATTCTCGACGGCAACACCTCCAAGGCGCTGCACATCGTCAAGAAGCACTTGCAGGAATCGGAGGAGAAGGTTATTTCCTACTATCGCGGCTCACGAAAAGAGGGCGCGTAACGGACGCAAAGGAGCGCGGCATGCACGAACAGACGATTTGCGCGGCGCTGTTTGCCGGGGGCGCTTCTCGCCGGATGGGAACAGACAAGGCGCTTCTTCCGTGGCGTGGAAGTACGCTCGTTCGGTACCTTGCAGGAGAGCTTGACTTTTTTTCAGAGAAGCTTCTCTCCGCGCAGCAGCCGTCGCTGCTCCCGGGCGCGGATTGGCGGCTGGTTCCGGACCTGCGGCCCGGCTGCGGGCCATTGGGCGCACTCGAGAGCGTGCTGAGCGCGATGCGCTCGGATGCGGCTTTGTGCGTTGCGTGTGACCTCCCGTTTTTTACGCGGGAGCTGGGGCAGGCGATGCTCCGCGCGTTCCGGGAGGGGGCCGACTGCCTCGTCTGCCGGGACGAAACCGGGCGCGTGCATCCGGTCTGCGCCATTTGTCACAGGCGAATTTTTCCTGTCGTGAGCGAGCGGCTGCAGGCGGGCGACTTTCGCATGATGCACCTGCTTGCGAATCTGAAGACAGACTATTTTCCGGTCACAGCCGCGCAGATGCAGAACGCGAATACGCCGGAAATTTGGAGCGAAATACAGAAAAACGAGCATGCTTGATGCAAGTCCGCCCTTCGCGCCGTAGTGCCGGGGCGGGCTTTTTGCGCGCGTCTGCGTTGACGAGGCGTGTTTTCTATGTTAGAATAACGCTATGGAACAGAATTTCAGACCCGTCCTGACGATTCGGATCTTCGCGGACGAAAAGTGCTTCGGCCCCGGCATTGCGGTTCTGCTGCAGAAGGTGCAGGAGCTGCATTCGCTTCGTGCCGCGGCCATGTCTATCGGCATGGCGTATTCCAAGGCCTGGACGATCCTCAAAAACGCGCAGCAGCATCTGGGCTTCGAGCTGCTTCATTCCACCACCGGCGGCAAACACGGAGGAGGTGCGACGCTGACGCCGGAGGCAGCTGCATTGCTTGCAGCATATGAGGAATATTGCAGGGAGCTCAACGCGTATGCCGCGGCGCTGTTTGCGGAAAAATTCGAAGGAATCCTCTGACGCGCACGGAAATAAACTGCCTGCGCGCCGTTTTGCTGCGCATTTTTGCAAAAGACGGTTGCGTTTGGCGGATAATTGTTGTAAGATAGGCACAGACAGAATCTGCGGAACACCGCACAAATTTTGGAGGTAATCACATGTTTACAAAACTGCTTGACGCTCTGAAAGCCACCCGCCGTACCATCGTCTTCACCGAAGGCCCCGATGCCCGTATCCTCGAGGCGACAGACCGCCTTCTCAAGGAAGATCTGATGGACGTCATCCTGATCGGCAACGAAGCCGAGGTCAAGGCTGCGGCTGAGAAGGGCAATTTCTGCATTTGCAAGGCCACCATCATCGACCCCGCTACATATGAAGGCATGGACGAGATGGTCGCGAAGATGGTCGAGCTCCGCAAGGGCAAGATGACCGACGAGGAGTGCCGCGCAGCTTTGTCCAAGGGCAATTATTTCGGCACGATGCTCGTAAAGCTCGGCAAGGCTGACGCTCTGCTCGGCGGCGCTACCTACTCCACTGCCGATACCGTCCGTCCTGCGCTCCAGCTCGTGAAGACCAAGAAGGGTGCGCACCTCGTATCCTCTTCCTTCATCCTCTTCCGCAAGGATAAGGATGGCAACGACGAAAAGTACTGCATGGGTGACTGCGCCATCAACATCGACTATCCCGACACGCTCGACAAGACCACCGGCGAGGTCGTCTTCTCCGGCGCGCAGAAGCTGGCGGAGGTTGCCGTCGAGTCCGCGAGAACCGCTGCGTTCTTCGGCATCGACCCCAAGGTAGCGCTCCTGTCCTTCTCCACCAAGGGCTCCGGCAAGGGCGGCACCGTCAAGCTCAGCCACGACGCGACCATCGAAGCGCAGAAGCTCGCGCCCGAGCTTGCCATCGACGGCGAAATGCAGTTTGACGCGGCGGTCTCCCCGGTCGTCGGTCAGCTCAAGTTCCCCGGCTCCAAGGTCGCTGGCTACGCCAACACCTTCATTTTCCCGTGCATCGAGGCCGGTAACATCGGCTACAAGATCGCCCAGCGTCTCGGCGGCTATGAGGCCTACGGCCCCATCCTGCAGGGCCTGAACGCCCCCATCAACGACCTCTCCCGCGGCTGCAACGCCGATGAGGTCTATAAGATGGCTATCATCACGGCTGGTATGGCGTAATCCTGTGGCCAGATCTCGCGGTGCATCTGTGCCGTTCGGAAGGCTTGCGGTATACGCGATACAGCTGCGCCTTCCAAACGTTCATCTGCGCCGCGATCTCTTGCCCACAGGCCGGACGTACGGCACATATCTGTAACTGTCCTAAAATCCTGTAGGGGCCGATGCCCACATCGGCCCCTGGGGCATCATTGTTTTCGCCGCAAATTTCCGCGTTTCGCTATGTATCCTGCGCAGGTCGATGTGGGCATCGCCCCCTACGAGCACGGTTCGAGGCTGCGTGCGGGACCAAAAAACCAAATGGGTCACTCACGCGACCAACCAAAAACTTCGTGGGGATGCCGGACTCCGGTATCCCCACTGCTTTGTCTTGGAGTATTTTTATGAAACTGACAGATTATCTGGGAGACAAGCCCTTCTGGAAGGTGACGGTGCGGCTGGCGGTGCCGGTCGCGCTGCAAAACGTTCTGACAAGCTCGTTCCAGCTTGTCGATACGCTCATGGTCTCGCGCCTCGGAGACGTGACGCTCTCGGCCGTCGGCATGGCGGCGCAGTGGGGCTGGATGGCGGGGCTCTTGAGCTTTGGTCTGTGCTCGGGCATGAGCGTTTTTATCTCGCAATACTGGGGGATTCAGAACCTCAAGGGCATTCGCCGCGTCATGGGACTTGGCCTTCTGACGGCGATTTTTATTTCGATGGCTTTTTTCGGTGTGGCATATTGCGCGCCGGAGTGGGTGCTGGGACTATTCAACAGCGACCCCGCCGTCGTGGATGCGGGGTGCCGGTATTTGCGCATCGTGTGTTTTTCTTATCCGGCTGTTGCCTTGACATATCTTTTGTCGAACGTTCTGCGCGGGACGGAGCGGGTGAAGCTGCCGCTTTATGTTTCCATCGTCACGACGATTGCAAACGCCTTTGCGGATTACGGCCTGATTTTCGGCGCGTTCGGTCTGCCGCGGCTCGGTGTAGAGGGTGCGGCGCTCGCGACGTGTATTTCCTCATGGCTGGGTCCTGTCCTGATCCTCGTCTTCTCAGCATTCGAGAAGAACCTCCTGATGGGGCCGGTCAGGGAACTCTTTGCGTTTTGTCTTCGCGACGTGGGCGAGTTTTACGCACGGGCCCTTCCCGTTACGCTCAACGAAGGCCTCTGGGCGCTCGGCATGCTGACGCTCAACCGTATTTACGCGAACATCGGCTACGAGTATTACGCGGGCATGACGATTTTCAAGACCTTCTCCGAGCTCGCGTTCGCGTTCTATGTCGGCCTCGGCAACGCCTGCGTGATCATGGTCGGAAAGTCGATCGGCAGGGGCAAGATCCGGCGCGGTGTGGAGGATGCAAGACGGTTTTCTGTCCTTGTGCCGCTGATGGGCCTGATCGTCGGTCTCACGATGGTAGCGGCGAGAAAACCGCTCGTTGCGCTCTTTGCAACGGGGGATAACCTGTCTGCCACGACGATCGCGACGGCCTACGCCGTGACAATTTTCTGCTCGCTCGAGTATTTCTTCCGGAACATTTCCTATGTGCAGGTTGTGGGCGTGTTCCGCTCGGGCGGCGATACGCTGACGGGCATGTTCTTAGACCTCGGCAGCCTCTGGCTGGTGTCGATTCCGCTGACGCTCGTGGCTGCGCGCGTTTTGCATCTGCCGTTCCTCGGCGTTGTGATGACGGCGTATCTGGGTGAGGATATTCCAAAGTCCATTTTCTGTCTGCGGCATTTCCTTTCCATGCGCTGGCTCAAACCCGTTACCGAAGAGGGAAGAGAGGGCCTTCGCCTTTACCGCGAGGAGCAGAAGTAAGAAAAAGTTTGCGCTGCGGAACAAATTCCTGTATGATTCGTCTATATACCATGTAAGAAAAAATGAAGAAAAGAAAGGAAGTGTGCTATGGAATTCGATATGGGATTTGCACTGATGGATAGGCTCTTTCCACTGATGTTTCTCGTCGTGTTTATCTTCATCATCAGCACAATCGTCGGTTCGCTTGTGTCAGGAGCAAAGCGGAAACACAAAAATGACCAGTCTCCGCGCGTGACAGCGGATGCAAAAGTTGTTTCCAAACGGATGCAGGTCGGCCAGAACCGTCAGAGCAGCGGAGACAATGATATGATGCGCAGCTATACTTACAGCAAGTATTTTGTGACCTTCGAGTTTGAAAGCGGCGACCGGCTGGAGCTGCCCGTCGACGGCTCGGATTACGGTCTGCTCGTCGAGGGTGATACCGGCAAGCTCAGCTTTCAGGGCACCAGATATCTCGGCTTCCAGCGCGGCAGTGCTGCGAAAGACGACGAATAACAAGATGAGAAGAGGCGGGAGACCGTCTCTTCTTTGCGGGCCGGGCATGGAAATTATTTTGCGAGAACTCTTGACACGGACACCCGGATATGCTATTATAAATAAGCTCCATTGAGAGCTTATATCGCGGGATAGAGCAGTTCGGTAGCTCGTCGGGCTCATAACCCTTAGAGTTAGCGTCCAGCTTTCAGGAACAAAAAGTCAACATCGCGGGATAGAGCAGTTCGGTAGCTCGTCGGGCTCATAACCCGGAGGTCGGGGGTTCAAATCCCTCTCCCGCAACCATAAATCGCCGTATTTCGTGAGAAATGCGGCGATTTCTCTATCGTTTTGTTGGGATTTTGCCGTTTTGCTCATTTGCAATTCATGCTCCCCGTGGAGTCTTTGCTCTTGCTTGCTGGATATAGTTTCCACATCAAAGCGTTCCGAAAGTTCTGATTGAAATACCGCTGTTTGACAGCTTTACGCGCTATTTGCAATAAAGTATGCAATAGCGCGTTTTTTCGTTTTACGCCGTGTGGTTTCGGCGCTGCGGAAAGGTCGGTAAAACAACATCTGCAAACTTGGCGCGAGGGGCAGCACCATTTAATCTCGGCGCTGCATCCATCTGGCCCATGTTAAGATAATCGCTCATCATGCCGATGGCCTCGCGCTCGATATCCTCGTTCTTGTGAAGATATTTGCGCGTTGTTTCAATCGACGAATGTCCCAGAATTCCCTGCACGATGTTGAGCGGCACCTTGTCTTCCACCAGCCGCGTCGCCAGCGTGTGCCGCAGCGCGTGGGGATTGACCTTGCGGATCTCGCAGCGTTTGGAAACTGCGGCCAGCCGGATCTCAAAGCTCTTGGGATCGAGATGCGTCCCGGCCTTGGATGGGAACAGCAGTCCGTCCGGGTTCGGCCATGTGGAATTTGCCAGCGTGAACAGATGCCGGATCAGAAGCTCGCACAGGCCGTCAGAGATCGCGATCTCGCGGTTCGACGTGCTTGTCTTCGGTGTATTCTGGACGATGAGGTGTGTTTTCTTCTTCGGATCGTAATTCAAAATCTCAATGTTTGGATTCTCTGGAGAAACTGCCGCTGTTGGAACACGGATCAGATTTTTTGTGACCGAAAGCGTTTGCTTCTCCAAATCCAGATCGGAAATTTTCAGCGCCAGCACCTCGCCGACGCGGAATCCGACAAACAGGGTCGTCAGAATCGCGACGCGCTGTGTTTCCCGCATGACCTCCTCGATGAAGACCTGCATTTCCGACGGGCTCAGAACGCGCATCTCCGGCGTAATAACTTCCGGCCTTGTCGTGTCAACCGTGGGATTACACGGCAGTTGGTATTTTCTCATGGCGTACGCAAAAAAGTCCTTCAGCAGCATATGCTGGTTCTGAATGGTCTTTGCGGATAACCCGCCTTTGCGTCCATCCAAACGACCGCCGTTTTTCTGTTTTCTTTGATAATAGTCCTGTATGGTGTCCTGGGTGATCTGGTAGAGCGGCAGGTTTCCAAAGGCTTCCGCGAAATGAATCCGATAGGTATCCAGATAGCTTGCATAGGTAGACGGCTTTCTGGCAGGCGGCGATTTGTAAAGCTCAAGCCATTTAAGGAAAGCTTCTGAGAACAGTATTTCCGACTCGATATGGTGGCCGAGCTTGGCCCGGAGTTCTTCGAGACGAGCGGATTCCGCTGCCTGTGCTTCCTCCTCCGCCTTGATACGCGCCTGTTCTTCTTCCCATTGTGCGCGGCGCTCTTTGCAGATCGTCTTGGTACGGCCCTTAAACGCTTTGCGGTATGGACTGCCATCCTCTTTTCGGCCATATGTAACCTGATAGACCCATGATTTATCCTTTTGCTGATAGAAGCTGCCTTCTCCGTTGGAACGACGTGTCATGCTATCAACCTCCAATTTCTTTGATAAAATTTGGAGATTTGCTTTCAGTTTATGATCGTATGGGAAGATTTCATCCACTCGTAAAACGTGGCTTTGGGAACGCGGAACGAGTTGCCGATCCGGATGACCGGGAATGACTTGCTGTGGATCAGGTTGTAGGCGGCGTTGATGCTGATGTTCAGAATCTGCTTGATGTCGCGTGCTGTCAGGGTTTCGTTTTCGCGTTTTTCCATCGTGGATTCCTCCTCATACGAAGTATACTATGAAATTTTCAAGGTGCAGAAGCTGACTCGTATAGCTATTGTACGACAGCTCTGCGGGCAATGCAATGCCGCTGCGATGCTTGCAGCGGCTTTATTTTGAAAGATGTTTCTCTTTTCTACCGCCGAAGAATCCCGTCGGCGAAGGCGTAGAGATTTGCAAGCTCGTCCAAAGCCTGCTGGCGTGTTCGCTGAACGGTTCTGGGGGTCAGGTCCATACTTGCAGCGATCTCGCTCCAGGATTGCTGCTCAAAATAATGCTTTCGGACGACGTCCTGCTGCCTTTTGTCCAGAAGCCCGATGTAATGTAAAAGCCGGTCTCTCTCATGGCACAGCTCGGTATACCTGCTTATCAGCTCGCCGACGGCTTCTTCGTTCAGCTGTGCGGCGATGTGCTGGTAGGAAAGAGCGATGCCTGGCACATCTTTCGGATACAGATCGGTTTGGCTGCCGTCTGCATCACGGGTTTGAAATGTCATGGCTTCGATCAGCTCGGTCGGTGAGACTTGCTTGGCGTGTTGGAGTTCGTACCGCAGGAGCTCAATTTGCTGCTCCTTTTTCCGGTAGCTTTCCAGCCGTTCCAACACTTCGTTCAAATATTTGTTATCCATATTTATCCCTCCAAAACCAAAGAGACCGACCGCGCAAAATATGGGTATATATAAAAACAGATGCTGCATTTGGTGCTGCAGCATCTGTTTTCGTTTTTTCCTATGTTAAGAATACCATAGTGATTTGCGACAAATCAAGTGCGTTGGAGTGGAATAGTTGTGAAAAAAGTGCGACAAAAAAGCGACATGAAAGTCGTGTTTATCCACGCTGCGGTAAGCATGGATGGCTGGAAGATCAATAATACTTTATGCTGGAAGTGGAGGTTACATTCTCCAGGAAACTACCGCTGCTGTTGTAAACATCCGCACTCAGCTCTGCTTTGTAGTAATAGCCGGACATAACGTAATAGCTCTTTTCAAGAGACAGCATGGACGAGCCGCTGGTATCCCAGGAGGTCACATAATCCCAATTGCGTTTATCTGTGCTTTTATACAAAGTGACAGTCATTTCGGCGTTGACACCGCGCCGAAGAATGAGATTGCTGGTGCATGTCGCAAGCCCTCTGCTCGAAATATTCAGGGAAATGGCGCAGCTGCTTACATAATCATAACGATACGGAGCAATGTCCGAAGAGGCGGCCTGTACCGGAACGACCGATGCGATCAGGATGATTGCCAACAGCAGAGACAAAAGTCTGGAGCGAGTTTTCTTCATGTTTGGTTCTCCTTTGATTTAATATGAATTGGAACAAAGCATTTTTTCAACTATTCCATACACGATATCCAGCTCGGTATTGCTGCTGGATATCACATACATTTTTTGGTTTTCTACGTCCGTCCAGACGACCTGATAGGTGCCTGCTTTCTGCACGTACATGACGCTTTGATCATGAATCGTGTTATACCAAACCTCAGCATCCTCTGTATCAACTGTGATGGCTCCACCGAAATTCTCCAGTGCGTAAATAACGATACTTAGTTCAGAACCAGAATCATTTGCATACATATAATTTTCGAACAGCGAAGTACTGCTTTGAGAGATTAGATCGTAATCAGAGGGAATACAATCATCGACGATAGGCGTCATACTTTGCTGTTGCGGCGTTGCGGAGGCAGTATTTTCAATACGGAACTCCGTACCAAACTCGAAGTTGGTGATCAAAAAGTTCAGCGTTTTTACCCGCACGGTTTCTGAAGCGGCAAAAGCGGTGCCGAACAAAAAGAGCGGAACCAGAATCCATAAAGCAACCTGATTGAGCGCCCGTGTCACTTTTTTCGCGGCGGCTTTCCACTGCGATTTGCGGTAGGCCTTTTCAATGGTGCGCAGACACCGCTTGCTCAACGTTTCGGGGACGGCCGCATCTGGGTCTGCAAGGAGTGCTTCATTTTGCTGGAGCAGCTTCTTTCCGTTTTCTTCTGCAACCTTATCCATAAGCAGGGCAAAAACGGCGTCCTCATACTGCTCATACAGCTTTTCCTGCTCCTGCATTGTCATCACCTCCATCTTGAAGTTTTTTCATGAATGTCCGTCTGGCTCTGGTGAGCTTCATTCGGACGCTGGAAGCCTTGCATCCAAGCGTTTGCGCGAGCTCCGCGTCGCTAAGGTCCATCAGATACTTTCCCATCAGCAGCTGCTGCTCGTCTTCCTTCATTTCCTGAAATACGGCAAGCAGATCCTTTTGCAGTTCCTTTTCCAGGATGATCGCTTCGGCACTCGGCATAAACTGTGTTGGAAAGGTTTCGGTTAGATCCTCCAGCGAGATGCATCGGTCGAGTTCCTTCTGCTCCCGTTTCAAGGCGTTGATTGCGGTGTTGCGAACCGCGGCTGCTATGTAGTTTATCTGGGCATACGGGGGAAGGCGGCGCAGTGTTGCTTCTTTTCGAAGCAGGGAAACAACTGCGGTCTGTACGATATCCTCCCGCTTCTGCGCGTTTGCGGTATACTTTCCCGCAATGAAATACATCAAGCGGTCGTGCCTTCGGTACAGGTCTTCCATGAAGCACGAGTCCTTTGTTTTTAAATCCATGATCTGTTCTCCTGAACGTTCATATACTAAGACACGGAAAGGGCTGATTTGCAACAACTATTTTTTATGAGCGTTTCAAACTATTAAGTTGTTCTGCTACGTCTATTAGTTCTACTATAATAATTCAAATAAAGCAATGAAAAACTATTGCATAACTAAAATATCACACATTTTGATTTTAGAATAAGTATAATGTCAAAAAATGCGAAAGAAGGTGTGTGCTTGACGAATTTTGGTGAAATACTGATGCAGCTTCGTCAAGAGAAGCATCTTTCGCAAGCTGAATTGGGAAATGTGATATTTGTTTCCGGCGGAACGATTTCAAACTACGAAAAAGGCGTTCATTATCCGGATGTTGAAAAGCTGGTAGCGCTGGCGGAGTATTTTGGTGTCTCTATCGACTACTTGCTGGGACGTTCCAGATCAAAGCTTTCGCCGGATGTATTTGACCAGACGCTTCACGAAGAAACGACCGTCGGTGATGTTGTGCAGGCGCTTCAACACTTCTCACCGACCAGAAAACGCGCGATCTGCGTCATGATAGCGGATATGGAAACCGCTTCGATGGTCCATATCCAGAGAAAGAAGGAACGCAATTGATCCCGTATTGTATTCTTGTTATTGAAGACGATGACGACCGCGAATTTATGACGCTGCTGTATATCCGTTATCAGAGGCTTCTATACAAGGAAATCTATGAAATTCTGAAGAATTCGTGGAATACTGAGGACATTCTCCAGGCCACACTGGTCAAGCTGATCGACAAGATCCCGGAGCTTCGCCAGAAGGAACGGCCGCAACTGGTCGGCTATATCTGCGCAGCGGCACGAAACACAGCGCTTAATTTTCTTCGGGCGCAGGATAAAATTGCACCGTTCTCTTTTGAGGAGTATATGATGCAATCCGAGCCAAACGAGGAACGCCGGCAGATGGAAGAGTATATGATCTCAAAAGATGAGATCGATGAGCTGGTGCGGCGATGGCCGCAGTTGGATGATAGAAGCAAAATGCTTCTGGAGGGAAAATACATACTCGGCAAAAGCGATGAGGTTTTAGCTGAGGAATTATCCATAAAGCCCGCCAGTGTCCGAATGGCGCTGACCAGAGCAAGGCAATGTGCATATCAGCTCCTCGCTGAAGAACAAACCCCGAGTCGTTCGTAATGAATGACTCGGGGTTTTGCTATAGACCGGACAATTCTATGGAAATAGTCAAGTACATATGTGCTATCGTGTTAGTCTGTGCTTCTGGACATAAAACTTGTAACGGTCTCACGGAATTGCCATGGCTTTGCTTTCAATCCATTTTTATGCTCTATGTATGAAACTTGATAATCCCAATATGCGTTTTAATACTTCGATATCCAAACTGCGCTACTGTTGAGTATGTTGATGTGAAAACAAGACATTCACATTAGTGGAGTACAGAAAAGCGAATCTGAAAAGCATAAGAAACGTAAGCAGTAATAGAATAATAAGTTTTGATTATTACGTATGGTAGTTATTTAGAATTATAGATAGGAAAAATTGTTGCAAAATAGGTATGTGCAGCGTCTATATTAGTAAATAATTAATTACCTGTTTAGACTAGTCCATAGGACAAAGTATTTGTGCTTTTCTTTGCAGCTTCACATTTGATGCGTTTTTTAAGATGATGTTTTATGGTTAGAAAAGAGCGATTTGAATAAATGCGATACCAACGTGTTTTTAACAGTTGGAGTGGACTTAAACTAGCGTGATTATTGCTAGGACCAGGAAGCATAGACGTATGGGCTTTATAAAAGCGGCCGCTTTATAGAGATATCATCACTCAAAACTGAGCAAACGAAAAAGAAAGGAGAGTAGTGCCTATGATCGTTGAGTTAAAACAATTGTAGCTGAGTCCGTAAGAATCAAACGTTATCTTTGTTCATCTGAAAGGAGTTAAAAATGAAAAAAAGATATGTTGGCATGCTCTTGTGTGTTGTACTCGTAGTCTTGTCGTTCTGTATGCCTGCCGCTGCATATGATGCTATTGAAACAAAGACAGAAAACGGTCGTTCACTTACGATAATGCTTTCTTCGGCGGGGGGCGATACTAGCAGAGGACACTTCATTTGTGGAATTGCTGAATCATCTTTTAATGGTGATCCAGTAAGTAAACTTATTACGTCTATTGAGATTGTAGATTATTATACTGGGGTCAGTTATGACTCGCAGTCGATTACAAGGAGAAATGCAAATGAGGAATTGCCTTTCTCGACTAATACTGTATATTGCGAAAAGGCATCTTTGTATGGAAGTGCTGAAATTAGAGATTCCTTCAACATGATTGTTTATGCTTCGGCAGAGGGGATTACCGGTACGTAATTGATTAGCAAATCCCAGGTTGAGTACGCCCGCCCAACCTGGGATTCGCATTAGAGTATGGAACGAATAATAACACTGTGGTAATTGGAGGAAAATGATGAAGAGAATATTATCAGGAATTATCGCATTTTCAGTGTTTATACTTATTCTGATATTTTCTGCGTGTAGCCATGAAACAGCGGAATCTTCGGATTTTGTACACACTTCTGTCTGGTCTGCAAATAAGAGTGATGGAAGCAGCATGGGCGGTTCGCCAAGTCTAAAAGAAACGCCGCATTCAGCAGCGCAACAGATAATACCAAAAAATTACTATTCCATTGATTTGATTTCCAACCATCCATCTGTGATTGAACAGGTACATCCGATTTCTGCTGGAAGTGCTATTATTGGGTTCGACTATTCCGGAGGCATATCGATACCTGTCGTAGAGATTTACGACGAAATAGTGGGTTCTCAACGTAATATTTGTTCAAGTAGCCACGACGGCGAGATAATTCTTTTTGACTATCACAATGAGATCTACTTTCTTGAGGCTTTGTTTCTTGATGAAGGGAATCTATTTTATTTGCACTGCGGAGATCGTGAGACAGATATTACGTCGCTGATTGATCCCGAGCAAATACCATCTTTCATGGCTATCACAGATTCAAACCTAGTTTTGGGCTATGACTGTGAAATGCTGTGGTTTGATCTAAATGGGAATTATCAGTCTACAGTAATTACTCCAAACATAATCACAGACTTTTTTACAATGCCAGACGATTCTGTAATGGTACTTTGCCAGACTGCAGAAGAAGCTCGTATGTTTCAAGTGAAAGCGGCCGATTTTGAGAATTTGATAGAAATCCAGCTGCCGAATGGGGCAAACGAATATACCTTTGCATCAGGATATCATTCGCCATATGATTTTATTCTGTTTGATGACAGATATATTTATGGCTGGACAATTAGCAGTGACGAGGTAAGCACGATCACTGATTGTTTTATGCTTGGCTTACAAGCCTCAAATATTAGCGGCGTTGCCTTTATCAATCAGACACAAATGCTACTCGCAACGTGGATTTCTGGTGAATTGAACGATCGACTCTATTTGCTGACTCCTTCTGAACCACCAGAGCGAATTGGAACGATGACGATGGCTGGAATTTCTACGTCAAGAGATATTGCAAGTGCAATATCCGATTATAATTTACAACACCAAGAGCTTCCAATCATTTATATTGACTACATGGAGCTTTATGGGGATCGCGCTGTGGAGCAACTTAGTGTTGATATTGCAACAGGAAATGTGCCGGATTTGATTTGTCTGAATGGGATTCCTTATAATTCACTGGCAAATGACGATCTATTAGCGAATTTGTATACGCTCATGGAAAGCGACGAAGGCTATACGAAAGACGATTTCTTTGAAAATCAGTTAGCAGCTCTCGAGTATTCACCAGGTGTTCTGTTAAGAATGCCACAATCAGTGTCTATCTGTACAGTTATTGGTTTGAAATCAGTAATTGGTGAAAAATACACATGGACATTCGAAGAACTATACGATACGTATGAGAGGTCAGGGGCAAATACGCTGTTTTACTCACAAACTCCCGAGCAAGTCCTTAAAGAACTGCTGTTTCAAAGTTTTTCGCATTTTGCTAATTATAGTACAGGCAATGTAAACTTTGAAAGCGAGGAATTCATATCGTTACTGAATTTTTCTAAATATTGTTCCGGCAATACTTCGGATTATGACGATGATGAACTTACATGTTTAAGGAAAAAGGAAATTTTATTGATGCCTGTATTGTTATCACGGTTTGACCAATATACTGAAATCTCCGAAAAACTAGATGGAGATTTGATTTTTGTCGGTTATCCTGACGCTGGAGGATCCACACTTTATCTGAATAATCCTGTAGCGATTATGTCCAGCAGTCCGTATATTAAAGAAGCCTGGCAATTTATAAAGTTGTTCATTTCGTCGAATCGCTACAGCTCACGGGGAGGATGGCCGCTTCGGCGCGAGGATTTGGCGCATTTTCTTTCTGCTGAACTGGCAACTGGCGCAAATACAAATGAAGCAGTTAGCATTTGTGCCGAACTTCAGGCAATTGACCATTGTGCTGACTTTGATAAAACACTGTCCAGCATCGTTATGGACGAGGCAGAGACATTTTTCTTTGGAAAAAAAACAGCCGAAGAAACTGCTGGGCTGATTCAAAATAGAACTGAATTATACTTTTCAGAAATCCGTACGGAAGAATAGGTTCAAGCGTTTTGTATTCTTGTATGAACACCTGCTTCGCCGAATGTTGAATGGCGCTGACCAGAGCGAGACAATGTGCATATCAGCTTCTTGCTGAAGAACAAACCCCGAGTCGTTCGTAATGAATGACTCGGGGCTTGTTGCATTTTCTTTGTTTTCGTGTCCATTATTAGCGTACGGTGCTGTTGGATGAATAATAACTGAGAAGAAGCGCGTTTACATTTTAGCGTGGGCTTGCCCCTTTACTCTCAAAAGAGTAAAGGGTGGCGTCCATGCTGAAAGATACGATTGCGGCAGCGCAGCGAAATGACGAGGAATCACTTTTAGCGTTAATTGAAAAATTCAAACCGCTTTTGAAGAAATACGCCTATAAACTGCATTACAGATACCGCGTATCGTCCGGAAGGTCTTCATCCGTCAGCCGAACCGTTACGCTGTCTTTGGTGGCGCGCTGCTTCGGGACGAACGGGATGAATTTCTGTTCCTCCCGATCCCAGTAGATGCGGACAAGCGCCTCAAACTCTGCACCCGATTCCATCTGGCTTCTGAAAAAGCCGATGATGGCGCGCAGCAGCTCCTGCGGGATGCGAGGAAGAGCCGGGCGAAAGCCGGCTCTTACCTCTGAAAACTCCGTGATCTTGTGCTTGGGCGCGATAAACTCGCCGAGCTCGCTCCGGCGCATCTCATACGTCTGCCCGTCCCGCGAGGGGATGAGGCAGATGACCTTGTTGGACGCGCGTGCGGCCTCCAGCGTCGGGAACACGCCCTTGTAGTCCGCGATGCCCTTCTTCTGCATCCGGATCTGCGGCTTTACGACGCACTCCGGGTCCTTGACCTTGCCTTTTTTCAGGCTGTCCAGAAATGCCTTGGATTTCTCAATCTCCGCTTTCATGGCCGCGATGGTGTCCGGCTTGGGCGCGGGGATGGTCTTCGTAATATCTCCGTACCGTACCTGCCATGTGACAGCCGACGCATCCTCCAATTCGGGGAAATCGTCTGCTTTCTGGATACGCAGGGCCTCGAAGGTCATGTCTGCATCCGTGATCTGCTCTCTGGCGCCGCCGTACTGAAAAACGGGCGGCTTATCAAAGAGCGACAGTTGTGTTTTGGGTCTCGGCTTTATGCTTTTGACCGGGGCTGCTTCTGGGATGGGGTCACTTTCCGCGCTTGTAAACGCCGAAAAGAGTTCCAGCGGCTGCTTTTCTTCTGCCGGTACTTCCTGCGTCTTTGCAGGGAGCGTCTGTTCCGGCTCGGGCTGTACTTCTGCCGTCTCCATCTGAACCTGTTCCGGCTCAGGCTGAGACTTGACTTCTTCTGCCAACGTTGGCGCGGGAGGAGGCGGCGCGGGTTCATCCGAACCGCTGCCGAAGATCTTATCTACGTCAAACTCCTCATCATCGCCCAGTAAGGCAAAGCCGTCAAATACGTTTTCTGTGTCTGTCATGCTGTGTCTCCTTTCATTTTTTGTGTCCGGACGCAAAAAGACCGCAACTGCCAAACGGCAATTACGGTCTTATGAGTCCATTATTTCATTCCATGTCCTGCGCGCGGAACCGGGGGCATACCTGTCCCCAAGTCTTCACCTCCGCCCTGAAATAGCTCCGCCCTTCATCTGCTCTGACCTGGAATACAGGAGTATTGTAGCATAAAAGCGTTCCCGGAAAAACTTGTGAAGTGTTAAAGATGCGCTTGTATCTTCGAGATCCGTGCCTTCGGTCTTTTATAAAAAGAGAAGAATGCTCTGTGCATGTGGAAACTGTTTTTTATTTGCTGCGGCGCAGTTTTTGCGCAGCAATGCTTTTATTCTTGCCAATAGCATCTGCGGCAATAGACTCAGAAAAGCAGAAAACAGCTGGTATAGGTCATGGTATCGGCGCCGTAGTAGTATGGAAGATCGTTAGTTTTGCAGACCTCCAGTACCAGCACACCGTAAGCCTCCATGGACGAAACCATCTTCTCCGGGAAACGGCAGGGCGCATCTGGATAGGTACAGTCCCTGCAGCGCGTGCAGCAGCCCGCACCCAGCGGCAGAAGCTTCGGATAAAGCGGCCGGAGCGCCTCGTGCATGGCGTCAAAATGCTGCTTATGCTGCTGCTCGATGGCCTGAATTCCCTCAAAATCGAAGCTGTCTTCAATCGCGCCTGTCGTCTGGACGAGAAGACCGGTCGAGTAGCCAGACAACTGTGTGCGGCACTGTTCTAAATTGCCGCAGCCCGGCGGGCAGCTCCAGCGCTTGCCGTACTGACCGCAAGTATTTTCCTTACACATATCGCGCACGGCCTGCTTGAGTTCAATGCTCGCCGGATCTAAGGGCGCGGACGCGGTAAAACCGCAGGACTTGGCGAGCGCAAGAAGTTCAGTCTGTGTCATCGTCATCCTCCTCTTCAAAGCTCAAAGCGTCTACAAACCGATCCTGAAAGTCAGGCTTCGACGCCAGCTCCAAAAACTCTGTTTCGGCAGCGAGGCGTTTGCTTCGCTCAAATTCTGCGCGGGAAAGCGCACAGCGCTGCGCACCGTCTCCAGCGGCATTTCCGATGCCGCGGATGCGGCCAAGCAGCTGCACCGGGATCATTCCGATACGGCAGGCGGAAACCGGGGCAAGATAATTTCCAAACGCGCCGGCGAGTAAAACCTGCTGAATATCCCCGGTCCGAACGCCCAGATGGCTGCACAGCAGTTCAATGCCCGCGCGGATGGCGGCCTTGGCCAGCTGCACCTCACGGATATCCTTCTGTGTCAGAAAAACATCTGTACCGGGGAGCGTATAACGCTCGCCGCAGGTAAGCTTTCCGGACTCGTCTATGATGTTCAGTTCCAGCAATACCGCGACCAGGTCGAGAAGCCCGGAGCCGCAGAGCCCGATGGCCGGTGCATCATCCACAGTATGGAAAAGCACGGTACCGTTTTCCTGTCGGACGTGGTCGACCGCGCCGGATGCGCCGCGCATGCCGCAGGTGATCTTTGCGCCCTCAAAGGCAGGACCAGCCGCCGTTGAACACGCCGCACGTCGCGCCTGGCTGCCGAGAACCATCTCGCCATTTGTGCCAATATCGATCAGAAGTGTCAGCTCGCTGATTTGGTCAAACCGAGCCGCGCACAGACAGCCGACCGTGTCCGCGCCGACAAAGCCCGCGATATTCGGAAGCACGCGCAGGATCGCGCCTGCGCAGCAAGGAAGCTCCGGGATCCCGCGCCGCTCGATGGCAATGCAGCTTGCGGGCATATAAGGCGGCGTGATCAGAGGCTTTGTGTCAAAGCCCAGCAGCAAATGGTGCATCGCCGTGTTTCCAACGATGCAGACCATGCCGATCTGTGAGGCAACGATTCCGGCGTCCTTCGTGCACTGCTCTGTAAGCGTCTCAAACGCTTCCCAGACGCATGCGGAAAGCGCCTGCGCACCGTGTGCCTGCGCGCACTCAATGCGCGAAATAACGTCCGCGCCATACTGCGTCTGCGGGTTCAGGCAGCTCTTCTGCGCCAGAAGCGCGCCGCTTACGCCATCGCGCAGGCAGCAGACGATCGTCGTTGTGCCAAGGTCGATGGCGAGTGCATATGCCGTCTGTCCGTCCGTTTCCAGCGTCTCAGACTGTCCGGCAGAGAGAATTTTAGCCGTATGGCGCGCGGGAAGCGTCAGGACAGCGCCCTGCGCAGCCTGCGTCTGGCAGGCGAGAACCTCTTTGCCGTTTACCAGAATACGGCATTTGCCGCAGCTTCCGTGTCCGCCGCAGGGCGCGTCGAGAAAAATACCGTTGTCCTCCAGCGCCTGCATCCAGCTTTTTTGAGAGTCTGTATGCAGCGCTTCCGGTTTGCCTGCAATGGTAAATATAATCTCACTCATAAAAAATCCCCTAAATCAGCAATACCCACAGGCAGATAATTCTTCGGCCTGTGGGTTTTGTACCGTCGGGCGCAGAAGCTGCGCCCGGCAGAATATTTGTGGAATATTCCGGCAGAGGGTGAAGGGATGAAAGAAGCCGGAATATTCAAATGGAGGACACCGGAGTCCTCTATGACTCCGGCACCCATGGCGAAGGAGGTATTTGCCAATCAGCGGACGGCTGTCAGCTTGCGCTGCGCTCCATGGCGAGCTTTTTCGCGGCCTGACCGGCGGAGGCCGCGTCGGGCGTATAGACGTCGGCGCCAATTTCATCGCAGAATTCCTGCGTGATGGGAGCACCGCCGACCATGATCTTAAAATCCTTGCGGCGCGGGCTCTTGTTGAGCGCGGCAACGACTT
>CALCJW010000082.1:0-2211 GCA_937967235.1 uncultured Clostridia bacterium
TTTTCCTGCTGCGCACGTTCCCGTTCGGCTCGGACGGCAACTTCTCCAACGAGCTTTTAATCAACACCATCAACATTGACCTCGCCAACGATCTCGGAAACCTTGTCTCCCGCACGACGGCGATGGTCGAAAAGTACTTCGGCGGCACGCTTCCGGCGCAGCGCGCGGCAGGCGAGTTTGACGAGAGCCTGATCGAGCTTGTCTCCGGCCTACGTGATCGATATGAAGCGCAGATGGAAAAGTTCCAGTTCCAGAACGCGCTCGAGGAGATCTTCAAGTGCATCCAGAGGGCCAACAAGTATATTGACGAGACGATGCCGTGGGCGCTTGCGAAAGACGAAGCGAACAAGGCGCGCCTTGCCGCGGTCATGTATAACCTTCTCGAGACAATTCGCATCTGCGCAACGCTGCTGCTGCCGTTCATCCCCGCGTCCTGCGAGAAGATCTTCGCGCAGATCGGGGCAAGCGCTGACGTTCAGGTCTGGGATACCGCGAACGTATGGGGCAAACTCTCCCAGACCGTGACGGTCCACAAGGGAGACGCCATCTTCCCGCGTGTGGACGCGGAAAAAGCGCTGGCGAAACTCGAAGAGCTTCATCAGGAGCAGCTCAAGAGCCTGCTTCCCGCGCTGGAGGTTGAGCCGTATCTTACCGAAAAGGTCGACTTTGACACGTTCTGCAAGTCTGATCTTCGCGCTGTGAAGGTCAAGGCCTGCGAGCCGGTCAAAAAGTCCGACAAGCTGCTCAAATTCACGCTTGACGACGGCACCGGCACCGACCGCCAGATCCTCTCCGGCATCCACAAGTTCTATGAGCCCGAGCAGTTACTTGGTAAGACGCTCGTCGCGATCGTGAACCTGCCGCCGAGAAAGATGATGGGCCTTGAGTCCTGCGGCATGCTCCTTTCCGCCGTCCACACCGAAAAGGGCGAGGAAAAGCTGCACCTTGTGATGGTCGACGACGCGATCCCCGCGGGCGCAAAACTTTGCTAAAAACATCAGGGAAACGGCTGTGCCGTTTCCCTGAAATTGCGCCTCGACTGCGCGCATAATTTTGTCCCATGGGGACAAAATTCTACACTTGCGAGGCGATAGGAATTTTTCCGGTCGGCGGAGCCGCCGGATAAAATGAATTTCCATTTTATTTCGCACCTAAAGGTGCGAAACTCTGCGAGGCAACGGAGGTATATACGATGGTCTACGGATTCATTGGTCTTGGCAATATGGCGGGCGCGATTCTGCGCGGGATGGCGGGAAGCGGCAATTTCAGCCGTGACACGCTCTGCGGCTTCAATCGTTCGCCCGGAAAGACGCAAAACTTAGCGCAGGAAATCGGCCTCGTGCCGTGCGAAAGTGCGAAGGAGGTCGCGGAAAAGGCAGACGTTCTCGTGCTCGGCGTGAAGCCGCAGATGCTGCCGGAGGTTTTAGATCCGATCAAAGACGCGATTCATCCCGACAAGCTCGTCGTGACCATTGCGGCAGGCAAGGGCTTCTCGTTCTATGCATCCTATTTTGGAGAAAACGTGCCCCTTGTGCGCGTCATGCCCAATATCTGCGCGCAGGTCCTGTGCTCGACAAGCGCCGTCTGCCCGAACGCAGCATGCACGCCGGAGCAGGTGGAGCTTGTGCGCGCGATGTTCCGCTCGGTGGGCGAGGTCTATGATATTCCCGAAGCGCAGTTTTCCGCATTCTCCGCGCTTGGAGGAGCTTCTGGTGCGTTCGTGCAGATGTATATTGACGCGCTTTCCTCTGCGGGCGTGAAGGCCGGGCTTCCCAGAGCGCTCGCGCAGAAAATCGCCTGCCAGGCGACGCTCGGCGCAGCGAAGCTCTGCCAGGAAACCGGCGAGCACCCGATGGCACTGGTCGACAAGGTCACCTCTCCCGGCGGCACAACGATCGAGGGCGTACATGTGCTTAAAAAGCAGGGCTTCGAGTCCGCCGTCATTGAGGCCGTAAACGCCATCATCGAAAAAGATAGGCGCCTCGGCTGACAGTTTTCTATTTTTTGTATCTTGTACCCTTTTGCGTAGGGGCGGATGACTCTGTCCACCCGCGAAAAAAGCCGCTTTTTATGAAAAACTACGGTGAATTCGCAACTTCCCATGGGCGGACAGGGTCGTCCGCCCCTACGATTCTTTTGAAAATTTTCCGGGGACGTTCGTAGGGGTCGATGCCCACATCGACCCGGCGGTACAAACCGATTTTACGGAAA